>NZ_KV812688.1:88167-191715 GCF_001813485.1 Pseudomonas sp. HMSC067G02
ATGTTCACCGGGATCAGGCCTTCCTTGATCTCCGAGCCGGGCCGGCGGAAGGCGGTGACGTCGATCGGGTTGATGGCGCTGATGCCGTTCTGGATGAAGGTGCTCTCGCCCCAGTTCACCACCTGCTTGCCCAGGCGCACGCTGCCCGGCAGATCGCCGATGGCATAGTTGTGGTAGATGAAGGCGTCGAGCAGTTCGGCGCCGGAGGACTTGGCCAGGGTCTTGCGGCCGCTGTCGTCGATGTCCTTGAACTCGCGGTGCTCGTCCTTCAGTTCGAAGTCGTACCAGTACTTGCCGCGCAGGAACACACCGGTATCGCCGTACTTCAGCTCGAGGTCATGGATGCCCTTGAAGACCTTCGAGAACGTTTCCCCACGCTTGAAGTTCAAGTGGCTGTCGTCGGAGGTCTGGGAAAGTCCCTTGCCGCCGTTGTTCACACCGATCAGGTTCTTGTTCGGCTTGGCGGTCGACCAGCTGGCCCCGACCGACAACGCCGAGTCGAAGGAACCTTCGATTTCCCCGATGTTGAAGGTCACCCCAAAGGCCGGAGCCGCCAGCGAGGAAGCCAGGCTGACGGCCAACGGCAACCGGGCCCGACGCGAGAACGGATTACGGGTTGTCATCGACGCTACTCCATGTGTGTTTTTTGTTATGAGTGCGTGGACTATAGCTAGCGCTGCCTGCCGCTTGATCCCTCGAAAGTGTGATTTGCGCGGCGCAACCACTCTGGCTCGCGCCTTTGCGGCGGATGGAGAATGACCGGGCGGTCGCGAAAACGCGGAGACCAAGCGTTTGCTTGGCCTCCGGGCGTTTCAGCGGTGTAGGAAAGCCCCGTCAGACGGTCGACAGGAAGGCGCTGCCGGCTTCCTGCCACTGGGCGATCTCGATACGGATGCGCTTCTTGTCCAGCTTGCCGACGCTGGTCTTGGGAATATCGGTAACAACCGCGATCTGCGAGGGGATCGCCCACTTGTTGATGTTGCCCTGCTCGACGAAAGGCTTGAGGTGCTCCTTCAGGCCACGGGCGTCCAGTTGCTGGCCCTCGCGCACCACCAGCAGGGCGAACGGGCGCTCGCCCCATTGCGGATCGGGCACCCCGACCACCGCCACTTCGCGTACCGCCGGATGGCGGCTGATCAGGTCTTCCAGCTCCAGGGAGGACAGCCACTCGCCGCCGGTCTTGATCACGTCCTTGATGCGGTCGCGGATCTCGATGAAGCCCATGCCGTCCAGGGTCGCCACGTCGCCGGTATGCATCCAGCCGCCGCGCCACAACTCCTCGCCGCGCTCGGGTTCGCGGAAATACCCCTGGGTCAGCCATGGCGAGCGCAACACCAGCTCGCCCTGGGACTCGCCGTCGGCCGGGAGGAAGCGGCCCTGTTCGTCCATGATCGCCGCATCCACCAGCGGCACCGGCACGCCGGCCTTGATCCGGTAGGTGGTGCGCTCGTCCTCGCTTCCGGCCAGCAGTTCGTCGTTGAGGTAGGCGCAGGAAATCAGCGGACAGGTCTCCGACATGCCGTAGGCGGCGGTCAGCTGGATGCCGCGCGCCTTGGCCGCCTCGTAGAGCGAGCGGTTCAGCGCGCTCCCGCCGATGATCACCTTCCAGCCCTTGAAGTCCACGCCCTGGGCAGCCCTGGCGTTCATCACCATCTGCAGGATGGTCGGCACGCAGTGGGAGAAGGTGACCTTCTCGCGCTTCCACAGTTCGACCAGCAGTTCCGGATCGTAACGCCCGGGATAGACCTGCTTGACCCCGAGCATGGTCGCCACGTACGGAGTGCCCCAGGCGTGGACATGGAACATCGGGGTGATCGGCATGTACACGTCGCTGGTACCGAGCAGGCGGATGCTGTCCAGGCTGCCGATGGTCGAAGCCATCGCCAGGGTGTGCAGGACCAGTTGCCGGTGGCTGAAATACACACCTTTCGGATTGCCGGTGGTGCCGGTGGTGTAGAAGGTGGTGGCGATGGAGTTCTCGTCGAAATCGGGGAAGTCGTAGCGCGGGCTGGCCGCGGCCAGCAGCGACTCGTATTCGCCGACCAGGCCGGGCAGTTCCGCGCTCTTCTCCGCGCCATCGGTGAGCAGGATGGTCCGCTCCACCGTGGCCAGCTGCCCCGCCACCGCCTGGTAGAGCGGGACGAACTCGCTGTTCACCAGCACGAAGCGATCCTCGGCGTGGTTCATGGTGTAGAGGATCTGCTCCGGGGAGAGGCGGATATTGATGGTATGCAGCACCGCCCCGATCATCGGGATGGCGAACATGCATTCCAGGTAGCGATGGCTGTCCCAGTCCATCACCGCCACCGTGTCGCCGGCCTTCACCCCGGCCTCGCTGAGTACGTTGGCCAGGCGCGCGACGCGCTCGTTGAAGGTGGCGTAGCTGTAGCGCACCTGGTCGCGGTAGACGATTTCATGACTCTTTTCGTAACGACGGCCGGAAAGCATCAGGCTCTTGATCAGCAACGGATACTGATAAGCGCCGGCGGCGGCCGGGATGAGACGGGTCTTCAGCATGGGGCGTACACCTGGGAGCGGGTTCGTTGTCAGGATGAGGCCGACTCTAGAGCCGTCGGCGGGCTTTGTTCATCAGTCAAAAGAGTGATTTGCCCCGTGACCTTTCGGAGCCTCCTGGTCACAAGATAGAATCCGCCCACTGAATCGTTCAGACCCTATCCAGAACAAGAGGTAACGTTCCATGTCCGATATCGTCATCGTCGCCGGCGCCCGTACTCCCATGGGCGGCTTCCAGGGCAGCCTGGCCGGCGTTTCCGCGGTCGACCTGGGTGCCGTCGCGATCCGCGAAGCGGTGCAGCGCGCCGGCATCGCCGCCGAGGACGTACAGGAAGTGATCATGGGTTGCGTCCTGCCCGCCGGCCTGAAGCAGGGCCCGGCCCGCCAGGCCGCGCTGGCGGCCGGCCTGCCCGCCGCCACCGGCTGCACCACCATCAACAAGCTGTGCGGCTCCGGGATGAAGGCGGTGATGCTGGCCCACGACCTGCTCAAGGCTGGCACCAACCAGGTGATGGTCGCCGGTGGCATGGAAAGCATGTCCAACGCGCCCTATGTCCTGGAGAAAGCCCGCAGCGGCCTGCGCATGGGCCACGGCGAGATCAAGGACCACATGTTCCTCGACGGCCTTGAGGACGCCCGCACCGGCCGTTTGATGGGTTCGTTCGCCCAGGAGACCGCCGACAAGTACGGCGTGACCCGCGAGGAGATGGACGCCTATGCCATCGAATCGCTCAAGCGCGCCCAGGCCGCCATCGCCGATGGCTCGCTGGCGGCGGAAATCGTCCCGGTCACCGTCACCAGCCGCAAGGGCGAGAACGTGGTGAAGGACGACGAGCAACCGCTGACCGCCAACCTGGAGAAGATCCCCAGCCTCAAGCCGGCGTTCCGCAAGGACGGCACCATCACCGCCGCCAATGCCAGCTCGATCTCCGACGGCGCCTCCGCGCTGGTCCTGATGACCGCCGAGGAAGCCCAGCGCCGTGGCCTGAAGCCGCTGGCGCGAATCGTCGGCCATGCCACCCAGAGCCAGGACCCGAGCGAGTTCACCCTGGCGCCGATCGGCGCGATGACCAACCTGTTCGCCAGGACCGGCTGGAACAAGGACGACGTCGACCTGTTCGAGATCAACGAAGCCTTCGCCATGGTCACCATGCTCGCCATGCGCGAACACGGCCTCGATCATGCCAAGGTCAATGTCTATGGCGGCGCCTGCGCCCAGGGCCATCCGGTCGGCTCCACCGGCTCGCGGATCATCCTCACCCTGATCAACGCCCTGCGCCAGAAAGGCGGCAAGCGCGGCGTCGCCTCGCTGTGCATCGGCGGCGGCGAAGCCACCGCCGTGGCGCTCGAACTGCTCTGATACGGCGTTGAGCCATCGACGCCCGGCCGGCTCGTGCTGTCCGGGCGCCCTCTTCCTCAGGCGCCCACCGCGGCGCTGCGCGCCGGACGCGGAAACACCAGCGCCGCGGCGAAGGTCAGCGCGGCGAAGCCCGCCAGTACCAGGTACAACCCCAGCAGCCCCTGCCGTGGCTCCAGGTAGGCGATCATCGGGATCGCCGCCGCGCTGGCACCGAACGACAGGAAATAGCGCAGGGCGAAGACCCGCGCCTGCCACTGCGGCGCGACGAAGTGGGCGACCATCGCGTCGTTCACCGTCACCTGGCCGAACACCGCGAACATGAACAGCGCGCCGAACAGCACCACCGCGCTGCCGTGGCCGTAGGCCAGGGCCAGCAGCAGCGGCACCTGGCAGAAGGTGAGGAAGACGAACGGCAACTTCAGGTTCAGGCGATCGATCAGGCGGCCCATGATCAGTTGCGCCACCGCGCCGAAGGCATAGGCCAGGCTGACCACCACGCCAAGGGTCTGCGGCGACGCCAGCAAGTCGCTCAGGCGCTCCTGGAACAGCTTCGGGTAGGTCACGGTGCTGGCGTTGAACACCACCCCGCCGGTGGCGGTGACCAGCGCCAGCACGCCGAACACCCGGCGCATCGACAGACCCTCGCTGTCCTCGCCACGCGCCGCGGCCTTGGCCGACAGGTGCGGCGATGGCTCCTCGCGCACGCAGAAGAAAAAGCCGATGCCGAGCAGGATGGCCACCCCGCCGGGCAGGATGAACGCCGCACGCCAGCCGAAGTGCGCGGTGAGAAAGCCGGTAAGCAGCGCGGCGAAGGCGACCCCGAGGTTACCCCACATGCCGTTGATGCCGATCTCGCGGCCGCGGTTCTCCGCGTGTGCCACCAGCATCGCGGTGCCGACCGGGTGGTAGATCGCGGCGAACACCCCGATCAGGGTCAGCCCGGTCACCAGCATCGGTACGCTGCCGGCCAGCCCGGTGAGCAGCGCGGCGGCGCCGATGCCGAAGAAGAACAGCAGCATCATCCGCCGCCGGCTCCAGGTATCGCCCAGCCAGCCGGCCGGCAGCGAACAGGCGCCGAAGGCGATGAAACCGCCCAGCGACAGGCCGATCAGACCGGCGTAGTCGAGGTCGAAGCTGCCGGCCATGCCGAGCACGGCGGCGGGGAAGATCAGCATGAACATATGGTCGATGACATGCGCGGCGTTGATGAAGCGGATAACGGTTCGAGGTCGGTTCATGGCGTGCGGTCTGAATGGTCGGTGAGGAATGGGCGTCATGACCCGGGCATGATAGGTTGACCGAAAAGCGCAGACAGGACAGCGAGGTCATCGAAACGGACATGCTGATCGAGCACCGCCCGGACGGCCTGCTGGCCGCCATCTCCCTCGACTTCCCCGACGGCCATCACCTGGGGCGGCATTTCCACCCGCAGGCGCAGTTCCTCTACGCCGCTCGCGGCCTGATGCGCCTGGCCACCCACCACGGCGCCTGGGTGATCCCGCCGACCCGCGCGGTATGGATTCCGCCCCGGGTGGAGCACGAGATATTCATGTCCGGCGAGGTGCACATGCGCACCCTGTTCATCGAGCAACCCGAAACACCGACACCGCTAAACGACTGTTGCGTACTGGCGGTGACGCCGCTGCTGCGGGAAATGATCCTGCGCGCCATCCACCTCGAGAGCCAGCCGCGCCTGGACGACTTCCGCCAGCGCCTGCAAGAGCTGATCCTCAGCGAGATCGCCAACCTCGAACGGATGCCGCTGTACCTGCCGATGCCCCGCGACCGCCGTTTGCAGGCGATCTGCCAGGCATTGCTGAAACAGCCGGAACTGGGGCTGACCCTCGATGACTGGGGCCTGCGGGTCGGCGCCAGCTCGCGCACCTTGGCGCGGCTGTTCGCCCAGGAATTGCAGATGAGCTTCCATGAGTGGCGCCAGCAACTGCGCCTGACCGAAGCCCTGCCGCGCCTGCTGGCCGGCGACAGCGTGCAGGTGGTCGCCCGCGACCTCGGCTACGGCAGTACGCGGGCCTTCAGCAGCATGTTCCGCCGCCTGCTCGGCGAAACCCCGCGCGACTACCTGGGGCGACTGGAGCAACTGGCACGGGTCAGGGGCCGCGAGGACTGATGCCCCACGGCGCAACGCCAAGCAATGGCGGATCGGCGGATAACGCCTGCGGCGTCATTCGCCCTACCAAGGCGCCGCTAGGGCGCATCCGCCGCCAAGGCTCCCGCAGCGCGGTTATCCGCCGAACCGGCCTGGATGGTGCAAGGCGGGAACGCGAGGATTGACGCCCTACGGCGCAACACCAAGCACTGGCGGATCGGCGGACAAAAAGAAGCCCTCCAGCGGAGGGCTCTCGGAAAAGGGCGCCGGAGCGCCCGGATGGGATCGTCGATCAGTGCGGGACGCCCAGCCCCGCCGCGCTCATGAACAGGCGCATCAGCCAGGCGGCGACGCCCAGGGCCAGCACGCTGGCGGTCCAGATACCCGCCAGCCAGGCCAGGCGTCGCCAGAGCGGTGGCTTGGCCGCGCTATCTCGTTCGGGATGACTCGGCGTACGGACCATATGCGGCGCCTCCTCAGTGATAGCCATCGCCGTGCTTCACCTTGCCGCGGAACACGTAGTAGCTCCAGGCGGTGTAGCCGAGGATGAAGGGAATGATGAACAGCGCGCCGACCAGCATGAAGCCCTGGCTCTGCGGCGGCGCCGAGGCCTCCCAGATGCTCACCGCCGGCGGGATGATGTTCGGCCACAGGCTGATCCCCAGGCCGCTGTAGCCGAGGAAGATCAACACCAGGGTGAGCACGAACGGCTTCACGTGGTCGTTGTTGGCCACCGAGCGCAGCAGCGCATAGAAGGTCACCAGGACCAGGATCGGCACCGGCAGGAACCAGAACAGGTTCGGCAGGCTGAACCAGCGTGCGGCGATCTCGGCATGGGCCAGCGGCGTCCACAGGCTGACCACCCCGATGATCGCCAGCAGCACCAGCGCCAGCGGGCGCGCCAGGTCGTGCATGCGCTCCTGCAGGCGGCCTTCGGTCTTCATGATCAGCCAGGTGCAGCCGAGCAGGGTGTAGGCGACGATCAGGGCCAGGCCGCAGAACAGCGGGAACGGCGCGATCCAGTCCAGCGAACCGCCGGCGAAGCTGCGGTTCTCCACCGGGATGCCTTCGATGAAGGCGCCCAGCGCCACGCCCTGGAAGAAGGTCGCCACCAGCGAACCGCCGATGAACGCCTTGTCCCAGATGTGCTGCTTGGCCGGCTTGGCCTTGAAGCGGAACTCGAAGGCGACGCCGCGGAAGATCAGCCCGACGAGCATGAAGATCAACGGCAGGTAGAGCGCCGACAGGACCACCGCGTAGGCCAGCGGGAAGGCCCCGAACAGCGCCGCGCCACCCAGCACCAGCCAGGTCTCGTTGCCGTCCCAGACTGGCGCCACGGTGTTCATCATCACATCGCGGTCGCCGCTGTCCTTGAAGAACGGATAGAGCATGCCGATGCCCAGGTCGAAGCCGTCCATCACCACGTACATCATGATGCCGAAGATGATGATGACCGCCCAGATGAGGGGAAGATCGATACCCATGTCTCAGTTCCTCTTGTCCTGGTCGCGGTCGGCCGCTTGCGCGTGGCCGTCGTGCTCTTCGTCGAAACCTTCGCCGGCGGCCGACAACGGCCGCGCCGGCGTGCGCTTCTGCCCGGCGCCTCCCGGGTTGGTCTCGCGTCCCTCATGGGTGACCGGGCCCTTGCGCACCAGGCGCATCATGTAGCCGATGCCGACGCCGAACAGCGAGAAGTACACCACCACGAAGGTCAGCAGGGTCAGGCTCATCTGCGTCACGCTCTGCGCCGAGGAGGCGTCGGCGGTGCGCATCAGCCCGTAGACCACCCAGGGCTGGCGGCCCATCTCGGTGGTGAACCAGCCGGCGAGGATCGCGATCAGGCCGGACGGTCCCATCAGCAGGGTCAGGCGCAGGAAGGCCTTCGAGTTGAACAGCTTGTCCTGGCCGCGCCAGCGCAGCCACAGGCTCCAGACGCCGACCAGGATCATCAGCATGCCGAGGCCGGCCATGATCCGGAACGACCAGAACACCACGGTGGAGTTCGGCCGGTCTTCCGGCGGGAAGTCCTTCAGCGCCGGGATCGGCTCGGTCAGGCTGTGCTTGAGGATCAGGCTGCCGAGCACCGGGATCTCCACCTTGAAGCGGGTTTCCTCGCGCTGCATGTCCGGCCAGCCGAACAGGATCAGCGGGGTCGGCTCGCCGCTGCTGTTGTCCCAGTGGCCTTCCATCGCGGCGATCTTCGCCGGCTGGTGCTCCAGGGTATTGAGGCCATGGGCGTCGCCGATCAGCGCCTGTACCGGGGCGACGATCAGCGCCATCCACATGGCCATCGAGAGCATCTTGCGGATCGCCGGGTTGTCGCGCCCGCGCAGCAGGTGCCAGGCGGCCGAGGCGCCGACGAAGAAGGCGGTGGCGAGGAACGCGGCGACCGACATGTGCAGCAGGCGGTAGGGGAACGACGGGTTGAAGATCACCGCCACCCAGTCCACCGGGATCACCCGGCCGTCGACGATCTCGAAGCCCTGCGGGGTCTGCATCCAGCTGTTGGAAGCGAGGATCCAGAACGTCGAGATCAGCGTGCCGATCGCCACCATCACCGTGGCGAAGAAATGCAGGCCCGGTCCCACGCGGTTCCAGCCGAACAGCATGACGCCGAGGAAACCGGCCTCGAGGAAGAACGCGGTGAGCACCTCGTAGGTCAGCAGCGGACCGGTGATGGACCCGGCGAAGTCGGAGAAATGGCTCCAGTTGGTGCCGAACTGGTACGCCATGACCAGCCCGGACACCACGCCCATGCCGAAGTTGACCGCGAAAATCTTCGACCAGAAATGATAGAGGTCGCGGTAGACCTCTTCGTTCGTTTTCAGCCAGAGGCCTTCCAGTACGGCCAGGTAGCTGGCCAACCCGATGGTGATCGCCGGGAAGATGATGTGGAAGGACACGGTGAACGCGAACTGGATGCGGGCAAGGTCGATAGCCTCCAATCCGAACATGGCAACTCCTCTTCAGGTTCTCGGCCCTTCCGGCTTACGTGCGGATTCGGCCGTGCTTCCTCACGCGCAACGCTACGCAAGGTTTTGGAACACATCCTTCAGCTATCGTTCTTGTCATTGGAAAGCGACCGCAGCCCTGGATGGCAGGAATGCGGGAAGGGTCGCAAGCAGATTCCCGGACCACCCGCCTTGATGCAGAGCAATTCGGTACGAAAATCTTACCCGTTAGCCTAGACCGTCCTGCTGTGGTCGGTTGTCGCGAGACAAATTGCCTCAGCCCTCGCATATTCATTAATAGAATATAAAAATAAATAAATAATATTTTTATGGAATAAAAAGAGTCGCTACTCTCCCCTTCAAGCCGCCCCTCGCGTGTTGGCGCCCCTCCTTCACCGCCCTGCGCGCAGCGGCGGACATCGCCCTACAAGGATCGAAGAATGAAAAAACTGCTCCTGCTGACTGCCCTGGCCTCCGTCATCAGCGTTTCCGCCAGCGCCGCGGAAAAGCTCATCGTCGCCGCCACGCCGATCCCTCACGCGGAAATCCTCGAACTCATCAAGCCGACCCTGGCGAAGGAAGGCGTCGACCTCCAGATCAAGGTGTTCACCGACTACGTGCAGCCCAACGTGCAGGTCGCCGAGAAGCGTCTGGACGCCAACTACTTCCAGACCCTGCCGTACCTGGAGAACTTCAACAAAGGCAAGGGCACCAACCTGGTCACCGTGGTCGGCGTACACGTCGAACCCTTCGGTGGCTATTCGAGGAAATACAAGTCGCTGGCCGAGCTGCCCGACGGCGCCACCGTCGCCATCCCCAACGAAGGCAGCAACAGCGGGCGCGCCCTGCTGCTGTTGCAGAAGGCCGGCCTGCTCAAGCTGAAGGACCCGAACAACGCCCTGGCCACGCCCAAGGACATCGCCGAGAACCCGAAGAACCTGAAGTTCAAGGAACTCGAATCGGCCCTGTTGCCGCGCGTGCTGGACCAGGTCGACCTGGACCTTATCAACACCAACTACGCGCTGGAGGCCAAGCTCAACCCGGCCAAGGACGCGCTGGTCCTGGAAGACCGCGACTCGCCCTATGTGAACTACCTGGTGGCACGTCCGGACAACAAGGACAGCGACGCCCTGAAGAAGCTTTCCGCCGCGCTGACCAGCCCGGAAGTGAAAGCCTTCATCGAGAAGAAATATGCCGGCGCGGTGGTCCCGGCCTTCTGACCCCAGCCCGTCCCGACTCCCACGCTGGGCGCCGTTGCAGCGCCCCTTGTTCACGCCGGTGTCGCATGGCTTGCACCGGCGTTTCTTTTTCCGCAACGGCCCCCGCCCGCAGCCGTCCCGGTCCGTCGTCGCGGCGCAGGCGCTGGAGGCGCCCCGTGCCGTCAAGGAGTTACCCATGAGCGAGAAACCACGCCCCGCGCCGTTGACCTTCCCCGACGCCGACCGCAGTCCGCTGAGCATCCGCGCCAAGGCCCTGGTGTTCTTCGACCCACGCTCGCACCGGGTCCGCGAAGAACTCGAGCGCCTCGCGCCGCAGGGCCAGCCGGTGCTGATCGAAGGCGAGACCGGCACCGGCAAGGAGCTGCTCGCCCGGCAGATCCACCGCCACAGCGAACGCGCCGGTCTGTTCGTCGCGGTCAGTTGCAGCGCCCTCAGTCGCAACCACGCCGAAGCCGAGCTGTTCGGCTACGCCCCCGGCGCCCACAACGGCCCGGTCGGCAGCCGCGCCGGCTGGTTCGGTTCGGCCAATGGCGGCACCCTGTACCTGGACGAGATCGGCGACCTGCCGCTGACGTTGCAGGCCAGGCTGCTACAGACGCTGGAGGAACGCGAGGTGCTGCGGGTCGGCGCGCAGCAGCCGATTCCCCATGACGTGCGCCTGGTCACCGCCACCAGCGTCGACCTGGACCAGGCGGTGCGCGCCGGCAAGTTCCTGGCCGGCCTGCAGCAGTACCTGCACGACGGCCGCCTGAGCCTGCCGCCATTGCGCGAACGTCCGGGAGACATCCTGCCGCTGGCGGAATACTTCGTCGGTGTCTATGCCCAGCGCCTGGACCTGCCGGTGCCGGCCATCGGCGTGGAGACCCAGCGGATCCTCGAGAGCTATCCCTGGCCAGGCAACATCCGCGAACTGGAAAACGTCGTCCACTTCGCCCTGCTGGTCAGCGACAAGGAAGAAATCCTGCCGCAGCATCTGAATTTTGGCGGGGCAACGCCAGACCCATCGCTGGCCGGTCTGCGGCGCCTGCTCGGCCAAGCCGGAGCGCCGTCGCTGGAGCAGGTACAGGCCCTGCTCCTGCAACTGGCCACCGAGCAGGCAGGCGGCGACGAGGAGGCGGGAAGGCGGCGCCTGGGACTGGCGGCGAACTGAAGGAATCCTTCGGCGAACGTGCGGGAAAAGCGCGGCGCCGAAGGCTCCCATACGTCCGAAGGATTGGCTCCCGGGCCCTTGATCGTGTTTATATTGAACGCTTGATCAAATTAAGGACGAGGAGACCAGCCTGTTTTGACTGACGCACAATCGCCCTCCGCCACCCCCTCCACCCCCACGCCCATCCGCATGAATCCCCCGGTGTTCTACGGTGCGGCGATCCTGATCCTGCTGTTCGCCGCGGTGGTCATCGGCTTCCCCCAGCGCGCCGGCGAATGGCTGCTGGCCGCACAGACCTGGGCCTCGCAGACCGTCGGTTGGTACTACCTGCTGGCGATGACGCTGTACCTGATCTTCGTGGTGGTCACCGCGCTTTCCGGCTACGGCAAGATCAAGCTCGGTGCCGACCACGACGAGCCGGAATTCAGCTACCTGTCCTGGGCCGGCATGCTGTTCGCCGCCGGCATCAGCATCACCCTGTTCTTCTTCTGCGTATCCGAGCCGTTGACCCACTTCCTCCAGCCGCCGCAAGGCGAGGCCGGTACCCAGGAAGCCGCGCGGCAGGCCATGGAACTGCTGTTCCTGCACTGGGGCCTGCACGGCTGGGGCGTGTTCGCCCTGGTGGCGATGGCCCTGGCCTACTTCGCCTACCGCCACAACCTGCCACTGGCCCTGCGCTCGGCGCTCTACCCGTTGATCGGCAAGCGCATCAACGGGCCGATCGGCTACACGGTGGACTGCTTCGGCATCATCGCCACGGTGTTCGGCCTCGGCGCCGACATGGGCTTCGGCGTGCTCCAGCTCAACTCCGGGCTGGACTACCTGTACGCCATCCCGCATACCCACCCGGTGCAGATGGCGCTCATCGTGCTGATGATGGGCGCGGCGATCTCGGTGGCGGTCTCCGGGGTCGACAAGGGCATCCGCATCCTCTCCGACATCAACATGCTGCTGGCCTGCAGCCTGCTGCTGTTCGTGCTGTTCGCCGGTCCGACCCAGCACCTGCTCAACACCCTGGTGCAGAACGTCGGCGACTACCTCGGCCACCTGCCGGGCAAGAGCTTCGACCTCTACGCCTACGGTGGTCCCAGCGACTGGCTGGGCTCGTGGACGGTGTTCTACTGGGCCTGGTGGATCGCCTGGGCGCCCTTCGTCGGCCTGTTCATCGCGCGCATCTCGCGCGGCCGGACGATCCGCGAATTCGTCTTCGGCGTGCTGTTCATCCCGCTCGGCTTCACCCTGGCGTGGATGTCGATCTTCGGCAACAGCGCCCTGGAGCAGGCCCTCGGCGGCGCCAGCGAACTCGGCCGGGTGGCCATCGAGCAGCCGTCGATGGCCCTCTACCAGATGCTCCAGAACTACCCCTGGAGCCGCGCGGTGATCACCGTCACTGTGCTGGTCAGCTTCGTCTTCTTCGTCACCTCGGCGGACTCCGGCACCGTGGTCCTCTCCACCCTCTCCGCCCACGGCGGCAGCGCCGACGACGACGGACCGAAGTGGCTGCGGGTGTTCTGGGGCTCGGTCACCGCGCTGGTCACCGGCGGGCTGCTGTTCGCCGGCAGCATCGACGCGCTGAAGTCGGCGGTGGTGCTGACCTCCCTGCCCTTCTCGCTGATCCTGCTATTGATGATGTGGGGCCTGCACAAGGCCTTCTACATGGAGTCGCAGCGCCAGCGGGCGCGGAGCCACTCCCTGGCGCCGCTGATGAGCGGCAACGGCAAGCGCTCCGGCGGCTGGAAGCGACGCCTGTCGCAGGCCGTGCACTTCCCCTCGCGGGACGAGGTGTACCGCTTCATGAACGACGTGGTGCGCCCGGCGATCAGCGAGGTTTCCGAGGTGTTCCGCGAGAAGGGCCTGGCGGTGGACGCCCAGCTCGACCCGGGCAACGCCTCGCTGAGCCTGGAGATCGGTCATGGCGAGCAGCATCGGTTCCTCTACCAGGTGCTGATGCGCGGCTACTTCACGCCGTCCTTCGCGCGTGCCGGCATGGGCGGCCTGCACCTGAAGAACCGCCGCTACTTCCGTGCCGAGGTGCATCTCGCCGAGGGTAGCCAGGACTACGACCTGATGGGCTACACCAAGGAGCAGATCATCAACGACATGCTCGACCAGTACGAGCGGCACCTGCAGTTCCTGCACCTGGTGCGTTGAGTGCAGGAAAAGGGGGCGCGCAGGGCGCCCCTTCCCTCATCCTCCGTCCCTGACCGCAGGGAATGACGCTAGCGGCAACATCCCATCCCCGTGCAGCCGCGAATCCCTCAGCGCGCCAGCACTCGCCGGTAGAACAGCACGCAGATCGCGACGAATACCACCAGTCCCAGCCATTGGGCGATGCCCGCGAAACCGGCGCCGGCCAGCGCCAGCGGCGCGTCCTCGCCGGTGGCGCCGATCACCCCGGCGAGCAGGATGCCCATCAGGCTCTCGCCGACGATCAGCCCCGAGGCCAGCAGCACGCCGCGTCGCTTCGGCTCTTCGGCATAGGTCTCTTCGTCGACCCCGGCTCCCGCCGCGCGCTTCTTCAGGGCATTTTCCAGCAGCCAGGAAATCAGCGCGCCGACCACCAGGGTCATGCCGATGGTCGGCGGCAGGTAGATCCCCAGGCCCACCGCCAGCACCGGCAGGCAGGCCTTGCCGGTACGGCGCAGGAGCAGGTCGACGAGGATCAGGGCGATGCCCAGGGCGACGCCGATGAGGATCATGTTCCAGTTCAGCGCGTCGTGGAAAATCCCGCTGGCGATCGCCGTCATCAGGGTCGCCTGCGGCGCGGCCAGGGCCTGGCCGGGGTCCATTCCCTCGCGCGGCAGGGCCCCGGTGAAGCCGTAGGCGCTGTAGAGCAGTTCCAGTACCGGCGGGATCACCAGCGCGCCGACGATGCAGCCGACGATCAGCGCGACCTGCTGGCGCCAGGGCGTGGCGCCGACCAGGTAGCCGGTCTTGAGGTCCTGCAGGTTGTCGTTGGAGATCGCCGCGATGGCCAGCACCACCGAGGTGGTGAACAGCGCCAGGGCGATCGCCAGCTTGCCGTTCTGGCGGTCCAGCAGGCCGCCCTCGATGCTGCCGAAGCCGAGGATCAGCAACGACACCAGGATGACCGCGATGATCCCGATCCCCGAGATCGGACTGCTCGACGAACCGACCAGGCCGGCCATGTAGCCACAGGCGGCGGCGATCAGGAAGCCGAAGAAGAAGGCGAACACCACGCATACCGCCACCAGGCTCCAGAACTGCGGGCCGGCCATGTCCGGCGCGGCGGCACCGAGGAAGTGGCTGAAGACCACGAACAGCGAGACCAGCAGTATCCCGGCGATCAGCAGGATCCACTTGGCCGGCATGTCCAGCTCGGTGCGCAGGCTGCTCGCCTGGCTATTGCCGCGCACTGCCCCGAGGGAGGCCCAGACGCCCCGCACCATCGGCTTGAACAGGGTCGCCAGGGTCCACAGCGCGGCCACGCCGATGGTGCCGGCGCCGAGGAAGCGCACCTGCGAACTCCACAGTTGGGTGGCCAGGTCCGACAGGCTCTGGCCGTCGGCCGGCACGCTGTTGACGGTCAGCAGCGGCACCGCGACGCCCCAGGAGACCACCACGCCGATGAGGATCGCGATGCCGGCAGTGATGCCCATCAGGTAACCGGCACCAACCAGCGCCAGGGAAAAACCGGTGGACAGGCGGAACACCGCCTGCCCGGCGCTGAGCCAGACGCTGAAGCCTTCGGCGAGGACCTTGAAGCCGCTGCTCCAGAGGCTGAACAGCGCCGCCACCAGGCCGCCGCCGAGGATGTCGTACAGGCCCGGTGCGTTGCCGGTGGCGCGCGGCGCGCGGGCGTCTTCCTCGTCCTCGGCGCCGTCGCTGCCGACCCGGAGGATTTCCGCCGCCGCCACCCCTTCCGGATACGGCAGTTCGCTCTGCACCACCATCACCCGGCGCAGCGGAATGGTATAGAGCACCCCGAGAATGCCGCCGATGGAGCAGATCGCCGCGGTCTGCCAGAACGGGAAGCCACTCCAGTAGCCGATCATCAGCAGGCCGGGAAGGATGAAGATGATCGAGGACAGGGTGCCGGCCGCCGAGGCCTGGGTCTGCACCATGTTGTTCTCGAGGATGTTGGCGCCGGAGAAGTAGCGCAGGACGGCCATCGATATCACCGCCGCCGGGATCGACGAGGCGAAGGTCAGGCCGACCTTCAGCCCGAGGTAGACGTTGGAGGCGGTGAAGACCACGGTGATCAGCGCACCGAGGATCAGGCCACGCAGGGTGAGCTCTGGCAGGGTCAGCTCATCCGGAATGCGTTCTTGCATGGATGAAAACTCTCGAAACAATTGACCCGCCAAGCTTAGGCGAGAGCGGCACGCCGGGACGCGACAGCGAATGTCGCAGAGGCGACCTTTTCGAGAGCAAAAGCTGGCGGAACGGACAGTTGCCGGCGCGGGCCGCCGGAGGAAGCCCGCGCGCGGTGGCGTCAGACGGGCTTGTCGCCGAGGATGGTGGCGCGATGCATGACCCGCCGCTGTGGCCGGTAGTCGTCCACCGCGTAGTGCTGGGTCACGCGGTTGTCCCAGAACGCCACGTCGTTTTCCTGCCAGCGCCAGCGCACGGTGAATTCGGGGCGGGTGGCATGGGCGAAGAGGAACGTCAGCAGCGCGTCGCTCTCGGCCGGCGCCAGTTCGTTGATGCGGGTGGTGAAGCCGTCGCTGACGAACAGGCCCTTGCGCCCGGTGAGCGGATGGGTGCGCACCACCGGATGCGAGCGCGGCGGATTCTTCAGGCGGGCCTCCTCCAGGCGCGCCAGGTCAGCCTCGGTGACGCCGAAGCGCTCGCGGGGGAAGGACTTGCCGATGTCGTGGGTCGCCGTGAGGCCGTCCAGCAGGCGCCGCAGCGGCGCCGACAGCGCCTCGTAGGCCGCCGTGCTGCTCGCCCAGAGGGTGTCGCCGCCGTACGGCGGCAATTGCTTGGCGGCGAGCACGGCTCCCAGCGCCGGGGTCTCGAGGAAGGTCACGTCGGTGTGCCAGATGGCATTGTCGCGCACGTCGGTGACCGCGGTGTCGAGGACGATGACCTCCGGCTGCTCCGGCACGCTGGGGTAGATCGGATGGATGTGCAGGTCGCCGAAGCGGGCGGCGAAGCGCGCCTGACTCCTGGGTTCCAGCGACTGGTCGCGGAAGAACAGCACCTGGTGTTCGAGCAGGGCCTGCTCGATGGCCCGCTGGCCGGTGTCGTCCAGCGGCGCGCCGAGGTCGATGCCGGAAACGATGGCGCCCAGGGCCGGGCTGATGGGTTGGATGGTCAGGCTCATGTCGTGCTACTCGTCGGGCAGGTTGCGGGCGCGTCCTGCGCGCCCTCGCTCCGGCCTTCGCCGCGAGGGTGAAGGCCGGTTCGGGAATGACTCGGGACTCTCGCGTTCAGCCCCAGGCGGCGAAGCGCCGCTGGACCCAGCGCAGCCCCAGTTCGAAGGCCAGGGCGATGGCGGCGATCAGCAGGATGCCGACCACCACCACGTCGGTGGCGAGGAATTGCGCGGCGGACTGGACCATGAAGCCGAGGCCGCGATTGGCCGCGATCAGTTCGGCGGCGACCAGGGTCGACCAGCCGACGCCGAGGGCGATGCGCAGGCCGGTGAGGACCTCCGGCAGGGCGCTCGGCAGGATCACGTAGCGCACCACCTGCCAGCGGCTGGCCCCCAGGCAGCGCACCGCCTGCACCCGCGATCGGTCGACGCGGCGCACGCCGGCGGCGGTAGCGATGAGCAGCGGCGCGAACAGCGCCAGGTAGATCAGCAGCACCTTGCTCAGCTCGCCGATGCCGAACCAGATGACGATCAGCGGCAAGTAGGCCAGCGGCGGGATCGGCCGGTAGAACTCCACCAGCGGATCGAGGGCGGCGCCGGCCAGGGGATTGAGGCCCATCAGCACGCCCAGCGGGATCGCCGTCAGCACCGCGGCGCCGAGCGCCAGGAGCACCCGCAGCAGGCTGGTGCCGACGTGTTGCAGCAGGCTGGCATCGAGGTAGCCCTCCTGCCATAGCCGTTGCAGGGCTTCGAAGAGCTGTTCGGGCGCCGGCAGGAACAGCACGTCGACCCAGCCGAAACGGGTCGCCGCCCACCACAGCAGGGCCAGGGCCAGCACGCTGGCACCGGCGGCCCAGCGCCGACGGTCGCCGGGCAGGCGCCGCTTGCGCGGGACAGGCTTGGCGGCGGCGAGTCCGAGGGTATCAGTGGGCATGTTCGGCCTCCGCGACATCGAGGAATTCGTCCAGCAACGCCTGGCGCAAACGGCCGAACTCGGGATCGGCCTTGATCGAGCGCACCGTTTCGCCGGCGGCGTAGCGCCGCGCGAAGTCCACCGGCAGGCGCTTGACGATGCGCGCCGGCGGGCCGTCCATCACCACCAGGTCGGTAGCCAGGAACAGGGCTTCGTCGACGCTGTGGGTGATCAGGAAGAGGCCCTTGCCGGTCTGCTTCCACAGGTCCAGCAGGAGCACCTGCATGCGCTCGCGGGTCAGCGCGTCGAGCGCGCCGAACGGCTCGTCGAGCAGCAGGAAGTCCGGCTCGACCGCCAGCGCGCGTGCCAGCCCGAGGCGTTGCCGCTGGCCGCCGGAGAGCTGGGCGACGGACTGCTCGGCGTACTCCTGGAGGCCCACCAGTTGCAGGACCTGGCGCGCCCGCGCGGTGCGCTCGGCCTTGCCCAGGCCACGGATGCGCAGGCCCAGGGCGACGTTGTCGAGGGCGTTGAGCCAGGGCATCAGGGCGTCGTCCTGGAATACCACGCCGCGCTCGCCGCCAGGCCCTTCGAGTGTCCGGCCGTCGATCTGCACGCGTCCCTGGTCCGGCGTCTGGAAACCGGCGAGGATGTTCAGCAGTGTCGACTTGCCGCAGCCCGAAGGACCCAGCACCACCAGCGACTCGCCCTTGGCCAGGCCCAGGCTGAGATCGCGGAGGATGGCGCGGCGCTGGCCGCGCTGTTCGAATGAGAGGCTGATCGCCTCGGCCGTCAGACGGCTCATGTGTTCTGCCCTCCGTAGGGTAAGAAAGCCTCCGCTTCGACAGGCGGAGCGGAGGCGCGGAATTCAGCGCTGGCCGACCTGGACCTGCTCCGCCTGGCGCACGAAGTCGGCGCTGACGTAGGGCGAGTAGTCGCCGAGGACGGCCGGCACGCGCTTCTGTTCCTTGAGGAATTCGGCAGTGCCGGCGATAGCCTTGGCGGTGCCGCCGCCGAGCAGGTCGGCGGACAGTTGCGCCTGGCTTTCCGGGAAGGTCGAGCCGGCCAGCAGTTCGGGGACGTCCCTGGGATCGGCGCCGGTCAGCCGGGCGATCTTCTTCACCGGCTCGGAGTCGGCGGTCCATTCGACCTTGTGCGCGTTGTAGTCGGCGAAGGAATCGAGGCTGACGCGGGCGAAGCGGGCGACGATTTCAGGATGCTTCTCGGCGAAGTCCTTGCGCGCCACCCACACCTCGAAGGTCGGCGCACCCCACTGGCCGACTTCGGCGGCGTCGGTGAGGACCTTGCCGCTTTTCTTGATCTCGCCCAGCGCCGGCGACCAGACGAAGGCCCCGTCGATGTCGCCGCGACGCCAGGCGGCAGCGATCTCGGCCGGGTTGAGGTTGACGATCTTCACCTTGGACGGATCGATCTGCCAGTGCTTGAGGGCGCCGAGCAGGCTGTAGTGGGAGGTTGAAACGAACGGGGTAGCGATGGTCTTGCCGACCAGGTCCTCGGGTTTCCCGATCCCGCTTCCATTGCGCACCACCAGCGCCTCGGCGGCGTTGATCTGCGCGGAAACGATGAAGGCGACGATCGGCAGCTTCCGCGAGGTCGCCGCTGCCAGCGGGCTGGACCCGATGTTGCCGAGTTGCAGGTCTCCGGAGGCGAGCGCGGCGATCACTTCCGGACCGCTGTTGAAGCGGCGCCAGTCGATCTTCTCGCCGATGGCTTTCTCGTACAGGCCATCGGCCTGGGGCACCTTGGTCGGGTCGATGCCGGTCTGGTAGCCGACCGTGATGTCGGCGGCCTGGGCGGCGACGGAAAGGCTGGCAAAGGCCAGGGCTGCCACCAGGCGGTGCAGGGAATTCGGGCGTTTCATCGGGCGAACCTCGGAGGCAACGGTGCCGCGCTCCGGAGGAGAACGGACCAGGGACGGGCAATGGGTGGCGACAGCGAGTCCGGTGGTCCGGTGCGATGCAGATTACAGATATAAAAAACTCGATATAAATAATATTTTGGAATTAGTTTATGAGCGCGAATGCGCACCCGGATGCCCTTCCGCCCTTGCTCCATGCCCCCGTCCCTACAGGGCCGCGCCCAGCAAACGGGCTTCCAGGGCCTGTCGGCGCAGGCAGGCGAGCAGCCCGGCGCGGGCCACCGCCTCCGCCTCGCTCGCCAGCAGCGACGCCGCCGCGCTTTCGCGGAATGTCAGCGCGCCGCCGCGGGCGAATGCCGCCTGGAAGGACTCCGCCGCCAGTTCGACAAGACGCAGCGCGAGGGCGAGGAGACGCGGCGCCTCTCCCTGCCCCGCCACGTCGCCCGGCACCCGCGCAGCCTGGCCCAGGTCGAGGTTGGCCTGGGCCAATCGGGTCAAGCCTTCGCGCAGTTGCCCGCACGGGGTCGGCGGCAGGCCGGGCGGCACCAGGATGTCCTCGGGATGCAGCCGCAGCCGCTGGTAATGCAGCCGCTGCCCGGCGGGCAAGAACAGCCCCGAGCCATCGGCGAGGCCGGAGATGTCGATGCCTGCCCGCCCCGTTTCGGCAACAGCGATCAGGTGAGCGCGGGAGGGCGCGTGCCAGGCTGAGATCAGCAAGCGATCCACGTCTTCCACGGCGAAGCAATCGCTACCCCGTCCACCCACCAGGAAACCGCCCCGCCAGTGCTCCTGCGCTTCGGGCTGGGCGCGCCGCAGATCGACCGCCTCGCTCCACAGCCAGCGGCGCTCGACGCTGGCCGGCAACAGGCGGCGCTGCTGTTCAGGACTACCCAGCAGGCGAATGGAAGCGATCTGCAGATGATGCAGGGCCAGGCGCCGTGCCAGCTCGAGTTCCTGCTCGGCCAGGTGGCGGACGCCAGCGAAGATTTCCCCCCAGTCCCGCTCCATGCCGGCGAACACGCGCGGCACTGCCAGCGCCAGCAGTCCACTGTCGCGCAGGCTTGCCGCCCAACCGGCCATGGGTCGCGGTGTCCTGGGGTCGGGCGAGTGGAGCCGGGCTTCGCTCATGCGGCACCTCGAACGGGGAGCGAGGGCCAGGCGTTGGCGCGAGGTAAGCAGGCTCCGGTGATGGAAAGGGACGGGATGTCCTGCTTATAACCCTAATGGATGAAACCCTAACTCATAAATAACCAATAATCCTTA
The DNA here is from genome assembly GCF_001813485.1 of Pseudomonas sp. HMSC067G02. Taxonomy (NCBI): domain Bacteria; kingdom Pseudomonadati; phylum Pseudomonadota; class Gammaproteobacteria; order Pseudomonadales; family Pseudomonadaceae; genus Pseudomonas; species Pseudomonas sp. HMSC067G02. Next base: position 108,803 of record NZ_KV812688.1, read on the forward strand.
ACTAAGAACCGGAGGCATGCGCCCCTGGCAGAACCATGAGGGTGCGTCGGGCAACCGACGCCGGCATCATTCCGGACAGCCGCGAAAACCTCTGTAACGGCTCTGTCATGCGCGTCGTGCGAGGAAACAAATAAGCGGAGAAAAGGGAACCTTATTCGCGCCAAGCTGTTTAAAATCACGCCCGTTTCTGTGCGAGGCCCCTCGCGCAGTCTTTTACCAAGGAGCTACACCACCATGGCACTGACCAAAGACCAACTGATCCAGGACATCGCCGAAGCCATCGACGCGCAGAAGACCACCGTTCGCAGCGCGCTCGACCAGCTCGCCGAGATCGTCAAGGACGCCCTGGAGAACGATGGCGAAATCACCCTGCCGGGTATCGGCAAGCTGAAGGTCTCCGAGCGTCCCGCGCGCACCGGCCGCAACCCGCAGACCGGCAAGGCGATCGAGATCGCTGCCAAGCGTGTAGCCAAGTTCGTTCCGGCCAAGGCGCTGACCGACGCGATCAACGGCTGATAACGGCCGCCGCATCCCGCACGGATGCGCAGGAAAAAAGCGCAGGAGCCTGGCCTCCTGCGCTTTTTTCGTTTTCGGGGAGCCGCTGGCGCTGCCGCCCTCGAGGTTTTCCGCCGGATATTCCTACGGCGTTTGCAGTTGCTCGAGCAACGCATGGCAATCGGCAGCGTGCCAGTCGGCCAGCTCCGGCCAGGGGTTTTCCGGCAGGTTGACCAGCACCGTGCGACTACCCGCGGCGCGTCCGCAGTCGAGGTCGAAACGGTAGTCGCCGACCATCACCAGCTCCGCCGGCGTCACGTTCCAGCGTCGGGCGATGCGCAGCAAGCCATCAGGGTCCGGCTTGGGCCGCGCCTCGCCGCGCCCGAGGATGTGCTCGGTGGGGAAGCAGCCGCCCAGGCCGATCGCTTCGAGGGTGATCAGCGCCAACTGGTGGTCGTTGCGGGTCAGGATGCCCAGGCGCACGCCGCGCCGCTGCAACTCGCGCACCAGTTCCAGTGCGCCCGGCGCCGGCCGCGCGGCCTCGGCCAGGGCGCGCTCGTGTTCGAGCAGCCAGGCGTGCTTGGCCGCCGCCTCGGCCTCGGGCAGGGCGGCGAGGTGCAGCAGGATGTCGTCCTGCTCGGGGATGTCCAGCGCTCGGCGGATCGCCGGGAAGTCGTGCACGGCCCGGGTCAGGGTGCCGTCCATGTCGAACACCCAGTGGCGGATGTCGGCCAGCCTCACGCCCAGTCCTCACGCTTGCGGATCAGGCCTTCCTGGCTCGACGAGGCGACCAGCTGGCCGCTCTGGTTGAAGATGCTGCCGCGCACGAAACCGCGTGCGTTGCCGGCCCAGGGGCTGTCGATGGCGTAGAGCAGCCACTCGTCCGCGCGCAGGTCGCGGTGGAACCACAGGGCGTGGTCGAGGCTGGCGACCTGCATGGTCTTCTGCCACACCGAAACGGCATGGGGCTGCATCGAGGTGGTAAGGAAACCGAAATCCGAGGCGTAGGCCAGCAGGTACTTGTGCAGCGCCGGGACGTCCGGCAGCTTGCCGTCGGCACGGAACCAGAGGTACTTCACCGGTTCGTCGGGCTGCGGGTCGTAGGGGTCGTGCTGGGTGACCGGACGAATCTCGATGGGCTTCGGATACAGCAGCTTGTCGCGGATGCGCTCGGGAATCTGCTCGGCGCGCTGGCGGGTCAGCTCCAGCTCCGAAGGCAAGTTATCCGGGCCGACCACCTCGGGCATCTCGATCTGGTGGTGGAAACCTTCCTCGTCGTACTGGAAGGAGCTGCTCAGGGTGAAGATCGGCTGGCCTTTCTGGATCGCGGTGACCCGGCGGGTGCTGAAGCTGCCGCCGTCGCGCACCCGGTCCACCTGGTAGACCACCGGCATGCTGGCGTCACCGGGACGCAGGAAGTAGCCGTGCATGGAGTGTACGTGGCGATCGTCCTCCACCGTCTGGCTGGCCGCCGACAGTGCCTGGCCCAGGACCTGGCCGCCATAGAGCTGGCGGAAGCCGAGATCCTGGCTCATGCCCCGGAACAGGTTCTCCTCGATGGGTTCCAGGCTCAGCAAAGCCACCAGGTTGTCCAGTATCTGGGTCATGGGGTGTTTCCTCGAATTCGGGCTGTCGACGGGCTAGTCGCGGCGCAAGGCCGGGTACGCGGGCATGTTGCAAAGACGAGTGTCCCACACCGCGCGGCCGAGGGTGAAATGGTAGAGACTGGCCATGGACTCATCCGTTAGTCCAAGCAGCTCATGCACCAGGGGGTCGTAGTAGCAGCCGATACCCGTCCCAGACAGCCCAGCGGCCTCCGCCTCGAGGTAGAGCAACTGGCCGAGCTGCCCGCATTCCCAGTACAGCCGCGGATAGCACCAGGGGCCTTCTTCGAGCGCCGCGCCGAGATGGGCGAGCATGGCGAGCGCGACGCAGCCGTCGCCGGCGATGTCCTGCTGGCAGGAGAGATACGCCGACAGCGCGCGCGCATCGCCTTCCTGCAACAGGTACAGCGGCAACTCCGGATCGACGCGCTGCCAGAGGAAGTCCTCGCGCATCGGCGGCCGCCGCAGGCCGCTGCGATCCAGCCAGTACAACCCCGGCACCAGGCCCCGGACGCGATGGACGAACAGCAGTAGATCGACCCGCGCGGCCTCGCCGGTGACCGCGAAAGGCACCGGCGAGCGCTCCGGCAGCAGCCTGCGCAGCCAGGCCCGCAGCAGTTCGACATCGATGCCGGCGCGCCCGTCCATGCGCTGCGCGCTACGCCGCCGATGCAGCAGCGGTCGCAGCGGCAGGCCGGGGTTGTCGTTGCCGGGCTCGCCCGGTGCGACCCTCCACGGGCGTGCCGGCAGGCGCGGCGCCCGGCATAGCCCATGTATCCGCTGCAACTCCGGCCAGTCCCGGTACTCCCGCGACAGCCGGTTCGGTGCGCCGGCCAATGGCAGGGCCGCCAGCCCTTTGCACAGGCGCGGCGAAAGGGAAGGCTCCTGCGTGAGCGCCGGCCCGATCCAGAACAGTGCGTCGACGCTCTCGCCCTCGGCGAAGCCGTCCCGGTCAAGGCCGAACAGGCCGTCCAGTGCGCTTTCGGCGACGCCGCGCAGCAGGCGCATCTCCCAGCCCTGGATCGCCGCGGCGATCGAGAGGCAGGCCAGCGCGTGGCCGAGGTCATGCTGGCAGTAGCGATAGGCTCGCTCACCGTATTTCCAGGCCTCGCGCCAGGGCACGCTGGTCAATGCCAGGAGGCAACCGCCGGGCGGCAAGCAGTCATCCAGCAGCGAAGCCAGCGGCGCCGGCAGTTCGCCGCGCACCTCCAGGGCATGCTTGTCGGGACGGTAATGGGCGAGCAGCGGCGCCGGCTCCAGGGTACCGCCGGGAAGCAGCAGGTAGGCTTCGGTGGGATGCAGGTTGCCGCTCGACGGATTGACCCGTAGCGCCCAGCGAGTGCCGCCGGCCTCCTTCCAGGCCGACAGCGCCAATCCGTCGTAGAGCATCTGCGAGAGGCTGCGGCGATCGAGCCGAGAGGGCGCGGCCGCCGGCCCGGAAAACACCCCGTCGTAGGGTGGCGACTCCTCCAGCGGCCGATGCAGCAGTTCGACTTGCCGGCAGCCCCGGTACTGGCGGAACGGCGCCGGCTGGGTCGCCCAGTCCAGTCCGCCGGGACCGGGAGCGTAGCGCTCCGGGCGATGCATGCTGAGGCGATGGTAGGAGAGCACCTCGCCGCCGCCGTCGCCCATGTTCACCGCTCCGCCCAGCGGGCCGCGTCGACGCGATAGAGGATATGCCGGCGCATCGGGTGATCCGCTGCCAGGAGTGGGTGGTCGAAATCCTCGGCCGGATCGCGACGCATGCCCAGGCGCTCCATCAAGCCCCAGGAGCGGCGGTTGGGCGGCGTGGTGAAGGCCACCACCTCGGGCAGGCGCAGCCGCTCGAAGGCGAAGTCCAAGGCGGTTTCTGCCGCTTCGCGGGCGAATCCACGGCCCCAGTAGGCGGGCGCCAGGCGCCAGCCGATCTCCACGGTCGGGGCGAAGTGCACGTCCATGGTCACGTCGAACAGGCCGGTGAATCCGATGAACGCCGCCTCGCCCGGTAGCTCCAGGGCCCAGGGCCCGTAGCCACGCTCGGCAAAATGCGCCTGGACGCGATCGACCAAGGCGTCGCTCTGCGCGCGGTCGAGCACACTGGGGAAGAACTCCATTACCTGCGGGTCGGCGCACATCTCGGCGAACGCCTCGCGGTCGCTGTCGCGCCAGGCGCGCAGCAGCAGGCGCGGGCCATGCAGTTCGGAAATGGCGGAAGGGGGAAGGTTCGCGTTCATGGGAGGCCTTTTCGGAAACGGCCGACTCATCTGCGAAGCCAGTCCTCGCGCGTCAACCGGTACAGCACATGATGCCGCAAGCGGTGGCCGGGGGGCAGGTCGGGATGCTCGAAGTCGTCGGTGGGATCGCGATGCATCCCCAAGCGCTCCATCAGTCCCAGGGAGTTCTCGTTGGCCGGTACGGTGAAAGCCACCACCTGGTCCAGGCCAAGGGTATCGAAGGCGTAGCTCAGCGCCGCCTCGGCCGCCTCGTGGGCGAAGCCCTCCGCCCAATGCTCGGCGGCGAGACGCCAGCCGATGGCCACCGCGGGTACGAAGGGCGCATCGAAGTCCACGACCTCCAGCCCCACGTAGCCGATGAAAGGATCGCCGCCCTTGACCTGCAGCGCCCACCAGCCAAAACCGTGCTCGGCGAAGTGCGCGTCGATGCGGCGCAGCAACGCGTCGCTCTGGGCGCGATCCAGGCAGGACGGAAAGAACTCCATCACCCGCGGGTCGGCATTCAGCTCGGCGAACCTGGCTCGGTCCTGCACCAGCCAGGGCCGCAGGATCAGACGGTGGGTATACAGCCGTGGCGAGCGCAGATGCTCGATGCTCAGGCTGGTCAGGTCGGCCATCGCTTGGTTCCTTTCGTTCAACGCACTCCAGAAGGACTATCTGACCGCAGGAATCGGCTGGGGTGCCCGCGAGGGCGGTATTCCGATCTTTGGTCAGGCTTCGCGGAAAAGGCTACCCAACCGGAGTGTAGTCTTTTCCGCGCCTGGACATGCCCGATCCTCGGGCAAAGCGATGACGATTGGTTTACCGCCCGGGCAACGGGCGCAAGCCACGTCAATCCGTGCACTCTTCCACCAGACTCTCGTCCAGGGCGAGGATCGCCAGTTTCACCCCAACGGCGCACTCCTCCACCCAGGCGAACGAGGCGTTCGGGCTGAGGCAGGCATCCTCGAGGCGCCGGCAGCTTTCCACCAGTTGCTCGCCACGCACCACCCTCGCCGCGCCCTTGATCCGATGCGCCAGCTCGGCCAGTTCGCCGGTCTCCTGGCGTTGCACCAGTCCCTCGAGGGTCTCCAGGTCCTTGCGGTTGCTGGTCAGCAGTTCATCGAGCAGCCGCCTGAGCATCGTCGGCTCGCCGCCGGTCAGCGCATGCAGGGAATCCAGGTCGTAGAGACGGGGGTCCGACGGTATCGCGACGGGTTCGGCGTCGATGGTGACGGGCAGGTCGTCGTCGGCAAAGCCCAGGGCCAGAAGACGCTCCTCGAGAACATCGAGGCCGATGGGCTTGATCAGGCACTCGTTCATTCCAGCCTGGATGCAGCGCTCGATCTCCTCCGGCTGGGCGTCCGCGGTGAGGCCGATGATGACCACCGGTTCCTCGCCATTCTCGCGCTCCTCCTGGCGGATCGAGCGGGCGAGGTCGGAGCCGCTCATCAGCGGCATGTGACAGTCGGTGATGACCATGTCGAACGGTTGCCCATGCCACAGGTTGAGAGCGCTCAGGCCGTTTTCCGCCTCCTCTACGTCGTGGCCGAGGAAGCTCAGCTGTTGATGGAGGATCTGCCGGTTGACCGCATGATCGTCCACCACCAGGACCTGCAACCGCCGCGCCTGGCGATTGCCGAGCGGGATCGCCCGCACGCTCTCGACGATCGGTTCCAGCACTTGCAGGCGCAGCTCGACGTCGATCCGCGTCCCCTGCCCCAGCTCGCTGCTCATCACCAGGCGCCCTCCCATCATTTCGCACAGCGAGCGCGAGATCACCAGGCCGAGCCCGGTGCCCTCGGTGTTCTGCAGGTTGCGGTTGACCTGGGCGAAAGGCCGGAACAACTGTTGCTGGTCGCCCAGGGAAATACCGATGCCGGTGTCTTCCACACAGAGATTGACCTGCAACAGCGACGGCTCCACCTGGCGGCCATCGATGCGGATGCGGATCGAGCCCTCGTCGGTGAACTTGATCGCGTTGCTGACCAGGTTGGAGAGGATCTGCTTGAAGCGCATGGCATCCAGCAGTACGTCGCCGTTGATGCTCGAATCGATCTCCAGCACCAGGCTCAGGCGCTTTTGCCGGGCCAGGCCTTCGAATACCCGTGCCACCGATTCCACCAGCTCGCGCAGGTTGGCCCGTTTCGGCGACAGGCTGAGGCGACCTGACTCGATGCGGGCGATGTCGAGAATATCGCCGATCAGCTCCAGCAGGCTCTTCGCCGAGGCATAGGCGATCTCGATGCTGGAACGGTCCACCCGACCGGTCTCGGCACGCTTGAGCGCCAGTTCGAGGATGCCGATCACCGCATTCATCGGCGTGCGTATCTCGTGGCTCATGGTCGCCAGGAAGGTGGTCTTGGCCCGGCTCGCTTCGTCGGCCAGGTTCTTCGCTTCTTCCAGTTCGTCGATCAACTGGCGGTGCTCGGTGATGTCCAGCCAGCCACAGATGACACCGCGGATGGTCCCGTTGGAATCGCGGAACGGCTGGATCCAGTGGTCGATCCAGCGCTCCCGGCCGCCCAGCGCCACCGGGTAGACCGCCTCGATGGTCCTGCCCTCGCGCATGGCCATCAGGTAGCTGCGATGGAACTCCGGAGCGGTCTCGAAGTTTTCCATGGGCAGCTCGAGCACGGTGCGGTTCATCACCTCCTCGGAACTCAGGCCGACGCTCTGCAAGTAGCTGCGGTTGCAGGACAGCATCCGTCCGTTGACATCGCGCACATACAGCGGCGGGGGCATGCAGTCGGTCAGGGCCTCGACGAACCGCAACTGGTCGCTGAGCGCCTGTTCGACCCGCGCGCGCGCCCTGATCTGCCGGCGCTGATAAGTGACCCAGCCCAGGCAGAACAGCAGCAAGGCCGCTGCGATCGCCAGGATCTCGGTGATCACCAGGATGTAGTCGACCCAGGTCTGGCCGCTCATTCCCGGCGGCGAGCGCCAGCGATTGACGATATCGCTCAGGTCGTCCGGCGAGATGCTCAGCAAGGCCTTGTCGAGAATCGACTGGAGTTCGGCGTCGCCTCGGCGAACGGCGAAGTGGGCGGTGGCCGCGCCGATGGGAACCAGGTCGGCGATCGCCAGCCTCTCGCGGAACAACCGGACGATGTAGTAGCGAGCGGTGACCAGCGGCACCACCGCCGCGTCGGCCCGCCCTTCGTAGACCAGGTTCATGGCATCCAGCGCGACGCCGACCTCCACCATCGAGGCCTGCGGATAGCGCTCGCGCACCTGTTGCATGCCCACATGGCCGGCGGGAATCGCTATGCGCTTGCCGTCGAGGCTTCCGGGGCTCTCCGCGCGTCCCTTGTCGTCCGCCCGGGTGACGAGGACGTACGAGGTGGACAGGAACGAGCGGGTGAAACGCAGCATTTCCTCGCGCTTGCTGCTGCGGCTCATGATCGCCAGGTCCGCCTCCTTCCTGGCCAATACGCCGATCTGCTCGGGGAAGCCGCCACTGCGAGGCGTGACCTGGAAATGCAGGCCGGTGCGGCGGGAAATCATGTCCAGCAGGTCGGAGGCGATGCCCGAGAAGGTCTCGTCGGAATTGAAGAAGGCCAGCGGCGCCAGGTCGTCGTTGATGACCAACCGCACCACCGGGTGGCGAGCGATCCAGCGGCTCTCCTGCGGCGTCAGCGCGATACGCTGGCCCGTTGGCAGGGAGCCGCTGCCGACCCAGCGCCTGGCGATGCTTTCGAGACGGTCCTGGTTGATCGCGCCGATGGCCGAGTTGACGACGCGCAACAGGTTCGTATCGCCGCGACGAAGGAGGAAGCCGTAGCCCCCTTCCAGGCGGGCATCGGCAAACCGCTCGAACCTCACGTAGCCGTAATAGGATCGATTGATCCGGTGGTAGGCGCTGAGCACATCGTCGAGATACAGGTCGGTATGTCCGAAAGCCACCGCGGCAACGGCCTCGTCATGGCTGCCGAAGACCACGAAACGCGCCCGCGGGAAACGCTGGCGCAATTCCCCGACATGCTCCCGGGCCACCGCCACGCTGAGTCCGGCGAGATCCTCCGGCGAGTTGCGCTTTTCCCCCATCCGCTTGAACACCGCCAATCGGTCACGGGCGTAGGGTTGGCTGAGCACCAGGGAAGAATCGCCCGCCGAGCTGTAATGGCTGCCAAGCAGGTCGATCTTTCCGGCAGCGAGCGCCGCCACGGCATCCGCATGGGTATCGAAGCTCACGACCTTGATGCGCATGCCGAGCAACTGCCCGACCAGCGTGGCGACGTCCGCCGTTATGCCTTCGTAGTTCTCGTCGTCGAGCCGGACGTTGAAGGGCGAGGTCTCGTCCAGCGCCGCGCCGAGCCTCAGGTGACCCTTGTGGCGCAGCCAGGCCCAGTCGTCCTCGGCGATCGCCATGTCCTCGTGCTCGATGCGCAACTGGCTGAACAGCGTCAGGGACGGATGCGCTTCGACGGCGAACAGGCGTCCGCCCGACAGCAGCAGGCAGAAGAACAGCAGGAATAGTTTTGATCGCATGAAAGGTCTGTGCGGCAGGGCCGGCAGTTGTATGGAAAGGAAACGCGTCCGGCGCGAGGCCCGGCGTTCGGCTAGAGGCAGCCGAGGCCAGGGCGGCGGCGTCAGGATCCGGAGCAATAGTCGAGAAAGTGCTGTTCCGGCATCGGCCGGGCGAACAGATAGCCCTGGGCTATGGAGCAACCGAGTTCGATCAGGCGTACCCGTTGTTCGTCGCTCTCCACCCCTTCCACCACCAGGGAAATTCCCAGCGCCTGAGCCAACGCCACGACACTGCTGATGACGGCGCAACTCCTGGGCTGGGTCTTCATCTTCTGGACGAAGGTTCTGTCCAGCTTGATCTGGCTGAAGGGAAACTCGCAGAGCCGGTCGAGGGACGAATAGCCGGCGCCGAAATCGTCCATCGCCAGGCCGCAGCCCATGATCCGCAGACGCACGAGGTTCTCCAGGCTGCTGGCAGGAGCGCTGATCAACCCGGTCTCGGTGATCTCGAACATCACCGAACTGGGCGGCAGGTGGAACTCGGTCAGCAACGCCGAGATGTTCTCGGCCAGCGCACGCGAACCCAGTTGCGAAGGATGGACGTTGAACGCCAGGTTGATCGGCTGCCCCAACTGCGCCAGCTTCCTGCGCGTCGCCAGACCCTGGCTGAACAGTTGCCAGAACAGTTTGTCGACCAGGTTGTAGGTTTCCATCACATAGAGGAAATGCGACGGCGGCAGTACGCCGAGATGCGGGTGGTTCCAGCGTGCCAGGACCTCGGCGCCGATCAGGCCGCCGCCATCCAGGGCCACCTTGGGCTGGTAGTAGGCTTCGAACTCGCCGTTGTCGAGGCCGCGCACCACGTCCGCCACGGAGGGCAGCTCGGCGACTTCGATCTGTCGCGGCAGGTCCTGGCGACGAGCGTTGTAGCGGGTCAACAGGGCGGTGATCCGCTCCAGGCTGAATGGCTTGCCGAGGTCGCCGAGAAAATTGAGGCCCAGGCACTCGATCATCGAAATGGTGGCCTGGCGCAGGATGGGATCCACCTCGCTGCTGAGGATCACCGAATGGACCTTGCCGCTCAGGCTTGCGTGGCGAAGGAACGCCAGGCCGTCCATGCCGCTCATCTGCAGGTCGCAGATGGCGATGTCGACGTGTCCGCAGGACTCCAGGATCGCCACCGCCTCCTTGCCGTCCGCCGCCTCGAGGATCGATCCGGGCACCACTTTCTTCAGGGCTGTGACGGCTACCAGGCGCTGAAAAGGCTCATCCTCCAACACCAGAACATTCAAATCATTCATCACGGTCCACACAGGGTTTCCAGGAAATACCGGCGATATACTGCTGTGTTTCCCTTACTAGACCTATGGGACAAGTCCCCATGTTTTGTGGGAATTTTCCTACTGATTTGGAGGTTCGGTTGGATTAGCATGGTTCCACATGAAAAACCGAATCGCCCCGCCTCAACAGGCTATTCTGGACGGCGATCTCGGCCTAGCGCCCAACATGGATGACCACCGGCGGCAGCGCCCGGGAAATCGAATCCCGACCCTGCCCCGGTCCCTCAAGGTAAATCGAATTTATGCATACCGTCCTGATCGTCGACGACCACCCCGTCATCCGCCTCGCCGTGCGCGTCCTGCTGGAAAAGCATGGTTTGCAGGTGGTGGCCGAGACGGACAATGGCGTGGATGCCATCCAGTTGGTCCGGGAGCACGAACCGGACGTGGTGATTCTCGACATCGGCATTCCCAAGCTCGACGGCCTGACCGTGATCTCGCGGATCAAGTCGCTGGAACTGCGCACCCAGGTGCTGGTACTCACTTCACAATCCGCAGAGGCGTTCTGCAAGCGCTGTATCCAGGTCGGCGCCCGTGGGTTCGTCAACAAGGAAGAAGACCTGAACAACCTGATCAACGCCCTGAACGCCGTGATCGCTGGCTACACGTTCTTTCCTTCGCTCACGTTCGATACCCTCGGCACCCCGCCGGAGCGCATTTCCGAAAGCGAGCTTATCGGCCTGCTCTCCGACCGCGAGATGATCGTCCTCCAGCATCTCGCCATGGGCTATTCGAACAAGGCCATCGGCGAGAAGCTGTTCCTCAGCAACAAGACCGTCAGCACCTACAAGACCCGCCTGCTGCAGAAGCTCGGCCTGGGTTCGCTGGTCGACCTCGCAGAGTTCGCCAAGCGCAATTCGCTGATCCACTGACCTGGCGCTTCGCTGTCGAAGCCCAGGCCTAGGCACCTTCGGGCAAGCGCGACCGGAAGCCGTTCCTGCCACGCGACGAGCGTCGGCGGATTTCCACAAAGCATGTGGAACCGCCTGTGGATAAGGTGCGAAAAACGCTCCGTGCAGCGCATCGTGCCTGGCCTCCCGACGGTTGATCAGTTCCTGACCAGGCGCACGGCGAGCGGACCAGGTGGCATCGACAAGGCTCGGAGGCGGTCTTCGCCTCGGTTACACTGCACGCCGGTTTCCCCAGGTCTCGCTCGTCGTCCACATGCCCAGTCAAGCATCCTCCCCTTCCCCCCAGGTCGCCATCGTCGGCGGCGGTCCCGCAGGCCTGATGGCCGCGGAGGTCCTGAGCCAGGCGGGCGTACGCACGGAAGTGTTCGACGCCATGCCCTCGGTCGGCCGGAAATTCCTCCTCGCGGGCGTCGGCGGCATGAACATCACCCATGCCGAGGCCAGGGAACAATTCCTCGGCCGCTATGGCAGGCGCCAGAAGGAAATCGCCGCACTGCTCGGCGAATTCGACGCGGATGCGTTGCGCGCCTGGATCCACGGCCTGGGTATCGACACCTTCGTCGGCAGTTCCGGCCGGGTGTTCCCCTCCGACATGAAGGCCGCGCCGTTGCTCCGTGCCTGGCTCAAGCGCCTGCGCGAGCAAGGCGTGCTCATCCATACCCGCTGCCGTTGGCTGGGCTGGAACGCGGACGGTACGCTGGACATCCAGAGCGCCGCCGAGCGCCTGTCGATACGGGCCGACGCCGTGATCCTGGCGCTCGGTGGCGGCAGTTGGCAGCGCCTGGGCTCCGACGGCGCCTGGGTGCCCCTGCTGCGGGCCCGCGGCGTCGAGGTCGAGCCCCTGCGGCCAAGCAATTGCGGTTTCGAGATCGGCGGCTGGAGCGAGCTGTTTCGCGACAAGTTCTCCGGCGCTCCGGTCAAACCGGTGGCCATGGGACTGGCGGGCGAAACGCCGCGCCAGGGCGAATTCGTCGTGACCCGCGACGGTATCGAGGGCAGCCTGGTCTATGCCCTCTCCGCCGCCATCCGCGAACGGATCGAGGCACAGGGATCGGCCGAAGTATGGCTGGACCTGTTGCCGAACAGGCGTCGCGAGCAGATCGAGGCAGCCCTGGCTCGCCCGCGCGGCTCCAGGTCGATGGCCAATCACCTGCGCAGCCAGTTGGGCATCGATGGGGTTCGGGCCGGCCTCCTGCGTGAACTCACCCCCGCCGCCACCTATGCCGAGCCGGCCCGCCTGGCGGTGGCGATCAAGCGCCTGCCGCTGACGCTGCTGCGCCCGCGTCCGCTGGACGAGGCGATCAGCAGCGCCGGCGGCGTGCGCTTCGAGGCGCTCGACCGCAACCTGATGCTCGCTGGCTTGCCCGGCGTGTTCTGCGTCGGGGAAATGCTCGACTGGGAGGCGCCCACCGGCGGCTACCTGTTGACCGCCTGCTTCGCCAGCGGGCGCGTGGCCGGACTCGGCGCGCTGGCCTGGTTGCGCGGCAGGCGCTAGAGACCGGTACGCCAGCGCCTCGCTATTTGCCGGACGGCCGCTTCTTCGGCTTGCCCGCCGCGCCCGCGCCGAAGCCCGGCGCCTTGCGCACCGCCTTGACCGTCGGCGCGCTGCTGTCGAACCAACTGCCCAAGTGGATCTTGCCGGGCTTGCCGGCGCTCTCCGCGGCCTTGGGTTTCTTCGGTTTCTTCGGTTTCTTCAGCACCACGCCGCCCGGTGCGGTCTGCGGCACCCGGTGCTCCGGCTCGAAGTCGGGCTCCTCGCGTCGCTGCAGGGTCTGCCCGATCAGTGTCTCGATCGCCGCCAGCAGCTCCACTTCGTCGGCGCAGACCAGCGACACCGCCTGGCCGGAGGCACCGGCACGGCCGGTACGGCCGATGCGATGCACGTAGTCCTCGGCGACGATCGGCAGGTCGAAGTTGACCACCAGCGGCATTTCCTCGATATCCAGGCCACGCGCGGCCACGTCGGTGGCTACCAGCAGGTCTACCTCGCCGGCCTTGAACCGCTGCAAGGCGCGCAGCCGCGCCGGCTGCGGCTTGTCGCCATGGATCGAGTCGGCGGCGATACCCTGCCGCTGCAACAGTCCGACCAGTTCCTCGACGCTCTTGCGGGTCTTGGCGAAGACCAGCGCCTGGCGCCAGCGATTGGCCTGCAACAGGTGGCAGAACAGCTCGGCCTTGCGCTTCTTGTCCACCGGCACCAGCCATTGCCTGACGCTCTTCGCCGCGGTATTGCGCGGACTGACCTCGATGGACAGCGGGTCGCGCAGCAGTTCACGGGCCAGCGTGCGGATGGCGTCGGAGAAGGTCGCGGAAAACAGCAGGGTCTGGCGCTTGCGCGGCAGCGCGGCGAACAGTTCGTCCAGCTCGCGGGCGAAACCGAGGTCGAGCATGCGATCGGCTTCGTCCAGCACCAACGCCTGGAGCTGGGCGAACTTCACCGCGTTCTGCCGATACAGGTCGAGCAGCCGCCCGGGAGTGGCGACGAGGATATCCACTCCCTTGCGCAGCTTCATCATCTGCGGGTTGATGCTGACCCCACCGTAGGCCACCGCGGTACGCAGCGGCAGGTGCTGGCCGTAGTCGCGGACGCTGGCGTGGACCTGCTCGGCCAGTTCGCGGGTCGGAACCAGGACCAGTGCGCGCACCGAGTTCGCAGCGACCTGCGGCCCCTCTAGGGTCAGCCGCTGCAGCAACGGCAGGGCGAAACCGGCGGTCTTGCCGGTGCCGGTCTGTGCTGCGGCGAGCAGGTCGCGGCCCTTGAGCGCCGGGGGTATGGCTTGGGCCTGGATCGGCGTAGGCGTGCCGTGGCCGAGCCCTTCGAGGGCCTTGAGCAGGGGGTCGAGCAGACCGAGGGAAGCGAACGTCATGAGCGACTCGGAAAAAAGGAAACGGACGGCATTCTAGCGGATTCGCCGTCTCCCATCGTCCTCTGGAGCGCGGCCGGTCAGCCCTTGAGCAGCAGTCCGCCCTCGATCGGCACGTAGCGCGACGCCGCTCGGATCAGCGCGTTGGCGGTCAGGCCAGGCACCCCGTAGGCCGTAGCCACGACGCCGTGGGCGCGGATGACCTTCTCCAGCAGCAGATCGAAGTCGCCGTCACCGGACAGCAGCACCACTTCGTCCACCCGTGGCGCGGCATCCAGTACGTCGATGGTGATGCCGACATCCCAGTCCCCCTTGGCCGAGCCGTCGGCACGCTGGATGTAGGGCTTCAGCTTCACCGTGAAACCGAGGTTGCGCAGAATCTGCTGGAACTGCTGCTGACGCGGGTCGCCGCGGTCGATGGCGTAGGCATAGGCCTCGACGATGCTCCCGCCGCGAGCGATGTCTGCCCACAGGGCGGCGTAGTTGAGATGGCAGCCGTAGGCCTGGCGCACGGTGTAGTAGAGGTTCTGCACATCGGCGAAGACAGCGATCTTCTTCGCCGCGGGCGACTCGGGACGACTCAAGGGGAACTCCGGAACGACGGCAGTGGGCCACCATTATCGCAGCCCACGGCCCGCAACCCTAACGGTCAGGTGAACAAATCGTCGTCGCCGAGGAAGCTGGAGTCGTCGTTGAAGTCGCTATCGCTGAAATCGCCATCGGCGAAACCGCCGTCGGTGGGATAGTCGCTATCGGCGAAACGCTCGGTCGCCGGCTCGGGATCGGCAAACTGACTGGCGTCGAGGTTATCCACCGGGACGTCCTGGATCACCTCGACGATTTCCTGCGGTTGGCTGTGGCGGAACATGCCGGTGAGCAGGTCGGCCACCAGCATCCCGCCAGCGACCCCGGCGGCCGTCTGCAACGCGCCGCCGAGAAAACCGCTGGCCCGCGAAGGCGCGGCCGCCGCGGCGGGCGCCATACCCGGACGCATGTCGCCGGCCGCCACCGCCGGATTGGAGAAACGCGTCTCGCCCCAGCCCGCCGGGCGCCCCGATTGGCTCGGCGCCGGCTCGTCGCGCGCGCCGCCGCCGAACAGGCCGGAGAGGAAGCCGCCGCTGCTCGGACGGCTCTGCTGCAACTGGGCGACCTGCGCCTCGAGCTCCTTCACCCGTTGGTCGAGGCGCTTCAGCGCGGCTTCCTGGATCAGCACCACCTGCGCCATGTAGTACGGCGCCGCCGGCTGCCGCACCAGGTGCTGGTTGATCTGCGCCTCGGCCTCGGCGTCACGCGGAGCGGACTGCCCCTCGGCCTCGCGCAGGCGGCTGAACAGGCCGTCGATCAGGGTTTTCTCATCGGATTTCATCGCACGCCTCGACTGCATTTCGAGAAGGAAGGATGGATTGCACCAAAGGGAAATATTGGAGCACCCTGCACGATCTCAAGTTCCTCCGGTGAATTCCCGATGAATGACCACGCCCAGCGCTCCGCACGGCCCCAGGTCGCCCTGCTGATCGTCGACCTGCAACGCGGCATGCAGCGCGACGACCTGCCGCCGCGCAACAATCCCGGCGCCGAGGCGCGCATCGTCGAACTGCTTGCCGCCTGGCGCGCCGCCGGCTGGCCGGTGGTGCACGTCCGGCACATTTCCCGGCAGCCCGGCTCGCCCTTCGCGCCCGGCCAGCCCGGCGTGGAGTTCCAGCCAGCGCTGGCGCCGCGCGACGACGAGGCGGTGTTCGAGAAGAACGTTCCCGACGCCTTTATCAACAGCGGCCTGCAACGCTGGCTCCATGTCCGCGACATCCGCCAGGTGGCGCTCGTCGGAGTAGCCACGGAGAACTCGGTGGAAGCCAGCGCACGAAGCGCCGGCAACCTCGGTTTCCAGACCTGGGTAGTGGCCGACGCCTGCTTCACCTTCGCCAAGCCCGATTTCCATGGCACCCCGCGCAGCGCCGACGAGGTACATGCGATGGCGTTGGCCAACCTGCACGGCGAGTACGCCGTGGTACTGCGCGCCGCCGAACTGTTGCAGCGCTTGCCGGCCTGACTGTCTGCCGGGCAACAGCGGGACAACAGGGCTGTCCGGCAGAAGACAGGCCGCCTCCGCCATATCCCCCATAAGCCATTGATTCGAAAACATGAATCCGGGATGGCACGGTTCCTTCATAGACACCGGACCACGCCCCTACCCGGAGATACCCCCGATGAGCCAAGAGCAACAGCCGATCCGCTTCGCCTACTGGGTCCCCAACGTCAGCGGCGGCCTGGTGGTGAGCAAGATCGAGCAGCGCACCAGCTGGGACATCGACTACAACCGCAAGCTGGCCCAGTTGGCGGAACGCAACGGCTTCGACTACGCCCTCTCGCAGATCCGCTTCACCGCCGGCTACGGCGCCGAGTACCAGCACGAGTCGGTGGCCATCAGCCACGCCCTGCTGGCGGCCACCGAGAAGCTCAAGGTGATCGCGGCGATCCTGCCTGGCCCCTGGCATCCTGCGGTGGTGGCCAAGCAACTGGCGACGATCGACCAACTGACCAATGGCCGGGTCGCGGTGAACATCGTCAGCGGCTGGTTCAAGGGAGAGTTCACCGGCATCGGCGAACCCTGGCTGGAGCACGACGAACGCTATCGGCGCTCCGAGGAGTTCATCCGCGTGCTGAAAGGCATCTGGACCGAGGAAAACTTCACCTTCAAGGGCGATTTCTATCGTTTCCACGACTACACCCTGAAACCCAAGCCGATCCAGCAGCCGCACCCGGAAATCTTCCAGGGCGGCAGCTCGCGGGCGGCGCGGGACATGGCCTCGCGCGTGTCCGACTGGTACTTCACCAACGGCAACAGCATCGACGGCATCCGCGCCCAGGTCGAGGACATCCGCGCCAAGGCGGCGGCCAACGGCCATTCGGTCAAGGTCGGAGTGAACGCCTTCATCATTGCCCGCGACACCGAGGAGGAAGCGCGGGCGGTGCTCGACGAGATCATCGCCAAGGCCGACTACGAGGCGGTGAACGCCTTCGGCGACGCGGTGAAACAGGCCGGCAAGGCCTCGCCGGAGGGCGATGGCAACTGGGCCAAATCCACCTTCGAAGACCTGGTGCAGTACAACGACGGCTTCAAGACCAACCTGATCGGCACGCCACGGCAGATCGCCGAGCGCATCGTCGCGCTGAAGGCGGCCGGGGTCGACCTGGTGCTGTCGGCCTTCCTGCACTTCCACGAAGAAGTGGAGTATTTCGGCAAGCACGTGTTGCCGCTGGTCCGCGAACTGGAGCAGGCCCAGGCTCGCGAAGCGGCCTGAACGGCAACGGCGGCCGCCAGGCGTTGGCCTCGGCGGCCGGCTGGGTTAGAGTCGCGGGCTCGTATCCGATCTGCCGACCCGCGATGAATCCTCTGCTGCCGCTGCGTGACGCCTGGTTCTTCTTCACCCGCCACCTGACCACCCTGGTGCCGCTCTGCCTGCCCTGGATATTCCTCGAAAGCCTGCTCCAGCAGCAGATCGACGAAGCCGTCGGCCCCCAGCAGATGGGCGCCTGGAGCCTGGTCGCCGGACTGCTCTTCTACCCGCTCTACACCGCAGCCCTGATCCTGTTCATGGACGCGCGCGGGCGCGACGAGCGGCCTCGCGTCGGCCAGCTGTGGAGCGCCGCGCTGCGCCTGTGGCCAGCCTTCGCGCTACTCGCGGCGCTGACTTCGCTGCTGATCGTGCTCGGCCTGTCGCTGCTGATCCTGCCGGGCATCTTCGTCATGGTGAAGCTGTCCTTCGCCGAATTCTGCCTGGTGCTGCGCGGCCGTAGTCCGCTGCAGGCGCTGCGGGAAAGCTTCGAGTTCACCCGTGGGCGATTCTTCCTGATCCTCGCCTGTTCGCTGGTGATCCTGCTGCCGGTCTGGAGCCTGGAAGCCTGGCTCGCCGATTCGGCCGGCGACGCCGTCGTGCTGCGGGTCGCCCTGCATACGCTCAGCGGGTTCTTCCAGCTGCTGTTGACCATCGTCGCCTTCCGCATCTACAGCCTCGGTCCGGCGCCACGCAACGGGATGTGAACGGCGCCGCGCGCCGATTCGCCGCGCTGGCCTATGCTTGACGAGCCCTGCCTCGAGGAACGGACCATGAGCGACGAATCGGCCAACCCCAGCTGCATTTCCCACCTGTCCATCGGCACCAACGACTTTCCCCGTGCCCGAGCCTTCTACGACGCGGTGATGGCCGCCCTCGGCTGCAAGGTGATCCTCGAATACCCCGGCGCCGTGGCCTACGGCAAGCTCTATCCGGAGTTCTGGGTGCAGGCGCCGATCGACGGCCGTCCCGCCAGCGTCGGCAACGGCAGCCACGTCGGCTTCTTCGCCGACAGCAAGGCCCAGGTCGACGCCTTCCACGCCGCGGCCCTGGCCGCCGGCGCAGACGACGAGGGCGCGCCGGGCCCGCGTCCGCTTTACGGCGAGCCCTACTACGGGTGTTTCATCCGCGACCTCGACGGGCACAAGGTCGAGGCCTCCTACTGGGACATGAGCCAGGGCTTCGACGCCCACGACCACGCCCACTGAACACCGTCAGGGTTGCGGCTTGAGTCCCGACAGGCGCGGCACCAGCAGCTTTTCGAAGAGACGCGGAAAGAAGCGCGCCAGCAGCCGCGCCCGCCAGTTGACGTTGGACAGCACCAGCAGGCGCCGGCGCCGCGCGGCGCCCTGGAAGATCGCCTCGGCGACCTCCACCGGCGATGCCACCTGGCTGCCCAGCACTTGCACCGGCTGGCGAGTCACCGAGCCATCGCCGACCAGCGCATTCTTGCGCAGGTCGGTGGCGGTGAATCCCGGGCAGGCCAGGGTCACGCTGACGCCGGTGCCTTCCAGCTCCATCCGCAGGGTATCGAACAGACCGTGCAAGGCATGCTTGCTGGCGTTGTAGGCGCTGCGGTAGAGCAACGGGGCGAAGCCGGTCAGCGAACCGAGCACGACGATCTGCCCGCGCCGTTCGAGCAGGCTCGGCAGCGCCGCGCGGGTGCAATGCACGGCGCCGAAGAAGTTCACCGCCATGACCTTGCGGAAAACCCCCAGGCCGGTTTCGGCGAAGGTACCGCGGTGGGTGATGCCGGCGTTGTTGACCAGCACGTCGATGCCGCCGAAGCGCTCCACCGCCAGCGCCACGGCGCGCTCCACCGCATCGGCGTCGGCGACGTCGCAGCGCAGGCCGAGCGCCTCGCCGCCGAGGTGGTCGCGCAGGTGCTGGACCAGGCTGTCCAGCGCCGCCTGGTCGAGGTCGAGGATCGCCAGTCGCGCACCGGCCCGGGCGAAACGCAGCGCCAGCGCGCGACCGATGCCGGAACAACCACCACTGACCAGCACCACCTTGTGGCGGTAGGCTTGGCTGCTGAATACCTTGCGCGGCATGCGATACCCTCCCGCTCGAAAAAACGCGAACCCTTGCGTCAATTCGACCGGCAAGGGTGAAATGCGCGGCGGCAAGCTCTATGCTCTGGTCCTTTCCAGCATAGTCTCGATTGCGATGTCACTGCCCCGTCTACGCAACCTGCTGTTCGTCGGCCTGCTCCTGCTGGTCGGCGGTGCCCTGCTCGCCAGCTACCTGCTGAGCTGGCAACCCGCCGATCGCGAAGCCGCGCCCCTGCATTGCCAGGGCGCCGCGCCGGCGCTGAAGCCGGGGCAGGCCCTGAAGGTGATGACCTGGAACATCCAGTACCTGGCCGGCAAGCGCTACGTCTTCTGGGACGACCTGCCGGATGCCACCGGCCCGGACCAGCGCCCCACCGCCGAAGACCTGGCGTTCACCCTCGACGAGGTGGTCCGGGTGATCCGCGACGAGCAGCCGGACCTGGTCCTGCTCCAGGAGATCGACGACGGCTCCAGCGCCACCGACGATCAGGACCAACTGGCGCTGATCCAGGAGCGCATCAACGATCTCTACCATTGCAGCGCCCAGGCCTACGAGTGGAAGTCGGCCTTCGTGCCGACGCCGCACATCTTCGGCAGCGTCGGCCGCAAGCAGGCCACCCTGAGCCGCTATCGCATCGATAGCGCCGAGCGGCGCCAGTTGCCGCCACGCGACGGCGGGCTGTTCGACCGCCTGTTCGGACCGCGCCCGGCGATCCTGGTCAGCCACCTACCGATCGACGGCGGCGGCGAGCTGGCCGTGCTCAACGCCCGCTTCGACCGCCCGCAGGCGAACGACGACACCCTCGAGCGCCAGGTCGAGACCACCCGTACGCTGCTCGACGAACTGCAGGCCAGGCGCACGCCCTGGCTGCTCGGCGGCGACCTCAACCTGCTGCCGCCCGGCCAGTATCCCTACCTGCTGGCGCCGCTGCGCGCGCCCTACCGGGAAGACAGCGAACTGGCCATCCTGAGCGGGCGCTTCCCGATGGTGCCGTCGCTGGAAGAGGCCAGTGGCGTCGACCAGGTTCGCTGGTACACGCACTTCCCCAACGACCCACGGGTCCAGGGGCCGGATCGGACCCTCGACTACCTGTTCCACAGCCCCTCGCTGACCCGTCTCGATGCCCGGGTCCGGCGCAGCGATACGCTGCAGATCTCCAACCACCTGCCGCTCGCCGCGCGCTTCCTGCTGCCCCATTGACCGGGCGCGCGCCGGGCTGGACAAGCGGCCCGGCGCGCCGCATGCTTCGCCCCCATTCATAACAACAAAAAACGGCAAGGCCGCACACCATGCCCCTACGCACCACAACGCCCCTGCTCGCGCTGCTGGCGTTCGCCCTGCTGGCCGCCCCGCAGCTCCATGCGCAGGACGCAAGGCCGTCGTTGAACGTCGGCTACTACGAATTCCCCCCCTACATCTATACCGCCCGGGATGGCCACGCCGCCGGTTCCGGCGCCCGCCTGGTCCGCCTGCTGCTGGAGCGGGCCGGCTATCGTCCGGCGTTCCGTGCCCTGCCCAGCGCGCGCCTGTACCTGGGGCTGCAGGACGGCAGCGTGGCGCTGTGGGCCGGCGCGGCCAAGCCGGAGCTGGCCGCCGACACTCTCCAGGCGCGGCGCGTGCTCGGCCACGTCAGCCTGAACCTGTACTACCCGGCGCACCAGCCGGCACCGCGGGTTCCCCAGGACCTGGCCGGACGCCGGCTGATCCTGATCAGCGGCTACAGCTACTGGAAACCGGTCACCAACTTCATCCAGGACCCCAACCTGCACCTGCGCCTGTACCGCACCGGCACCCACCACGCTGCCTTGCGCATGCTCGAACTCGGGCGCGGCGACTACCTGCTCGACTACCAGGCGCCGGTGGAAGCGGCCAGCCGCCAGGCGTTGGCGAGCCAGGAACTGTACCGCCTGCCGCTGCGGATGATCGTCTCGCGCCACATTCCCGGCGCCGAAGCGCTGCGCGACCGCCTGGACCAGGCCTACGACCAGTTGCGGAGCGACGGCGCCGACCTGTCCCTGCTGTGAACCGACCCCGGAGGAGGAGCCCGATGCATACCGCCATCCCCTGCTGCACGATCAACGGCGAACAGCCCGCCCTGCGCGGACAGGTCTGCCAGTCGCTGCTGATCCAGGAATGGTGGTGGGAAGGCCGTCCGGCCGATCCGGTGAACGTGGTCTACCTGCAGTTCGAGCAACGCTGGTATCGCCTCTACTTCGAGGGCGAGACGGTGTTCTGGCGCAGCGGCGAAGCGCCGCGGCCCTGCGAGAACGACGAAGGCCCGGGCGAGTACCGCCTGCACGACCTCGGCCGGCAGCGCGGCCTGGTCGGTGTGCGCCTGCTGGCCCTGGAGTTCGTCCTCAACGGCCCGACCCTGGACAGCCACTTCGACTTCGCCGACGGCCAGCGCCTGAGTTTCCGGCACTTCCTCGACGACGACCTGACCCGGGTGCTCTGAGCGCCGTCGACTACTTGCGTGGCTTGGCCCGGGCAGTGGCCTCGGCCACCAGCGGGTCGTCCGGCCAATAATGCTTCGGATAGCGTCCCTTCAGGTCCTTCCTGACTTCCGCATAGGTGCTGCGCCAGAAGTTCGCCAGGTCCTGGGTCACCTGCACCGGGCGATGCGCGGGAGACAGCAGGTGCAGCTTCACTGCCAGGCGGCCCTGGGCGATGCGCGGAGTGTCGCCGAGGCCGAACAGTTCCTGCAGGCGCACCGCGAGGATCGGCGGGGTTTCGCTGTAGTCCAGGCGGATGCGCGAGCCGGAGGGGACTTCCAGGGTTTTCGGTGCCCACTCGTCGAGACGCTGCGGTAATGGCCAGGGCAACAGCCCGGCGAGGATCGAAGCCAGGTCGAGGTTGGCGAAGTGAGCCAGGCGGGTGACCTTGCCGAGATAGGCCGGCAACCATTCCTCCAGCCGTTCCAGCAACGCGGCGTCGCTGACGTCCGGCCACTCGCTCTCGCCCTTGTCTTCCAGGTCCAGCCGGCGCAGCAAGCCGATGCGCGCCTGCCACTGGCGCAGTTCCGGGGTCCAGGGCAACAACTCCAGGCCCTTGCGCCGGACCAGGCCGAGCAGCGCCTGGCTGCGCGCCGCTTCGTCGAGGCCGGGTAGCGCCTCGCTGGACAGCACCAGTTCGCCGACCCGGCGCTGGCGCTCGGCGCGCAGCACGCCTTCGCGCTCGTCCCACTGCAGCTCGTCGCGCTGGCTGACCTGCTCCGCCAGGACCGTATCGAACAACCTCGGATCGAGTTCGGCGGCCAGGTAGATCCGCTCTTCGCGCTGGCCCTGGCGGCTGCCCAGATCGGCGATCACCAGCCAAGGCTGCTTCATCAGGCTGTCCGGTTCGCCGAACTGCGCAGCGCGCCCATTGGCCAGCCGGTAGTCGCCGCCGCCGGCGCGGCGCTGGCGAGCGATGCGGTCGGGATAGGCGAAGGCCAGCAGACAGCCCAGCCAGCGAGGATGGCCGGGATCGACGACCGCTTCGCTGGCGGCGCCGCGCAGGTAACCGCGGAACTGCCGGGCCAGTTGCCGGGCGCGCTGTACCGCGCCGCGCGAGGCGCCAGCGCGGGCCTCGCCGGCGAGCAGGGCGAGACGGCTGTGCAGGTCGGCGCCGCCGCCACGCTGTATGTCACGTTCGCCGAGCAGCGCCGCTACGTCGCAAGCCAGTTCGCCAAGGCCGAGGGCCTGGCCGCGCAGCAGCAGGTGGGCAATGCGCGGATGGGTCGGCAATGCGGCCATCGCCTGGCCATGGGCACTCAACGCGCCGCTGGCGTTCAGCGCCCCCAGCCGCCCGAGCAGCTCGCGGGCCTGGGCGTAGGCCGCCGCGGGCGGCGCGTCGAGCCAGGCCAGCTCCTCCGGCGCCACGCCCCAGCGCGCCAGTTGCAGGGCCAGCCCGGCCAGATCGGCCTGGAGGATTTCCGCCGTGCCGTAGGCAGGCAACTGCTCATGCTGGCTCTCCGACCACAAGCGGTAGCATACGCCCGGCTCCAGGCGCCCTGCGCGGCCGGCACGCTGGGTAGCGGAGGCGCGGGAGATGCGCTGGGTCTCCAGGCGGGTCATGCCGCTACCCGGATCGAAGCGCGGCACCCGCGCCAGGCCGGCGTCGATCACCACCCGTACGCCGTCGATGGTCAGGCTGGTCTCGGCGATGTTGGTCGCCAGCACCACCTTGCGCGTGCCCCGCGACGCCGGCTCGATGGCGGCGCGCTGGGCGGCGAGGTCGAGCTCGCCATGCAGCGGGCAGAGCAGCACCTCGGGGCGACCGCCAAGGGCCTCGCGCAAGCCTTCGTGAACGCGGCGGATCTCGGCCTGGCCGGGAAGAAAGACCAGCACGCTGCCGCTTTCCTCCGCCAGCGCCTGGAGCACCGCCTGCTGCACCCGCGGCTCGATGAACTCGCCGGGTTGCGCCGCCCGTCCCCAGCGGATATCCACCGGGAACATGCGGCCCTCGCTGCGCACCACCGGCGCTTCGCCGAGCAGCGCCGCAAGACGCTCGCCCTCCAGGGTCGCCGACATCACCAGCACTTTCAGCGGCGGCTCGTCGCGCAACAGTTCGCGGCCATTGAGAGTCAGCGCCAGGGCCAGGTCGGCATCCAGGCTGCGCTCGTGGAATTCGTCGAAGATCACCAGGCCGACACCGTCCAGCGCCGGGTCGTCTTGCAGGCGACGGGCAAGGATACCCTCGGTGACCACTTCGATGCGGGTCTTCGGGCCGACCCTGCTCTCCAGGCGGATCCGGTAGCCGACGGTCTCGCCGACCTTTTCGCCCAGCTCGGCGGCCAGCCGCTCGGCCGCGGCCCGCGCCGCCAGGCGTCGCGGTTCGAGCATGAGGATGCGTTGGCCGGCGAGCCAGGGCTCGTCGAGCAGGGCCAGCGGCACCCGGGTGGTCTTGCCGGCACCCGGCGGGGCTTCCAGGACGGCCTGGTGTTGTGCGCCAAGGGCCTGGCGCAGGGCGGGAACAACGGCGTCGATGGGTAGGGAAATCATGCTGGCTCCGGACTGACCGAGGAAGTATACCGGCGAACCGGCAGGCGCTTTCGACGGTCTTATCGTCATCGTCGCGGCAGAAGATTGCCGAACGCTGGTCGATTGCTATAGTTCGCCGTCATGTTCACCCGGAGGTCATACATGCGCCTTGCCACCCGCGTTTCCTGTGCCGTTCTCAGTGCAGCCCTGCTGAGCCAGTTGTCGGCCTGCGGTACGCTGTTCTACCCCGAGCGACGCGGCCAGATCGACGGTCGCATCGATCCGGCCATCGTCGCCTTCGACGCCATCGGCCTGCTGTTCTATATCATCCCCGGCCTGATCGCCTTCGGCGTCGACTTCGCCACCGGCGCCATCTACCTGCCCGACGCCAAGTACTCGGTCGCCCCGGAAGTGCTCAAGGATGCCGTCGGCGCGGACGGCAAGGTCGACAACCGCAAGCTCAAGGCCATCCTCGAACGCGAGATCGGCCGTGAACTGCCGCTCGACGACCCGCGCCTCATCCGCCACAGCGGCAGCGTCGAGCAACTGGCGGCCTATGGCCTGAAGCCGGCCGCCTGATCCGCCCTCCGAGCGCGACCGTGCGTCAGTGCCCGGTCGCCGCCCGGTTGGTTTACAGTGGCGCCGTCCCTTCTGCCAGAAGCGCCCCATGAGTCCCGATTCCCCCCACGCCCGCCTGCTGCGCCTGGCCACCCTGGCCTCGCTCGGTGTCGCCGTCACCCTGGTCATCGGCAAGGCCATTGCCTGGTGGCTGAGCGGTTCGGTGAGCCTGCTCGCCGGCCTCACCGACTCCCTGCTGGACAGTGCCGCCTCGCTGCTCAACCTGCTGGCGGTGCACTATTCGCTACGCCCGGCCGACGACGACCACCGCTACGGCCACGGCAAGGCCGAGGCCCTGGCCGGCCTGGCCCAGGCCATGTTCATCGGTGCCAGCGCGGTGCTGGTGGCTATCCAGGCGGTCGAGCAATTGCGCGACCCGCAGCCCCTCGGCGCGGCCACCTGGGGCATCGCGGTGATGCTGCTGTCGCTGCTGCTCACGGCCCTTCTCCTGGCCTTCCAGACCCACGTCATCCGCCGCACCGGTTCCACCGCGATACGCGCCGACTCGCTGCACTACCGCTCGGACCTGCTGCTCAACGCCAGCATCCTCGTGGCACTGCTCCTGGCCCGCTACGGCTGGCCACAGAGCGACGGCCTGTTCGGCCTGGGCATCGCCTTGTACATCCTCTGGAGCGCCCTGCAGATCGCTCGCGAGTCGGTGTCGATCCTGATGGACCGGGAACTGCCTACCGACATCAGCGAGCGCATGCGCGAACTCGCCTGCAGCGTGCCGGGAGTGCTCGGCGCGCACGACGTGCGCACGCGGATTTCCGGCAACCACTGGTTCGTCCAGTTGCACCTCGAACTGCCCGGCGAGCTGAGCCTGTCGGTGGCCCACGCCCTGACCGACCGCGCAGTGCTGGCGATCAAGCGCGAATACCCGAAGGCCGAAGTGCTGATCCATGCCGACCCGCAGGAAGTGGTCGGCAAGGAAACCGTCAGTTGACGCTGTAGCCGCGCCCGCTCAGGCAGGCGGCCATGGCCCGGCGGTAGTCGTTGGCGACCTCGGCGGCCGGCGCGTAGGTCGCCCCCGCCGGGTCGAAGCCGCTCTCGCCCACCGCCCAGCGGTGGCACTCGTAGCGGTCGCGGCCCTGCTGGTCGGGCCCCTGGCCGCGCGCGGGGTAGGCCACCACGTCGTAGCTGGCGGCCGGCCCGCTGACCGGATAAACGGGTCCCGCTGCCCGCGGCGGCGGGCTGACCACTTCGTACTCGCGGGTGTCGGCATGCCACAGGTAGTAAGTGCCGGCGGCAAGGAAGTACAGCACGCTGCCCAGCCAGACCTGCTCCGCATAGGGCGGCAGGCTGCGGACGCGCACCCCGCGGGGCGGCACGACCAGCACATAGCGCGGGCCGTCGGGTCGGTACCAGTAGCCGTCGTGGAAGAAATACTCGCCGCCGCGATAGGGCACCCGCAGGTGTCCGCGCGGCAAGGCCTCCACCACCCGGCCCGGACGCCAGTCGGGATGCGGTCCCCAACTGCCGCCATGCGCTTCGCCGCGGCCAGGTCCCGGTTGTCCGTGGGCAACACCGCGCTCGCCGCCGGGTCCGCCGCGTCCCCCTCGGCCGTCGTCGGCCTGCACCTGGACGCACAGGCTCAGCGAGAGAGCGCCCACCCCGAGCATTCGCCACCATCCACCGTTCATCGTCTGCCTCGCCCCGGGCCTGGTCGCCCGGCCACGTTCGAATGATCCCGGGAACGACTTTCCGCCGTTTTCCGCCAAGGGTGGGTAAACGCCGGGTAAAGAATGGGTAAAAGCGCGGCACGGGCCGGATCGCGGGCAAAGAAAAAGGGAGGCCCGTCGACCTCCCTTCTGGGGTAACTGTCCTGGCTCGGCGCTGTTGGCGACGGCTCACCTCACTCCACCTTCTGGGCGGTGTGCAACCCGGAGGCCGGCGCAACCCTGTAAGGTCGGCGGCCACGGCTGGCCTGATTGGGCGAGCCGTGATGGACGAGATGTCCGGGCCGTGAATCTGGGTAAAAGAATACGTCGCCAGGCGCGACCAATGATTGCTAATATTGCTCACCAGAACCTTGATTGCGCAATAAATCACTCAAATTCACCTTGCCAATGGCAATCAACCTGAAAGAAATCCTCGCCATGAACAAACTCGATCGCTACGACCTGCGTATCCTCGAAGAACTCCAGCGCGACGCACGCATCTCCAACCAGGAACTGGCAGAACGGATAGGCCTGTCGCCATCGCCCTGTTCGCGACGGGTCAAGCAGCTCGAGGACGACGGCTACATCGTCCGCCAGGTAGCCTTGCTGGACCGCAAGAAACTCGGCCTGAGCCTCACCGCCTTCGTCCTCATAGGCATGGACCGACACACCCCGGAACGCTTCGAACATTTCCAGGAAGTCATCGGCAAATGCCCGGAAGTGCTGGAGTGCAGCCTGGTCACCGGGATGGACGCGGACTACCAGTTGAAGGTCGTGGTGCCGGACATGGACCATTACCAGAAGCTCCTGCTGGGTACCCTGACGCGCATCGAAGGGGTCTCCAGCGTGCGCTCCAGCTTCGTCCTCAACCAGGTGCTGGCGAGTACCGAACTGCCGCTGGAGCACCTGCGCGATTGATCGTAGCGAGACCTGGGACATGACACGGAACAGGCGGCATGCCGTATAATCGGCAGCCTGTTTCAGTTGTCATGCCCGCGTGGCCCCCGCATATAAAGAGCAGCCTGCTCGTAGAACGATAAACGCCTTGCCCGCCCCCCATGGCACGCTCCGTCCGACCGCGAGCCGGACTTCGTTTGCTTGAAAATCCGGAGGTTGCCAATGGATCCCGAACTGTTCGAAGAGTGGATGATGACCGGTCTGGTGACCGTGCTTATCCTGTTCATGGCTTTCATCGTGTGGGACCTGGCGAAGAAGTCGAAAGCCGGCAAGTTCGGAACCCTGATCCTGTTCTTCGCCCTCGGCCTGGGCGTACTGGGCTTCATCATCAAGGGCCTGGTCATCGGCAGCCTCGAAGGCGCGGGCATGTAACCCCGGCGCCACGCGCGTCATCCAACCACTCGTAATCATCCGCCGGCCCCGGCCAACGGGGCCGGCTCGCCTTGCCATTGCCTAGAACAAGGGAGTCGCCATGAACGCCGCCGACCGCGTCATGCAGAGTTATGGACGCTGCTGTGCCAGCACCGGATTCTTCGATGATTTCTACCGGCATTTCCTTGCCAGTTCCCCGCAGATTCGCGCCAAGTTCGCCACCACCGACATGACTGCGCAGAAACACCTGCTGCGTGCCGGGATCATGAACCTGGTGATGTACGCCCGCGGCATGTCCGACAGCAAGCTGCGCGCCCTCGGTGCCAGCCATTCGCGCGCCGCGCTGGATATCCGCCCGGAACTCTACGACCTGTGGCTGGACGCCCTGCTGATGGCGGTCGCCGAGCACGACCGCGACTGCGACGCCGAGACCCGCGACGCCTGGCGCGACGTGATGGGTCGTGGCATCGCCGTGATCAAGTCGTACTACTGATCGTTCCGCGCCCGCTGGACGACGCCCCTCTCGTCAGTCCAGCCGCGCCGGCACTTCCCGCCATTCCCCGAGGCCCAGGCCGTCCAGGCTCCAGGGGCCGATCCGCACCCGCACCAGCCGCAGCGTCGGCAAGCCCACCGCCGCCGTCATCCGCCGTACCTGGCGATTGCGCCCCTCGCGAATCACCAGTTCCAGCCACTGGGTCGGCACCGACTTGCGAAAACGCACCGGCGGCACCCGCTCCCACAACGTCGGCTCATCCAGCAGACGCGCCTCGGCGGGCAGCGTCGGGCCGTCGTTGAGCGTCACGCCCTCGCGCAGGCGCCGCAATTGCTCCTCGTCCGGCGTGCCTTCGACCTGCACCCAGTAGGTCTTCGGCAGCTTGTGCCGGGGGTCGGCGATGCGCGCCTGCAGGCGACCGTCGTTGGTCAGCAGCAACAGGCCCTCGCTGTCGCGGTCCAGGCGCCCGGCCGGATACACGCCCGGCACCGGGATGAAGTCCTTGAGGGTCGAGCGCCCTTGCTCGTCGTTGAACTGGGTCAGTACGTCGAACGGCTTGTTGAACAGCAGCAGCTTCGGCTCGCTCGGCGGCGCCTTGGCCACCCGGCGTGGCGCAGGGCGGACGGGATGACGCGGGGAAGGACGCGGGGGACGGGACATGACTGGAAACGAGTTGGCTTGATCGGGGTACCGGGCGGCATGCTAGGTTGTCCGAGAGCCTGACCGCAAGAGCATCCCCTCATGCCCTCCCTGCGTCCCACCTGGCTGATCAGCCTGCTGACCCTGGCCGGCTGCGCTGGCAGCGCCTATCAGGGTCCGCCTTCGGACCATTTCGACGGCGAACGTTTCCGCAATATCCAGCCGACCGCGCACAAGAGCCTGCGCGACCTGCTCAAGTGGCAGTGGAACCGCCCGCCGCAACGCCCGTGGGTCGCCCTGCCGCCGACGGCAACGCCGCCAAGGGTGAACGAGCGCGCCCGCGGCGAAGAACTGCGGGTCACCTACATCAACCACGCCACCCTGCTGATCCAGCACCGCGGCCTGAACATCCTCACCGACCCGGTCTGGTCGCAACGGGTCAGCCCGCTCGCCTTCATCGGCCCGAAGCGCCACCATCCGCCCGGGTTGACGCTCGACCAGTTGCCACCGATCGACCTGGTGCTGGTGAGCCACAACCACTACGACCACCTCGACCTGGAAACCCTGCGCCAGCTCCACCGGCGCTGGCCGACGACCAAGGTGGTCAGCGGCCTGGGCAACGCCGGGCTGATCCGCCAGACAGGTTTCGCCGACGTCGTGGAGATCGACTGGTGGCAGGCCGTGCCGCTGGGCGCTGGCCTGACGCTGCATGGCGTACCGGTGCAGCACTGGTCGTCGCGCACCCGCAGCGACACCAACCGCACGCTCTGGCTCGGCTTCGTCATCGACTCGCCGGACGGCCCGCTGCTGTTTCCCGGCGATACCGGGCTCGGCCCGGAGTTCGGGCTGATCAACCAGCGCTTCGGGGCGATGCGCTTCGCCGCCCTGCCGATCGGCGCCTACGAGCCGCGCTGGTTCATGCGCGACCACCACATGAATCCCGACGACGCGGTGCAGGCCCATCGCACGCTGCAGGCGCAGACCAGCATGGCCATCCACTTCGGTACCTTCAATCTCACCGACGAACAGCAGGACGACCCGCCCAAGGCGCTCCAGGCGGCGCTGCGCAGCCAAGGCGTGGACCCGGCGACCTTCGGCACGCCGAAACCCGGCGAACAGTGGCGCGTCGCACCGCGCAACGTCGCTCAGGAGGCCGGGGCCACCAGGCGGGAGCAGCAGTTGCGGTAGCGCTTGCCGCTGCCGCACGGACAAGCCTGGTCGCCACGGCCGCCCAGGGCCAGCCAGCTTTCCAGGCGCGCGGCCATCCCGGCCAGGCGCTCGCGGGCCTCGTCGTCCAGGCCGGCGCGGGCCAGTTGGCGCCGCAGGCCGAGGTAGTCTTCCAGCAGGACATCGCGGCTGAGCGCCTGGTACTGGTCGGCCAGCGGCACGCCTTCGTAGCGCCGCTGCGGGTCTGCCAGAAAAGCGATGGCGCCCGCCTGCGGCAGGACATTCCACAGGTTGCCGCGCGGATCGCGCCAGCAAGCGCTGAAACGCGCGCGCAGGGCCAGGCCGCGCCATTCTTCCAGGATCCAGCCGTCGACCCGCTCGCCGCCGAGGGCTTCGACCGCCCGACCGACCGAGAACCACGGTTCGCCGGCCAGGCTTTCCGGCATCGGCAACGGCGCTGCCACTTCCGGCGCGGCATCGGGCACCAGGCGGCGGGCGAAGCGACGGAGCGGGTTGCTGAGATGAGTGGGGGCGCTGAACGGCATGGGGCTCACATCGATGGCAGGCGTGGTCGTTCCGACCGGCAGAAGGCGCCGCGGTTCCACGCAGGGCGAAGGGCCGTCATTGTAGGGCCTCGGCGCCGCGAGGCGTAGAAGCGCGCCCCGGTTTCCGCGCGGAAACCGGGGCGCGTCCGATCAACGGAACGGCGGCTCGTCGAAACTCCGCAGCTTGCGCGAGTGCAGCGAGTTGAGCTGGCTGCGCAACAGGTCGAGGGCGGCGATGCCGATCCGCAGGTGCTGGTTCACCGCGCGCTCGTAGAAGGCGTTGGCCGAGCCGGGCAGCTTGATCTCGCTGTGCAGCGGCTTGTCCGAGACGCACAGCAACGTGCCGTAGGGCACCCGCAGGCGGTAGCCCTGGGCGGCGATGGTGCCGCTCTCCATGTCCACCGCGATGGCCCGCGCCAGGTTGATCAGTGGCCGCTCCTGGGCCCAGCGCAGCTCCCAGTTGCGGTCGTCGTAGGTGAGCACGGTGCCGGTGCGCAAGCGTCGCTTGAGCGACTCGCCGCGCTCGCCGGTGACTTCGGCGGCGGCTTCCTGCAAGGCGACCTGGACTTCGGCCAGCGCCGGGATCGGGATGTGCGGCGGCAGCGCGCGGTCGAGGATGCCGTCGCGGCGCATGTAGGCGTGCGCCAGCACGTAGTCGCCGATGGTCTGCGACTGCCGCAGGCCGCCGCAGTGGCCGATCATCAGCCAGCAATGCGGACGCAACACCGCCAGGTGGTCGGTGATGTTCTTCGCGTTGGACGGGCCGACCCCGATGTTGACCAGGGTGATGCCGTCGCCATCGGCGGCGATCAGGTGGTAGGCCGGCATCTGGTAGCGGTGCCAGACCACCCCGGCGACGATGGCGTTGGCCTCGCCTTCGTCCATCCCGCGCTCGATGATCACGTTGCCCGGCAGGACCATGCGCACGAAGCGCGGGTCCTCGCGCAGGCGGGTCAGGCCGAGGCGGATGAACTGGTCGACGTAGCGGTGGTAGTTGGTCAGCAGGATCCACGGCTGCACGTGGCGCCAGTCGCTGCCGGTGTAGTGCACCAGGCGGCGCAGGGAGAAGTCCACCCGCGCGGCGTCGAACAGCGCCAGCGGCAACTGGTCGGCGCGTTCCCATTCGTAGAGGCCGTCGGCGATGTCGTCGGAAGCGGCGGACAGGTCGGTGCTGGGGAACACCCGCGCCAGCTCGGCGGCGGTCACCCCGGAGCCGGCCAGCTCGTCGCCCTGCTCGACCACGTAGGGATAGGGGATGTCCTGTTGGCTCGGGCCGACCTGCACCTGCACGGTGAAATCGTCCATCAGCGGACGCAACTGTTCCAGCAGGTACTTGCGGAAGGCGTCGGGGTGGGTGACGGTGACGCTGTATTCGCCCGGCACCTGGACCTTGGCGTAGGCGCGGGTGGTGGACGGCACCTCGCCCTGGCAGCGGTAGCCGATGCGCAGTTGCGGGTAGTGAAAGTTCTGCCGCTCGGCCTCGCTCGGCTCGATGCGCTCCTTGATGTAGCGCTTGAGCGCCTGGCTCAGCGCCGCGGTGGCCTGGCGGTGCAGCTCGGCAAGACGGTCGACGGCCTCCTCGGCCGTGCGGGCGACGACGAACCCGTCGTCGGAATCGATACTCATGGTGGGCTTCCTGTCGGTTCGCATGGAAAACATCTTGCCTGTACCGACAGGAAAACACAGCGCTTTTCTCCCGTTACCTCATTCGGCCAGCGCCACCACCGCCATGGTCACGGTGGCCTTGCTGAACAGGCGCCGCCGACCGTCCCGCTCGGCGAACACCTCGGCCTCGACCACCGTCACCTGGCGCCCGGCCTTGAGCACCTCGGCGCGACACAACAGGCGCTGGCAAAGCGCCGGGCGCAACAGGTTGAGCTTGAACTCCAGGCTCAGCACCGTCTGCCCCTCCTCCACCAGGGTCGCGGCGGCGGCCCCGGCGGCATGGTCGGCCAGGGTCGCCTGGACCCCGGCATGGATGAAGCCGTTCTGCTGGGCGTGGCGGGGCAGGATGTCCAGCCCCGCTTCGACCCAACCCGGCCCGCAGTCCAGCGGACGGATGCCGAGGTCGCCGACGAAACTGGCCGCGGCGAAGCCCTGCTCGACCAGCTCCCGGTAGCGCGGATGCGCTTGCATCGCGACGCGCCTCAGGCCAGGTGCGGGGTGGCGCGAGCCAACAGCGCCTCGACCTCGACGCCGCGCGGGAGGGTGCCGTAGACCCGCCCGCCGTCCCCCAGGCGACTGCCGATGAAGGCGTCGGACACCGCGGAGTTGCCGGCTTCCAGCAACAGCTTGGCCTGCAGGGCGATCGCCACGTCCTCGGTGAGCTGGCGGGCGCGGTACTGGATGTCGGCGGTGTCGGCGAAGGCCGCCTTGAGGTTGCCGATGTGCGCGGCGAGACGGGCGTCGCCATGGCCGTCGCCCAGTTCGGCGAACAGCGCGTCGAGCACCCCCGGCTCCTTCGACAGGGCACGCAGCACGTCCAGGCACTGCACGTTGCCGGAACCTTCCCAGATCGAGTTCACCGGAGCCTCGCGGTACAGCCGCGGCAGGATGGTTTCCTCGACGTAGCCGGCACCGCCCATGCATTCGGAGGCTTCGTTGATCATCGCCGGGGCACGCTTGCAGATCCAGTACTTGCCCACCGCGGTGACCAGGCGGGCGAACTTCTCCTCCTGCTCGTCGTGGGCACGGTCCAGGGCATGCCCCATGCGCAGGGTCAGGGCCAGCGCCGCCTCGCTTTCCAGGGCCAGGTCGGCGAGCACGTTCTGCATTAGCGGTTGCTCGGCCAGCACCCGCCCGCCGACCTTGCGGTAGGCACAGTGGTGGGCGGCCTGGGTCAACGCCTGACGCATCAGTGCGCTGGAGCCGATCATGCAGTCGAAGCGGGTCATGGCGACCATCTCGATGATGGTCGGCACGCCACGGCCCTCTTCGCCGACCATCCAGGCCAGGGCGCCGCGATACTCGATTTCGCTGGAGGCGTTCGACCAGTTGCCCAGCTTGTCCTTCAGGCGCTGGATGTAGAACTGGTTGCGGCTGCCGTCCGGCCGGTGGCGCGGCAGCAGGAAGCAGGTCAGGCCCTTGTCGGTGTAGGCCAGGGTGAGGAAGGCGTCGCACATCGGCGCCGAGCAGAACCACTTGTGCCCGACCAGTTCGTAGGCCTGCCCCGGCCCGGGAATCCCCACCGGGTAGGCCCGCGTGGTATTGGCGCGGACGTCGGTGCCGCCCTGCTTCTCGGTCATCGCCATGCCGATGGTGACGCCCGCCTTCTGCTCCATCGGCACGTTGCGCGGGTCGTACTCGCGGGAGAGGATCTTCGGCAGCCATTTCTCGGCCAGGTCCGCCTGCAGGCGAATCGCCGGCACGCTGGCGTAGGTCATGGTCAACGGGCAACCGGTGCCGGCCTCCGCCTGGCTGTGCAGGTAGGACAGCCCGGCCCGCGCCACCTGGGCGCCGGGGCGCGGGTCGGTCCAGGGCAGCGAGGGCAGTTCGTGTTCGATGGCGGCGCGCATCAGCTCGTGGTAGGCGGGGTGGAACTCCACCAGGTCGACGCGGTTGCCGTAGCGGTCGTGGCTATGGAACTCCGGCTTGTGCTGGTTGGCCAGGAAGCCGGCCGCCATCAGCGGGCCGCCGGCCAGCTCGCCGTAGCGCTGCAGGCGCTCCTCGGCCCAGCCGCCCTGGTAGCGACGCACCCACTCCTGGAGAGGCCGGTCGAGGCGGTAGAGGTTGGCGCCATCCAGCGACGGTACCTGGTTGGTCACTTCGTGGGTTTCGGCGTACTGGTGCAGGTTCATGAGGGTTCCTCGCAGACAGGCGCGCCCACCGCGCGCAGGCAGAAGTTCACCAGAGCCGTACTCACCGGCTCCAGACTCGGTTCCGGCTGGCCGCTGTCGCGAGCGGCGCGCGCCGGGGGAGACAAGGGGCCGACC
Organism: Pseudomonas sp. HMSC067G02; assembly: GCF_001813485.1. Taxonomy (NCBI): domain Bacteria; kingdom Pseudomonadati; phylum Pseudomonadota; class Gammaproteobacteria; order Pseudomonadales; family Pseudomonadaceae; genus Pseudomonas; species Pseudomonas sp. HMSC067G02. The sequence continues at coordinate 143,408 of NZ_KV812688.1, forward strand.
AGCGCCTCGGCGATGGCCCCGACCAGGCAGGCCGCGGCAAGCGGCACCAGGGAAAGCTGGAATGCGCCACTGCGCCGGCCCTCCTCGAGCAGTTCGACGAACAGTGCGGCGTAGGCCTCGCGATAGCGCAGGCGCTGCTCGTCGACTTCAGGATCCACCGGCTCGGCGATCAGGGCGAAGGCCAGCCGCTGGCTGCTCCAGGCGCGCGCGGCAAAGCGCCGCAAGCCCTCGGCCAGGCGCCAGGCGGGCGCGCCGGGACCGCGCAGGACCACGGCCAGGGCATCGACCTCACGCTGGCTGGCGCGGCGGAAGATTTCCGCCGCCAGCTCGCCCTTGCCCCGGAAGTGGCGGTACAGGCTGCCGGTGGCGATCCCCGCGTCGTCGGCCAGGGCCTGCATGGTCAGCGCGGCGAAACCGCCCTCCGCGACACGCCGCAGGCCTAGCTGGAGGATGCGCTCGCGCAGCGCGGAATCGCGTTGCAGGCGGCGTTCGGTGACACGATAGACCATGACTGAATCCGGATTCACTTTTTCCCAGTGAATCACGCTTCAGGCTTTGCCTAAAGAGACATACAGGTCGCGCAGGCCGGCATTTCAGCCAGCCGCGGAAAGGCTTCAGGCGGACTTGGTGACGATCGGCTGGCACAGCAGCCAATCGTGCAGCAGGGTCTGCAACTCTTCGAACTTGACCGGCTTGGCCATGTAGTCGCTCATGCCCGCCGCCAGGCAGCGCTCGCGATCGCCGCTGTGGCTGTGGGCGGTCAACGCCAGCACCGGCAGTTCCGCGCAGCCGGGCAGCGCGCGGATCGCCCGACAGGTGGCGAAGCCGTCCATCACCGGCATCTGGCAGTCGAGCAGTACGCCGTCCGGCCGCTCGCGCGCCAGCAACTCCAGGGCCTCGCTGCCGTTGTCGGCGGTGCGCACCCGGTAGCCGAGCTTGAGCAGCATGCCGCGAGTCACCAACTGGTTGATGGCGTTGTCCTCCACCACCAGCACGGTGCACTCCTCGGGACGCCGCACCGCCTGCCCGCCGGCGCGCCGCGGGGGCGGCGCCAGGCCCTGGGCCGGCTGGGTCAGTTGCAGGCGCAGGAGGAAGCGGCTGCCCTGTCCCGGCCGGGACTCGTGGGTCGGCTCGCCGCCAAGCAGCTCCACCAGCTTGCGGCACAGCGCCAGGCCGATGCCGAGGCCTCCGTAGCCACGGGTCAACGAGCTGTCGGCCTGGACAAAACGCTGGTAGAGGTCGCTGCCGGCGGCCATGTCGAAACCGATGCCGGTGTCGATCACTTCCACCCGCAGCGCCACCCCGTCATGGGTACGCCCGGCGGCGACGCGCAGGGTCACGCTGCCCCTGGCGGTGAACTTGATCGCATTGTCGACCAGGTAGCCCAGCGCCTGGGCCAGCTTGCCGGCATCGCCTTCGAGGGTGTCCGGCAGGCTGTCGTCCAGTTGCAGGGCGAAGCGCAGGCCCTTCTCCTCGGCGCGCGGCGCGTACTGCGCGCGCAGGCTGTCGAACAGGCCGCGCAGGCTGAACGGCTCGCGGCGCGGGTAGAGCTTGCCGGCCTGCAGTTCGATGAGGGCGAGGATGTCGTTGACCATCCGCATCATGTCCCGCGCCGAACCGGCGGCAGTGCGCTGGTACTCGGCGAGTTCGACGTCCATCGGCACCGTCTGCATCAGCTCCAGCGAACCGATCACCCCGCTCATCGGGGTGCGTAGTTCGTGGGTGACGGTGGCGAGGAACTCGTCCTTCAGGCGATTGCTGTTGGCCAGTTCCTGGTTCAGCGCTTCCAGCTTGCGGCTGGACTCCTGGAGGATTCGCGCGCGCTCCTCCTTCATCGCGTTGATCCGGTCGGCCAGCGCCAGCGACAGCAAGCCCACCTCCAGCGCCGAACCGATCTGGCTGGCATACATGGTGAGGAACATGTTCGGCAGGTAGCCGAGGACCATCAGGGTGTTGACGATGCCGCCGAGAAGGAAGGCGGTCCAGGCGATGATGAAATAGCGCGCCACGCGCATGCCGCGCAGCCAGGCGAGGATGCCGGCGGCGAAGATCAGGCCGGTGAAGGCCAGCGCCAGGTAGGTGGCCAGGCGCAGGGCCACGGCGTAGCTCATGGTCAGCGCCATCAGCATGACCAGCGCGCCGACCGCCATCAGCGCCAGCAGGCCGCGGTCGACCCACACGCTGTGGTCGCGGGTATGCAGGAAGCTGCGCGCGAACTGGCAGCCGAACAGCGCCGCCGAACCGATCAGGAATGGCGTGGCGGCGTTCGCCCACCAGGGGCTGTCGGGCCAGAAGTACTCGATGCCGGCGCCGTTCACCGAGACCTGGTAGAGCCCGAATGAAGCGATATAGAGGATGTAGTAGAGATAGCTGGTATCGCGGACGCTGAGGAAGATGAACAGGTTGTAGATCAGCATCACCAGCAGCACGCCATAGATGATGCCGAGCACATAGATGCGTTCGGGCTGCTCCTCCAGGTAGGCCTTGGGCGACCACAGGGTCAACGGCGCCTGGATCGATCCCTGGCTTTCCAGCCGCAGATAGACACGCTGCGGCTTGTTCGGCTCGAGGCCGAGTTCGAACAGGTAGTTGTTCTGCCGGATCGGCCGACTGGCGAACGGCAATGTGTCGCCGGTGCGCTGGGCGAGGCGGTAGCCGCCCTGGCCATCGGGCAGGTAGAGGTCGAGCTTGTCCAGCGGCGGATAGGCCAACTCCAGCAGCCAGGTGCGCGGATCGCTGGAGGCGACCGGCCGGTAGTCCAGGTCCAGGCGCAACCAGAACACCGAGCGCGAATAGCCGGCATTGAGCACGTCCTTGTCATGGCGGCGGAAGCTGCTGTCGATGGCCCGCGAGGTGATGTCGTTGATATCGGCGCTACCGCGCACGTCCTCGAACACGTCGATGGACTGCCCCAGCGGCAGGCGCTCGACCTGCTCGTTGAAGCTCACCGCACCCGCCAGGCACGGCAACGCAAGAAGAAAGAGAATCAGCCAGTGCCGCATGATGCCCCGCAGTGCTCCTCGAACGGACCGGGAGCCCCACCTCCCTCGTCATGGTCCGCCCTTGGCGAGCGTTGTATGAATATTCGCCGAACTTTAGCACACGCCACGTCACGTCAGGCCCGGGACGTGTCACGCAGGGCCCGGGCGCGGCGCCCGAAAGGTCGTCCGCGCAGCCGCCACGGAGCGCTTTTAGTGGTAAGCTCACGCGCCATGAAAACACCGACTTCCCGCCCCGTAGTGCTCTGCCTGTCCGGTCACGACCCCAGTGGTGGCGCCGGACTGCAAGCCGACATCGAAGCCCTGCTCGCCCAGGGCTGCCACGCCGCCCCGGCAGTCACCGCGCTGACCGTGCAGGACACCGTCAACGTCAGCGACTTCCGCGTCCTCGACCGCGAGTGGGTGCTGGCCCAGGCCAACGCCGTACTCGCCGACCTGCCCGTCGCGGCGGTCAAGCTGGGTATGCTCGGTTCGCTGGAGATGGTCGACACGGTGGCCGAGATCCTCGCCGCCCACTCGCACCTGCCGGTGGTCTGCGATCCGGTGCTGCGCGCCGGCGGCGGCGGTGCGCTGGGCAAGGGCGACGTCGGCTTCGCCATGCGCGAGCGGCTGCTGCCGCGCGCCACCATCGCCACGCCGAACCTGCCGGAAGCGCGCCTGCTCGCCGACCTGCCCGAGGGCAGCGCCGACCAGTGCGCCGAGCGCCTGCTGGAACACTGCGAGCACCTGTTGATCACCGGCGGACACGGCGACGAAAGCGAAGTGCACAATCGCCTGTACAGCCGCGACGGCAGCCACCGCACCTTCACCTGCCAGCGCCTGCCCGGCAGCTACCATGGCTCCGGCTGCACCCTGGCCAGCGCCCTGGCCGGTCGCATCGCCCTCGGCGAAGCGCTGCACGGCGCCGTACAGAGCGCCCTCGACTACACCTGGCGGACCCTGCGCGACGCCGAGAGTCCGGGCCACGGCCAATACGTGCCGCGCCGCCTGCCCACCGACTTCTGTCACTGAGAGCCAGCCGATGAAACTGCGCGGCCTGTACGCCATCACCGATAGCCAGCTACTGGACGACGGCCGCCTGTTGCCCTACGTCGAAGCCGCGCTACGCGGCGGCGCGCGCCTGCTGCAATACCGCGACAAATCCAGCGACCGGGCGCGGCGCCTGCGCGAGGCGGAAAGCCTGCGCGAACTCTGCGAACGCCACGGCGCGCAGCTGATCGTCAACGACGACGCCGAACTCGCCGCGCGCCTGGGCGTCGGCCTGCACCTCGGCCAGACCGACGGTTCGCTGTCGGCGGCGCGCGCCCTGCTCGGCCGCCAGGCGATCATCGGCGCCACCTGCCACGCCCAACTGGAACTGGCCGAGCAGGCGGTGGCCGAGGGCGCCAGCTACGTCGCCTTCGGCCGCTTCTTCAATTCCAGCACCAAACCCGGCGCCCCCGCCGCCAGCGTCGAACTGCTCGACCAGGCCCGGCCGCGCCTGCACCTGCCGATCACCGCCATCGGCGGCATCAGCCTCGACACCGCGCCCGGCCTGATCGCCCGCGGCGTCGATCTGGTCGCCGTGATCCATGCGCTGTTCGCCGCCGCGTCCGCCGCCGAGGTGGAACGCCGCGCCCGCGCCTTCAGCGCCCTGTTCGAACCTGCCTGACGCCTCCGCGCCTCGCCCGAGAGATAGAGAGCTAGCCATGTCCCGTTCCGAAACGCTGTTCAACAACGCCCAGAAACACATTCCCGGCGGGGTCAACTCCCCGGTGCGCGCCTTCAAGAGCGTCGGCGGCACCCCGCTGTTCTTCAAGCACGCCGAAGGCGCCTATGTACTGGACGAGGACGACAAGCGCTACGTGGACTATGTCGGCTCCTGGGGCCCGATGATCCTCGGCCACAGCCATCCGGACGTGCTCGACGCGGTGCGCCGGCAACTCGACCACGGCCTGTCCTATGGCGCGCCGACCGCGCTGGAAGTGGAAATGGCCGACCTGGTCTGCTCCATGGTGCCGTCGATGGAGATGGTGCGCATGGTCAGCTCCGGCACCGAGGCGACCATGAGCGCCATCCGCCTGGCCCGCGGCTACACCGGGCGCGACAGCATCATCAAGTTCGAAGGCTGCTACCACGGCCACTCCGACAGCCTGCTGGTGAAGGCCGGCTCCGGCGCGTTGACCTTCGGCGTGCCGAACTCCCCGGGCGTTCCGGCAGCCTTCGCCAAGCACACCCTGACCCTGCCGTTCAACGACATCGAGGCGGTGCGCAAGACACTGGGCGAAGTCGGCAAGGAGGTCGCCTGCATCATCGTCGAGCCGGTTGCCGGCAACATGAACTGTGTGCCGCCGGCGCCGGGCTTCCTCGAAGGCCTGCGTGAAGCCTGCGACGAACACGGCGTGGTGCTGATCTTCGACGAAGTGATGACCGGCTTCCGTGTCGCCCTCGGCGGCGCCCAGGCCTACTACGGGGTCACCCCGGACCTGTCGACCTTCGGCAAGATCATCGGCGGCGGCATGCCGGTGGGCGCCTTCGGCGGCAAGCGCGAGATCATGCAGCAGATTTCCCCGCTGGGCCCGGTCTACCAGGCCGGCACGCTCTCGGGCAACCCGCTGGCAATGGCCGCCGGCCTGACCACCCTGCGCCTGATCAGCCGCCCCGGTTTCCACGACGAACTGACCGCCTACACCACGCGCATGCTCGACGGCCTGCAACAGCGCGCGGATGCCGCCGGCATCCCCTTCGTCACCACCCAGGCGGGCGGCATGTTCGGCCTGTACTTCAGCGGCGCCGACGCCATCGTGACCTTCGAGGACGTGATGGCCAGCGACGTCGAACGCTTCAAGCGCTTCTTCCACCTGATGCTCGACGGTGGCGTGTACCTTGCGCCTAGCGCCTTCGAGGCCGGCTTCACCTCCATCGCCCATGGCGACAAGGAGCTGGAAATCACGCTGAACGCCGCCGAAAAAGCCTTCGCCGCGCTGAAATGATCCTCTTCGCGGCGCCCTTCCCAGGCGCCGCCCTCCTCCCCGCCGGAACGCCTTCCTAGCCGAAATGCATAAACGCGCCGACAAAGTTCCCGAAAAGACAGTAAAGACTTTGTAAGGAGGCGTCGGCTTATTTCATAATGTGAGGGTCAGCGCATTTCGTTGGCCGGGCAGCCCTTGCCCGCCCCGATCCAGGAGGTGTCTTCCCCTCATGTTCCGTACCGGCCGCACCCTCGCCCTGGGTTGCCTGTTGATCCTCCAGCCGCTGCTCGCGCAGGCGGGAGGCAACTCGTTGCTGATTCCAGCGACCGGCCGCTGCGCGCTGAACACCGTTCCCGAAGAATTGCAACAGGCGCTCGCCGCCTGCCAGCAGGTCGCCAATGGCGGCGACGCCGAGGCGCAATACGAACTGGGCGAATTCTTCTACGACGGCGAGCGCATCCCGCGCGACCTCCAGGCCGCCCTCAACTGGTTCGAGAAAGCTTCTCTACAGGGCCATGCCCAGGCCCAGTACCACCTCGGCACCATGTTCTTCCGTGGCGAAGGGGTTCCGGCGAACAACGTACAGGCCTACATCGTGCTGAAGATGGCAGCGGTGAACGGCGCCGAGGACGCCCTGGACAGCGCCGACCTGGTAGCCGAGCAGATGAACCGCGACGAACTGGACATCGCCACCCGGGTGCTGGGGCAGATCTTCCGCAACTACCTGATCGAACTGCAGACTGCCGGCGGCGTCACGCCCTTCGCGCCGCTGCCCTGACGTCCCTTTCGCGAATCAGTCGCTCTTGCCGGGCATCGGCATGGGGAACGGCATGACGTTGCCCGCGCCCTTGGCCTCGCTGATCTTCGGCGTACCCAGGCGCTCGACCTCGTCGATGCGGACGATCGCGTGCATCGGCACGAAGCTGCGCAGAACGCCTTCGAACTGCGCCTTGAGCTTCTCCTCGCTGGGGTCCACCACCACCTGGGTGCGCTCGCCGAAGACGAACTCCTCGATTTCCAGGAAGCCCCACAGATCGCTCTGGTAGATCTGCTTGGCATACATCTCGAAGACCTGGCCCTGGTTGAGGAAAATCACCTTGTAGATGGGGTTTTCGCGCTTGTTCATGGCGGGGAAAGCAATGCCGGAAAATGAAGGGCGCGAATCATAGCACAGCCTTTCGGCCAGCAACGCTAGGAACCGGGGGCCCCGCCCTCTATAATGCGCGGTCCTTTTCGAACTGTCCGACGAAGCGCATGGCCAAGAAGCTTTTCATCGAAACCCACGGCTGCCAGATGAACGAGTACGACTCGTCGCGAATGGCGGACCTGCTCGGTGAACACCAAGCCCTCGAGGTGACCGAAAACGCCGCCGAGGCCGACGTCATCCTGCTCAATACCTGCTCGATCCGCGAGAAGGCCCAGGAAAAGGTGTTTTCCAAGCTCGGCATGTGGCGCGAGCTGAAGCAGCAGAATCCCGACCTGGTGATCGGCGTCGGCGGCTGCGTGGCCAGCCAGGAAGGCGCCGCGATCCGTGAGCGCGCGCCCTATGTCGACGTGGTCTTCGGCCCGCAGACCCTGCACCGCCTGCCGGAAATGATCGACGCCGCGCGCAGCACGCGCAAGCCGCAGGTCGACGTGTCCTTCCCGGAAATCGAGAAATTCGACCGCCTGCCGGAACCGCGGGTCGATGGCCCCACCGCCTTCGTCTCGGTGATGGAAGGCTGCAGCAAGTACTGCAGCTTCTGCGTGGTGCCCTACACCCGCGGCGAGGAAGTCAGCCGACCATTCGACGACGTGATCGCCGAAGTGATCCACCTGGCCGAGAACGGCGTCCGCGAAGTCACCCTGCTGGGACAGAACGTCAACGGCTTCCGCGGCCTGACCCACGATGGCCGCCTGGCCGACTTCGCCGAACTGCTGCGGGTGGTCGCCGCCGTCGACGGTATCGAGCGCATCCGCTATACCACCTCGCACCCGCTGGAATTCTCCGACGCGCTGATCCAGGCCCACGCCGAGGTGCCGGAGCTGGTGAAATTCATCCACCTGCCGGTGCAGTCGGGCTCCGACCGCGTGCTGGCGGCGATGAAGCGCAACCATACCGTGCTGGAATACAAGTCGCGTATCCGCAAGCTGAAGGCCGCGGTACCGGACATCTGCATCAGCTCCGACTTCATCGTCGGTTTCCCCGGCGAAACCGAGAAGGACTTCGAGCAGACCATGAAGCTGGTGGAGGACGTCGGCTTCGACTTCTCCTTCTCCTTCATCTACAGCGCGCGGCCCGGCACGCCCGCCGCCGACCTCGCCGACGACCTGCCGGAAGAAGTGAAGAAACAGCGCCTGCAGATCCTCCAGAGCCGCATCCACCAGCAAGGCTACGAGATCAGCCGGCGCATGGTCGGCAGCACCCAGCGGATCCTGGTCACCGACTTCTCGAAGAAGGACCCGGGCATGCTCCAGGGGCGTACCGAGAACAACCGGATCGTCAACTTCCGCTGCGACAATCCACGCCTGATCGGCCAGTTCGCCCAGGTGCACATCGACGACGCGCTGCCGCACTCGCTGCGCGGTACCCTGATCGACAGCACCCTGCATTGAGGCCGACGACCGTACGGCGGGCTCGCTGAACCTTCCCGCCGCCACGGTGCACCAACGTTTCAGCGGGAACCGGGAAAGCGCCGCCGCGATACGGCAACTTTGCGCGACGATATCCAGCGGTTATTCTCTTCCCTATCAATCAGCCACTGGCGAGTACGACAGAACACCTTGAACGCCCCCCAGGAACTTCATCGCTTTATCCTCGAGCCGTTCGACGCCCGCAGCTTCGCGACACTTTGCGGGCAGTTCGACGAGCATCTCCACCAGATCGAGAAACGCCTCGACATCGAGATCCGCAACCGCGGCAACCAGTTCGAACTGGCCGGCGAACCGCGCCGGACCAAGGTCGCCGAACGCCTGCTGCAGCGTCTCTACCGCGAGGCGCAGAACGGCACCGATCTCACCCCCGACACCGTGCACCTGTACCTGCAGGAGTCCGGCCTGGAAGACCTCGAGGAATTGCAGAGCGCGCCGCAGGTCACCCTGAAGTCGCGCAAGGCGCACATCCGCCCGCGCGGCGCCAACCAGCAGCGCTACGTCAAGGCGATCCTCGACCACGACATCAACTTCGGCATCGGTCCGGCCGGCACCGGCAAGACCTATCTCGCCGTGGCCTGCGCCGTCGACGCCCTGGAGCGCGAGCAGATCCGCCGCATCCTGCTGGTGCGCCCGGCGGTCGAGGCCGGCGAGAAGCTCGGTTTCCTTCCCGGCGACCTGTCGCAGAAGATCGACCCCTACCTGCGCCCGCTCTACGACGCGCTCTACGAGATGCTCGGCTTCGAACACGTGGCCAAGCTGATCGAGCGCAACGTCATCGAGGTCGCGCCGCTGGCCTACATGCGCGGGCGCACGCTGAACAACAGCTTCATCATCCTCGACGAGAGCCAGAACACCACAGTCGAGCAGATGAAGATGTTCCTCACCCGGATCGGCTTCGGCTCCACCGCGGTGATCACCGGCGACGTCACCCAGGTCGACCTGCCCCGCGGCACCCGCTCCGGCCTCAAGCACGTGATCGAGGTCCTGCAGGACGTCCCCGGCATCAGCTTCACCCACTTCAAGCCCAAGGATGTGGTCCGCCACCCGCTGGTGCAGCGTATCGTCGAAGCCTACGAGCGTCACGAGAGCCGCCAGCAAGGCCAGGTGCGGCCGGTCGAGGGAACGGGCAAGGGCGGTCACGATGCCGCTTGAGCTCGACCTGCAGGTCGCTAGCGCCGCCCCGGACCTGCCCTCCGAAGCGCAGTTCCGCGCCTGGTGCGAACTGGCCCTGCGCCAGCGTCCGGAGTCGGAGCTGACCATCCGCCTGGTGGACGAGGCCGAAGGCCTGGAACTGAACAGCACCTACCGGCACAAGGACTACGCGACCAACGTGCTGTCCTTCCCCGCCGATGTCCCGGACGAGCTTCTCGATATCCCGCTGCTCGGCGACCTGGTGATCTGCGCCCCGGTGGTCGCCCGCGAAGCCCTGGAACAGCGCAAGCCGTTGCAGGCCCACTGGGCCCACCTGGTGATCCACGGCTGCCTGCACCTGCTCGGCTACGACCACATCGACGACGCCGAAGCGGAAGAAATGGAAACACTGGAACGTGAATTGCTAGCGGAACTGGGTCATCCCGATCCGTACGCCTGCGACGACGAAGAGCCACCGAGCAAGGAAAAATGAGCGAAGACCGATCGAGCAACGGGCACAAGTCCTGGCTGGACAAGATCACCCAGGCTTTTGCCCACGAGCCGAGAAACCGCCAGGAGCTACTCGAGCTGCTGCGCGATGCCCACGACAACAAGCTGCTGGACAGCGAGGCGCTGTCCATCGTCGAGGGGGCGATCCAGGTCGCCGACCTGCAGGTGCGCGACATCATGGTGCCGCGCTCGCAGATGATGAGCATCCGCTCGACCCAGACGCCGAAGGAATTCCTTCCGGCCATCATCGAAGCCGCCCACTCGCGCTACCCGGTGGTCGGCGAAAGCCTCGACGACGTCATGGGCGTACTGCTGGCCAAGGACCTCCTGCCACTGATCCTGCACAACGACGAGCGTCCCTTCGACATCAAGGAACTGCTGCGTCCGGCTACCTTCGTCCCCGAATCCAAGCGCCTCAACGTGCTGCTCCGCGAATTCCGCGCCAACCGCAACCACATGGCTATCGTCATCGACGAATACGGCGGCGTGGCCGGCCTGGTGACCATCGAGGACGTGCTGGAACAGATCGTCGGTGATATCGAGGACGAGCACGACGTCGAGGAGGACAGCTACATCAAGCCGCTGCCCAGCGGCGATTTCATCGTCAAGGCGCTGACCCCCGTGGACGCCTTCAACGACTTCTTCGGCTCGGAATTCTCTGACGAGGAATTCGATACCGTGGGCGGCCTGGTGATGAGCGCCTTCGGCCACCTGCCCAAGCGCAACGAAGTGGTCGAGCTGGGCGAGTTCCGTTTCCGCGTACTCAACGCCGACAGCCGCCGCGTCCATCTGCTGCGCCTGTCTCCCCTGCAGAACTGAGCGCGCCCCCTCCGCCGCGGCGGAGGGGGCATCTTCCCGCGCCGTCCTTCTGGCGTCTCGCCAGCCCCTCCTTTACTCTTGCGCCTTGCGCCAGACTCCCCTGTCGCCGCGGACGTTGCCGTCCGGCAGCCGAAGGCGGCCCCGGTCTGCGCAGTCGGACATTGAACAGGCTCTAAGGACATTCGATGCGTTGGATTTCTCGTCCCGGCTGGCCCGGACACCTGCTGGCACTCGCCGCAGGCGCGCTCACGCCCCTGGCCCTGGCGCCCTTCGACTACTGGCCGCTGGCGATCCTCTCGATCGCCCTGCTCTATCTCGGCTTGCGCGGCCTTCCCGGCAAGTCCGCCCTGTGGCGCGGCTGGTGGTACGGTTTCGGCGCGTTCGGCGCCGGCACCAGCTGGATCTACGTCAGTATCCATGACTACGGCGCCGCCTCGGTGCCGCTGGCAAGCCTCCTCATGCTCGGCTTCACCGCCGGCGTCGCCTTCTTCTTCGCCCTGCCGGCCTGGCTGTGGGCGCGCTGCCTGCGCCGCGACAACGCGCCGCTGGGCGACGCCCTGGCGTTCGCCGCCCTGTGGCTGGCACTGGAGCTGTTCCGCAGTTGGTTCCTTACCGGTTTCCCCTGGCTCTACGCCGGCTATAGCCAGTTGCAGGGACCGCTGGCCGGGCTGGTACCGGTGGGCGGCGTATGGCTGTCCTCCTTCGTCATCGCCCTCAGCGCGGCCCTGCTGGTGAACCTGCCGCGCCTCTTCCCGCACGGTGCCAGCCTGCTTCTGGGGCTGGTCCTGCTGCTCGGCCCGTGGGCGGCCGGCCTCTATCTCAAGGGCCACGCCTGGACCCATTCGGCCGGCGAACCGCTGAGGGTAGTGGCGATCCAGGGCAACATCGCCCAGGAGCTGAAATGGGACCCGAATCAGGTCCGCGCGCAACTCGACCTCTACCGCGACCTGAGCCTGCCGCAGCAGGACGTCGACCTGATCGTCTGGCCGGAAACCGCGGTGCCGATTCTCCAGGACATGGCCAGCGGCTACCTCGGCGCCATGGGCCAGGTCGCCGACGAGAAGAACGCCGCGCTGATCACCGGGGTCCCGGTGCGCGAACGTCTCGCCGACGGCAAGAGTCGCTACTTCAACGGCATCACCGTGGTCGGCGAAGGCGCGGGCACCTACCTCAAGCAGAAGCTGGTGCCGTTCGGCGAGTACGTGCCGCTGCAGGACCTGCTGCGCGGCCTGATCGCCTTCTTCGACCTGCCGATGTCCGACTTCGCTCGCGGCCCGGCCGACCAGCCGCTGCTCAAGGCCAAGGGCTACGAGATCGCCCCGTACATCTGCTACGAAGTGGTCTACCCGGAGTTCGCTGCCGCGCTCGCGGCGCAGAGCCAGGTGTTGCTGACAGTGAGCAACGACACCTGGTTCGGCACTTCCATAGGCCCGTTGCAGCACCTGCAGATGGCGCAGATGCGCGCCCTGGAAAGCGGTCGCTGGATGATCCGCGCGACCAACAACGGCGTCACCGGCCTGATCGATCCCTATGGCCGGATCGTCCGGCAGATCCCGCAGTTCCAGCAGGGCATCCTGCGCGGCGAGGTGATTCCCATGCAGGGCCTGACGCCCTATCTGCAATACCGCGTCTGGCCGCTGGCCGGGCTGGCCGGCGTGCTGCTGCTATGGGCTCTGCTCGGCCGCCAGTTGCGCCCGCAGGAGCGACGCCTGTTCGGCTGAAGCCAGCCCCTCCTGGAAAGACCGGCGCCCCTGCGGCGCCGGTGGCGTCTCAGCGGTAGAACAGGCGATAGCCGACCAGGCCGATCGCCTCGTTCAGCAGCATGCCGCTCTGCCAGAAGGCCTGCGCTTCCGGCAGCCAGCCGCCGAAGGGCCGCAGGTTGGCCCCGCCGAGGAAGCCGACCGGCGCCGGGATCACCTCGAACCCCTGGCGCTCGAAGCTCCAGCGTGCCCGCTGCATGTGCCAGGCCTGGGTCACCAGCACCACCCGGCGCACGCCGGCCTCGCGCAACTGCGGGGCGCTCAGGGTGGCGTTTTCCCAGGTGGTACGGCTGAGACCTTCCTGCCAGCGCGTCGGCACGCCGAAGTCCTGCAGCAGGGCATTGGCCATCAGCGCCGCCTCGCTGGGCGGGCGTCCGTAATGCAACCCGCCGCTGATCAGTACCGGCAGCGCCGAGGTCTTGGCCAGCCGCGCGGCATAGCGCAGCCGCTCGGCCGCCAGCAGGCTCGGCGCATCGTCGCCCCAGGCCGGGTCGTTGGTCTGCCGGCCGGCACCGAGGATGACGATGGCGTCGGCGCGCTGCGCCAGGCCCGGCAGATCCTCCGCCAGTAGGGCCGGTTCGCTTTCGAGCCAGCGCCCCATCCACTCCACGCTGAGCGGCATGCTCATCAGCCACAGACCGAAGAACCCGCAGACACCGCACAGCCGCGCCAGCCGCGGTCGGCTGGTGCGCCACCAGAAAGCGAAAAACAGCAGCAGCAACAGGCCGCCCGGCGGCAGCAGCAGTTGCTTGAAGAAATAACGGATCGGCATCGCCCCCTCCCTGTCGGAAGAGGCAATCTAAAGGATTGCGCGACGCCTGGCGAAACTTCCGGGAAGGAGACCCTAGCGGTCGTTGCCCGAACGGAACAGTTGCGAGCCGCAATGGCCGCACGGCAACACGCCATGCCCCTTGCTCCACTGCACCGGCGCACCGCAGAGCGCACAGAGCAGTTGCCGCTGTTTCAACGAGACGTGCCGACGGGGCGCCGGCGGTTGCGGCCGGGGCGGCCGGGGTGTCCTGCCGGGCTGGCGCTCGAGCAGCGCCAGCTCCTCGGCGGCCGCATGCCAGCCGCGCAACCAGTGCAGGTCCTGGTCGAGATAGGCGCGTATCAGCCCCATCTCCGCTTCGCTCAAACCACGCAACTCAAGCTCCGTGGGATGCTCGTCACGCAGGCGCTCGGCCGTATCCGCTTCATCCAGAGCCAGGGCGAGACGCTGCAGCAGCCTCTCGTACAGCCCACCTCCCGTCACACTCGCGCGTTGCAGCTCAGCCATCGAACACCTCTGAAGGTACCACTGGGCAGCCAGCCATCGACCGTCCATAGGGCAAGCTTAGCGTTCCCGTTCGGCTGAACCGCCCCCGGCGACAAACGGCGCGGGCTATCGACAGGAGTGGGGGTCATGTATGCTACGAGGCTTTCGAACAGTCACGTCTAAGTAGCGCCATGCACGAGCAATATCAGCCACTCGAGATCGAAACCCAGGCCCAGAACTACTGGAAAGAACACCAGTCCTTCCTCGTCAGGGAGCTACCCGACAAGGAGAAGTTCTACTGCCTGTCGATGTTCCCGTATCCGAGCGGCAAGCTGCACATGGGCCACGTGCGCAACTACACCATCGGCGACGTGATCAGCCGCTACCACCGCATGCAGGGCCGCAACGTGCTGCAGCCGATGGGCTGGGACGCGTTCGGCATGCCGGCGGAAAACGCCGCGATGAAGAACAACGTCGCCCCGGCGGCCTGGACCTACGACAACATCGCCTACATGAAGTCGCAGTTGGACAGCCTCGGCCTGGCGATCGACTGGAGCCGCGAGGTCACCACCTGCAAGCCGGACTACTACCGCTGGGAGCAGTGGCTGTTCACCCGCCTGTTCGAAAAAGGGGTGATCTACCGCAAGAACGGCACGGTCAACTGGGACCCGGTCGACCAGACCGTACTCGCCAACGAGCAGGTGATCGACGGGCGCGGCTGGCGCTCCGGCGCGCTGATCGAGAAGCGCGAGATCCCGATGTACTACTTCAAGATCACCGCCTACGCCGAGGAACTGCTGGAGAGCCTCGACAACCTGCCCGGCTGGCCGGAGCAGGTGAAGACCATGCAGCGCAACTGGATCGGCAAGTCGCGCGGGATGGAGATCGGCTTCCCCTACGACCAGGCCTCCATCGGCCACGCCGGCCAACTGAAGGTGTTCACCACCCGTCCGGACACCCTGATGGGCGCCACCTACGTCGCCGTCGCCGCCGAACACCCGCTGGCCACCCAGGCCGCGCAGAACGACCCGCAGTTGCAGGCGTTCATCGACGAATGCAAGCGCGGCGGCGTCGCCGAGGCCGACATCGCCACCCAGGAGAAGAAAGGCATGGCCACTTCCCTGTTCGTCGAACACCCGCTGACCGGCGACAAGCTGCCGGTATGGGTCGCCAACTACGTGCTGATGAACTACGGCGAAGGCGCGGTGATGGCGGTGCCCGGCCATGACGAGCGCGACTTCGAGTTTGCCAACAAGTACGGCCTGCCGATCCGCCAGGTGATCGCCAAGGTCGAGGGCGACGACGACTTCGAGTCCAGCGTCTGGAAGGAGTGGTACGGCGCCAAGGACGAGTCCGTGCTCACCGTCAACTCCGGCAAGTACGACAACCTCGGCTACCAGGCCGCCTTCGACGCCATCGGCGCCGACCTCGAGGCCAAGGGCCTGGGCCAGGCGCGCACCCAGTTCCGCCTGCGCGACTGGGGCATCAGCCGCCAGCGCTACTGGGGCTGCCCGATCCCGATCATCCACTGCGAGGCTTGCGGCGACGTCCCGGTGCCGGCCGACCAGTTGCCGGTGGTGCTGCCGGAAGACGTGGTACCGGACGGCTCCGGTTCGCCGCTGGCGAAGATGCCGGAATTCTACGAATGCAGCTGCCCGAAATGCGGCCAGCCGGCCAAGCGCGAAACCGACACCATGGACACCTTCGTCGAGTCGTCCTGGTATTTCGCCCGCTACGCCTGCCCGCAGTTCGAAGGCGGCATGCTGGACAAGAAGGCGGCCGACTACTGGCTGCCGGTCGACCAGTACATCGGCGGCATCGAGCACGCCATCCTGCACCTGCTCTATGCGCGCTTCTTCCACAAGCTGATGCGCGACGAGGGCCTGGTCGGCAGCGACGAGCCGTTCAAGAACCTGCTGACCCAGGGCATGGTGGTCGCCGATACCTACTACCGGACCACCGCCAACGGCGGCAAGGACTGGTTCAACCCGGCCGACGTCGAGGTCGAGCGTGACGCCAAGGCCAAGGTCGTCGGCGCGCGCCTGAAGAGCGACGGTCAGCCGGTCGAGATCGGCGGCACCGAGAAGATGTCGAAGTCGAAGAACAACGGCGTCGACCCGCAATCGATGATCGACCAGTACGGTGCCGATACCTGCCGCCTGTTCATGATGTTCGCCTCGCCGCCGGACATGAGCCTGGAGTGGTCGGACGCCGGCGTCGAGGGCGCCAACCGCTTCCTCCGCCGCGTCTGGCGCCTGGCTCACGCCCATGTCAGCGCCGGCCTCCCCGGCGCGCTGGACGTCGCCGCCCTGAGCGACGCGCAGAAGCAGGTCCGCCGCGCCATCCACCTGGCGATCAGGCAGGCCAGCCAGGATGTCGGCCAGCACCACAAGTTCAACACCGCCATCGCCGCGGTGATGACCCTGATGAACGTGCTGGAGAAGGCGCCGAACCAGGACGCCCAGGACCGCGCCCTGATCCAGGAAGGCCTGGAAACCGTGGTCCTGCTGCTGGCGCCCATCACTCCGCACATCTGCCACGTGCTCTGGGGCCAGCTCGGCCATGCCGAAGCGGTGATCGATGCGCGCTGGCCGAGCGTCGACGAGAGCGCACTGGTGCAGGACACCCTGCAACTGGTGGTGCAGGTCAACGGCAAGCTGCGCGGGCACATCGACGTGGCCGCCAGCGCCAGCCGCGAGGATGTCGAGGCCGCCGCGCGCGCCAACGAGAACGTGCTGCGTTTCACCGAAGGCCTGAGCATCCGCAAGGTCATCGTGGTACCGGGCAAACTGGTCAACATCGTCGCCAACTGATACGCGATTCCATTGGACGCCCCCGGCCATCCGGGGGCGCTGATCAACAGGAGTGAGGGAAGCTTGATGAAACGTATCCTGACCAGCGCCGCGCTGATCGGTATGACCACCCTGCTGGCCGCCTGCGGCTTCCAACTGCGCGGCCTGGGCGATGCGCAATTCGCGCTCAAGGAAATCGACGTGTCCGCGCGCAACGCCTACGGCCCGACCGTGCGCGAACTGAAGGAAACCCTGGAAAACAGCGGCGTGAAGGTCACCAGCAACGCGCCCTACCACCTGGTGCTGGTCCGCGAGGACAACCAGCAGCGCACCGTCAGCTACACCGGTTCCGCGCGCGGCGCGGAGTTCGAGCTGACCAACACGATCAACTACGAGATCGTCGGCGCCAACGACCTGGTCCTGATGAGCAACCAGGTACAGGTGCAGAAGGTCTACGTGCACGACGAAAACAACCTGATCGGTTCCGACCAGGAAGCCGCGCAGCTGCGCAGCGAGATGCGGCGCGACCTGATCCAGCAGTTGTCCATGCGCCTCCAGACGCTGACCCCGGCGCAACTCGACGAAGCCCAGCGCCAGGCAGAAGCCAAGGCCAAGGCGGAAGCCGAAGCCCTGCGCGCCGCCGACGAGGCGGAGCGCCAGCGCCGCGCCGCCGAGCCGCAGCAGTCGCCGATCGAGTTCCCCACCCCGTGATGCCCCGGGGCCGGTTTCGCCGGCCCCGTCTTCTCCTATGAAGCTGACTCCCGCGCAACTCGCCAAGCACCTCCAGGGCCCCCTGGCGCCCGTCTACGTCGTCAGCGGCGATGAACCGCTGCTCTGCCAGGAAGCCTGCGATGCCATTCGCCAGGCCTGCCGCGAGCGCGACTTCGGCGAGCGCCAGGTATTCAATGCCGAAGCCAACTTCGATTGGGGCCTGCTGCTGGAGGCCGGCGCCAGCCTGTCGCTGTTCGCCGAGAAGCGCCTGATCGAACTGCGCCTGCCCTCCGGCAAGCCCGGCGACAAAGGCGCGGCGATTCTCCAGGAATACCTGCAACGGCCGCCGGAAGACACCGTGCTCCTGCTCAGCCTGCCCAAGCTCGATGGCAGCACGCAGAAGACCAAGTGGGCCAAGGCCCTGATCGATGGCAACGCCGCGCAGTTCATCCAGGTCTGGCCGGTCGACGTCCACCAGTTGCCGCAGTGGATTCGCCAGCGCCTGTCCCAGGCCGGCCTGTCCGCCAGCCCCGAAGCCCTGGAGCTGATCGCCGCGCGCGTGGAAGGCAACCTGCTCGCCGCCGCCCAGGAAATCGAAAAGCTCAAGCTGCTCGCCGAGGGCAACCAGATCGACGCCGCCACCGTACAGGCCGCGGTCGCCGACAGCGCACGCTTCGATGTCTTCGGCCTGATCGACGCTGCCCTTGGCGGTGAAGCGGCCCACGCCCTGCGCATCCTGGAAGGACTGCGCGGCGAAGGCATCGAGCCGCCGGTGATCCTCTGGGGCCTGGCCCGCGAGATCCGCCTGCTGGCTGGCCTGTCCCAGCAATACGGCCAGGGCATCCCGCTGGAGAAAGCCTTCGCCCAGGCGCGTCCGCCGGTCTGGGACAAGCGCCGTCCGCTGCTGACCCGTGCCCTGCAACGCCACTCCAGCAGCCGCTGGAACCAGATGCTGCGGGATGCCCAGTTGATCGACGCGCAGATCAAGGGACAGGCACCCGGCAGCCCCTGGAGCGGTCTCTCGCTTCTCGCCCTGAGCCTCGCCGGCCAGCGTCTCGGCCTGCCGGCAGCCTGAAGGCGCAACCGGCACTGGACAATCCGCGGCGACAGGCAGATGATGCGCGCGCTGGCGAGCGCCAGCCCGATCACCTTCGAGGACCTATGCCATGGCAAAGAAAAGCAAGCGGCCGAACAAGGCCAAATCCCTGGTCGCCCAGCCACTGTTCCGCAGCCGCCAGGAACAGGCGAAGAAAGGCAAAGGCAGCTACCGCCGCGAAGCCTCCCGTAACTGGGAGGCTTCTTTCGTTATGGCGGCCTGAAACAGCCGCTGGTCCATCCTCCCGCAACGCCCTCCTCACCCACGCGCCCCGCCTACCCCGCCCGAAGCCCGTCGACAAGACCAACCCCACCGCCAGCCTGCCGCCCATGGGCACACTATCGTCGGCGCGCAAGCCCTGGCCCCATCGGGTTGGGCGAAAAGCCAATGGTTCCTCCATCATGATCCGCGGCCTCGACATCCCGTGCGGCCGACTGGCAACCCTCTGGCCATTGCAGCGCACGAACCAGGCTCGGGCGTTCGATGCCGACGCCGAAGCGGGTAGCCATGTCGCGCAGAACGAAGGCCAGGAAGAAGAAGTCGAAGGCCTCGAGCATGCCGCGCGGCCCGTCGCCGATCCCGACTCGGGTGCGCCGCGAGGCTTCGACAGGCGGCGGAGCGGTACGGACGAAACCATTGGCCGCCCGACAGTGACCGAACATATGGCGAACGATATCCACCGCGCCGATGGAACCGCATTGGCGAACCCGGGGCCCCGCCGGCGCGTCCAACGACGGCAGACGCGTCCTGGCCGGCGTGCTAAGGTGGCCCGTCCCGAGGACCCTGCTGAGGAGAGCAATGCGTAACCCCGAACGATCCGCCCTGCTGAAGGTGAGCGGGCTGCTGGGCAGCACCGTCGTCGCCATGGGGCTTGGCCTCTCCAGTGCCTGCGCGCAGAAGAACCCGACAGTCGAATACAACCAGCCTTCCGCTCCCCTGCAGACCAAGGCGCCCTTCACCGGCGCCGGCCCGGCCGCCTCGGTGTCCGCTGGCGCGCCGAGCGAGGCACAGCCTGGGCAGAGCTTCGAACAGTGGCGCGACGCCTTCCGTCAACAGGCGCTGGCCGGTGGAATCGATGCGCAGACCTTCGATCGCGCCTTCGCCGGGGTCGAGCCCGATCCCGCCGTGGTCGAAGCCGACCGCAGCCAGCCGGAATTCACCCGGCCGGTATGGAAATACCTGGAAGGCGCCCTCGATCCGCTGCGCGTTCGCCAGGGCCAGGCGCGCCTGGCGCAGCACGCGCGCATCCTCGGCGAAGTCGACGCGCGCTATGCGGTGGATGCGGATGCGGTGGTGGCGATCTGGGGCATGGAGAGCAACTACGGTTCGCACATGGGCAACAAGAACGTGATCCGCTCCCTGGCGACCCTCGCCTATGAAGGACGCCGCCCGGAATTCGCCCACGCCCAGTTGCTCGCCGCCCTGAAGATCCTCCAGCACGGCGACGTTCCGGCCTCCTTCATGATCGGCTCCTGGGCCGGCGCCATGGGCCAGACCCAGTTCATCCCGACCACCTACAACCAGTATGCCGTGGACTTCGACGGCGACGGCAAGCGTGACATCTGGGGCTCGCCCGGCGACGCCCTGGCCTCCACCGCCAACTACCTGAAAGCCTCCGGCTGGATCGCCGGACAACCCTGGGGGTTCGAAGTCCGCCTGCCGGCAGGCTTCGACTATTCCCTGGCGGAACTCACCATCCGCAAGCCCCTGGGCGAGTGGCAAGGGATGGGCGTACAAGGCGTCAACGGCGGCCCCCTGCCCTCCGGGCTCTCCGGCGAACAGGCCTCGCTGCTGCTGCCGGCCGGGCACCGCGGCCCGGCCTTCCTGGTGCTGCACAACTTCCGCGCCATCCTCAAGTACAACAACTCCAGTGCCTATGCCCTGGCCGTCGGCCTGCTCGCCGACAGCTTCAAGGGCGGCGGCCGGATAGTCGGCGCCTGGCCACTGGAGGATGTTCCGCTGAGCCGCTCGCAGCGCATCGAGCTGCAACGGCAACTGGCCGCCCGCGGACACGATCCGGGCGCGGTGGACGGCATCATCGGCGCCAATACGCGCAAGGCGATCCGCGCCTGCCAGCAGGAGTTCGGCTGGCCGGCGGACGGCTATCCGACCCCGGCGCTGCTCGACCGCCTGCGGACGCCATAGGGCCGCCGGCGGAGCTTACGACCCCACGTCCGCCGCGACCGCTCGCGGCACACCGGTTCGTAGGGCGGATAACGCCATGGGCGTTATCCGCCGCTGCGGCGTCCAGAACCTAGTCATCCGCGCAGAACCGCAGGATAGCGTCCGCCACCTGATTGGCCGCCTCGCGCTGCGGAAAATGGCCGACGCCCTCCAGCACCAGCCGCTGGTAACGCCCGCTGAAGTAGTGCTCGCGTCCGCGGGAGCCGTCGGGGTGGGTGCAGGCATCCGCGCCGCCGTGCAGCACCAGGGTCGGCAGCGCCAGGCGCGGTGCCGGGAGCAAGCGCTGTTCCGCCGCCCCGTAGCGCGGCTCCCCCGCGACGAAGCCCCAGCGATGCCGGTAATAGTGCAGCACCACGGCGACCCAGTCCGGCCCGGAGAAGGCCTGGGCGGCCTCCTGGAAATCGCGCTCGGCATACCATCCCGGCGGCGACCAGGTGTCCCACATCTGCCGGGCGAACGCCTCGCCCTCCTCGCGCAGCGCACGCTCGCCGCGTGGCGTGGCCATGAACCACTGGTACCAGAAGCTACGAGCCTGCGGCAGGGAAAGAACTTGCTGCGGATCGTTACTGGCGTACCCCACCGAGAGCATCACCAGGTGCGAGGCGAAGCCCTCGCGCAGTCCGCAGGCACTGGCCACCGCGCGGGCACCCCAGTCATGGCCGACCAGCAGGGGACGTTGCAATGCCAGGCCGTCGACGAATGCCAGCAGATCGCAAGCCAGAGCCGCCAGTTGCCCGCTGCGCGGAGTAGACGCATCGCGGAAGCGGGTCGGGGCGAATCCCCGGAGGGCTGGTGCCAGCACCCGATAGCCGGCGTCCGCCAGGGACTCCGCCAGGTCTTCCCAGGCATGCGGGCTGTCCGGCCAACCGTGCAACAAGACGGCGCTGCGCGCCCCCTGCGGATTCCACTCCAGGTAGGCGATATCCAGGACATCGGTGGAAACGAAGGCATAGCGGCTCATCGGACCTCTCCAAGAGAAAGCGAAGGGACATCCTAGGACGCTTGCCAAGGATGATTCATGAATAGTTAGCGTCTACTATTCATGAAACGAGATGAATGGAAGACCTCATGGAGCTTGCCGTCCCCACCTCCCAATCCCTGGATATCGTGTTGTTGCGTACCTTTCTCGAAGTGGTCGACAGCGGCGGTTTCGCCCTCGCCGCAGACAATCTCGCGCTCACCCCCTCCGCAGTCAGCGGGCATATCAAGCGCCTGGAACAGACAGCCGGCGTCAGCCTGCTCAGCCGCACCACCCGCCGCCTGGAGCTGACCCAGGCGGGCGAGACGCTCTACGCCTATGCCCGCAACATCGTCGAGCTGGAGCGCGAGGCCCGCGCCAGGCTGCACGGCACGCCGATCCGCGACCGCCTGCGCATCGGCGCTTCGGAGGACTTCGCCAGCGCCTGGCTGCCACGCGTCCTGCAACGCTTTCGCCGCTGGCACCCCGAAGCATCCATCGAACTCAAGGTCGGTATCACCACCGACCTGCTCCGCCAGCAGGCCCAGGGGCGCACCGACGTGGTGTTCGGCAAGCAGTGCCGGCGGGTCGGAGACGACGGCGAACTGCTCTGGGAGGAACCGCTGGTCTGGGCCGCGGCGACCGCGATCGAGCTGCCCGCGGGCGAACCGCTGCCGCTGGCGCTGTTCCCCGAACCCTGCGTCTACCGCGAAGCGGCGATTACAGCCCTCGGCGCCGCTGCGCGTCCCTGGCGCCTGGTGTTCGAGAGTGCCAGCATGGCCGGCTGCCTGTCCGCCGCGCTGGCCGGTTTCGCCGTGACGGTGGTGGCGCGCAGCCAGATGCGCGAGGGGCTACGCGAACTGGGCCCGGAACAGGGTTTTCCGACGCTGCCGGAGGCGCGTTTCTACGCCTTCTCGCGCCAACCCAGCCTGGCGGCCGATGCACTGATCGAGGCGGTGCGGCAGCTCGGCCAGCGCAGTCGCTTCGTTACCGCACAGGGATGAGCGCAAACGGTACTCACCTACGCGCCGGCGGATAACCGCAAGCGGTTGTTCGTCCTACGTCCGAAGAGGCTTGGTGGCTGCCCAAAGAAAAACGCCGCGTCCCTGTGCAGGGACGCGGCGTCGGAGGCATTGGCGCGGCGTCGATCAGCCGATCTTGTTGCCGTGCGCCTGCTGGTCGGCATGGTAGGACGAACGCACCAGCGGGCCGGACGCGACGTTCTTGAAGCCCATCTTCTCGCCTTCCTCGGCGAACCAGGCGAAGGTGTCCGGATGCACGAAGCGCTGCACCGGCAGGTGGTTGCGCGACGGCTGCAGGTACTGGCCGAGGGTCAGCATGTCGATGTCGTGCTCGCGCATCCGCTGCATGACCTCGATGACCTCGTCGTCGGTCTCGCCCAGGCCGAGCATCAGCCCGGACTTGGTCGGTACGTGCGGAACCATCTGCTTGAACTTCTGCAGCAGGTCCAGCGACCACTCGAAGTCCGAGCCCGGCCGCGAGGAGCGGTACAGGCGCGGTACCGTCTCCAGGTTATGGTTGAACACGTCCGGCGGCTCGTTGGCGGTGATCTCCAGGGCGATGTCCATGCGACCGCGATAGTCGGGCACCAGGGTTTCCAGCTGGATCCCCGGCGACAGCTTGCGGATCTCGCGCAGGCAGTCGGCGAAGTGCTGGGCACCGCCGTCGCGCAGGTCGTCGCGGTCCACCGAGGTGATCACCACGTACTTCAGCCGCAGGTCGGCGATGGCGATGGCCAGGTTGGTCGGCTCGTCGACGTCCAGCGGCTTCGGCCGGCCATGGCCGACGTCGCAGAACGGGCAGCGCCGGGTGCAGATGTCACCCATGATCATGAAGGTCGCGGTGCCGCCGGAGAAGCACTCGCCCAGGTTCGGGCAGGACGCCTCTTCGCAGACGCTGTGCAGCTTGTGCTTGCGCAGCAGTTGCTTGATGCGGTCGACCTCGGGGGAAACCGGGATGCGCACGCGGATCCAGTCGGGTTTCTTCGGCAGTTCCTCGGTGGGAATGATCTTCACCGGAATCCGCGCGACCTTTTCCGCGCCGCGCAGCTTCACGCCGACTTCCACCTTACCCGGCTTGGCTTCTCCGGACTTCTCCACAACAGTGCTCATGTCAGTTCGATCCCGCCCGTAAGGGTCTTCTGTTCAGCGTAGCCAAGGCGTGAGACGAGCTCAGCGCGCAATCGGGTACACACCTCGGCAAAATCCACCGGCCCAACCAGGTCGCGCAGTTGGGTCATGGGCATCCCGGCGTAGCCGCAGGGATTGATTCGTTGGAACGGTCGCAGGTCCATGTCCAGGTTCAGCGCCAGGCCATGGAAGGAACAGCCGTTGCGGATGCGCAGGCCGAGGGAGGCGATCTTCGCCCCGTCGACGTAGACACCCGGCGCGTCCGGCTTGGCCACGGCCTGCACGTCATAGGACGCCAGCAGGCCGATCAGGCTCTGCTCGATCCGGCTGACCAGCTCGCGCACGCCCAGTCCCAGGCGGCGGACATCGAGCAGCAGGTAGGTGACCAACTGGCCGGGGCCGTGGTAGGTCACCTGGCCGCCGCGATCCACCTGGATCACCGGGATGTCGCCGGGGAACAGCACATGCTCCGCCTTGCCGGCCTGCCCCTGGGTGAAGACCGCAGGGTGCTGCAACAGCCAGGCTTCGTCCATTACCGATTTGTCGCGTTCGGCAACGAAGCGCTGCATGGCATGCCAGGTCGGTTCGTAGGGAACCTCGCCGAGCTCACGGAAGCCCAGCTCGAGTCCCATCAGAGCACCATGTGCACGCGTCCGGTCGCGCGCAGGTCGTTATGGATGGCTTGCAGTTGGTCGACATCGGTGGCGGTGATCAGCACCTGCACCGAGAGGAAGCGCCCCTTGCTGCTGTCACGGACCACCAGGGTCTCGACGTCGAGATCCGGCGCGTGGCGCCGGATGATTTCCACGACCAGGTCGGAGAAACCTTCGCCAGCGTCGCCGATCACCTTGATCGGATAGCGCTCGCAGGGGAATTCGATTTTCGGGGGTTGAACGTCAGGGGTATCGGTCATGGCGGCGGCGGACCCGTGGTCCGCGGGGACGGGCGCCCGCTGGCCTCGTGAGCGGGCGGGCGCCGGTCGGTCAGTTGAACAAACCGTAGAAGAACAGGCGGATGCTATCCCACAGGCGGCGGAAGAAACCACCCTCCTCGACGGCGTTGAGGGCGACCAGGTCGGCGCTGCGGATGACCTTGTCGTCCAGCTTCACTTCCACCTTGCCGATCACCTGGCCCTGCTGGATCGGCGCCATCAGCTGCGGCTCCAGGACCATGCTGGCCTGCAGCTTCTGCATCTGGCCGCGCGGCAGGGTCATGGTCAGGTCTTCGGCGAGGCCGGCTTTCACTTCATGCTCGGAACCCTTCCAGACCAGGCCCTTGGTCAGCTCGGTGCCCTTCTTGTAGAAGTTGCGGCTTTCGAAGAAGCGGAAGCCATAGGTCAGCAGCTTCTGGGTCTCGGCAGCGCGGGCCTGCTCGCTGTTGGTGCCGAACACCACCGCGATCATGCGCTGGCCGTCGCGTACCGCGGAAGCCACCAGGCAGTAGCCGGCTTCGTCGGTGTGGCCGGTCTTCAGGCCGTCGACGGTCTTGTCGCGCCACAGCAGCAGGTTGCGGTTCGGCTGCTTGATGTTGTTCCAGAGGAATTCCTTCTGCGCGTAGATCGCGTAGTGGCTCGGCTCGCCGTAGATGATCGCGCGGGCCAGCACCGCCATGTCGCGGGCGGAGGAATAGTGGTCCGGGTTGGGCAGGCCGGTGGCGTCCATGAAGTGGGAGTTGGTCAGGCCCAGCTTCTGCGCGGTGGTGTTCATCATGTCGGCGAAGGCGTCTTCGCTGCCGGCGATATGCTCGGCCAGGGCGACGCTGGCGTCGTTGCCGGACTGGATGATGATGCCATGCAGCAGGTCGCTCACCGAGACCTGGCTGCCGACCTTGATGAACATCCGCGAACCGCCGGTGCGCCAGGCATGTTCGCTGACGGTGACCAGGTCGTTCTCGCCGATGCGGCCGGCCTCGATCTCCTTGGTGGCGATGTAGGCGGTCATCAGTTTGGTCAGGCTGGCCGGCGGCAGGCGCTGGTCGCCGTTGTTCTCGACCAGAACCTGGCCGCTCTCGCCGTCCATCAGGACGTACGACTTGGCGGCCAGTTGCGGCGGCGCCGGAACCATGGATTCAGCAGCCCAGCCAGCCGTAGGGGCGATGAACAGGACAAGCAGTGACAAGCGTTTCGCGATAGTGGTGATGTTCATCCGTCTCTCTGGTTCTACCAATGGTCAAACAATCCCTTGCGGGAATTCCCTGCGTGAGTAGGCGCTCAGTCGGGGCGTACCAGCGTCGGCTGGCCAAGGTTGGCCACGCGGATGCTGTCCTGGGTGCGGCTAACCTCGTCCGCCGAACCGATCGGTCCCAGCCGCACCCGGTGCAGAATCTGCTGGTTGCGTACGACCGAGCTGATAAACACCGGCGCAGCCGTCACGCCGCTCAGCTTGGCCTTCAGCAGCTCCGCCGCATCCGGGTTGGCGAAGGCGCCCACCTGGAGATACAGGCCATCGGCTGGTAATGAAGCGTTTTTTTTTGAGTCGATCTGCACCGGCAGCACGGCGGCCGCGTGCTGCGCCGGCGGCGGGGTGTAGGTCTCGATCGGCTGGGCCATCGCCACCGCCTGAGTTTGCGTCGCAGCGGGGGCCTGGGCCACCGCCTGCTTGGGCTGCGCCAGGACCATCGGCGCCGGGCGGCCACGCTGGGCCCACCACTGCACCGGGTCGATGCCTTCGACCTTGACCCGCGCGGTGCCGGTCTCGGCATAGCCGAGCTTCTTCGCCGCGGCGAAGGACAGGTCGATGACCCGGTCGGAATAGAACGGGCCGCGGTCGTTGACGCGGACGATCACGCTCTTGCCGTTGTCCAGGTTGGTCACCCGCACGTAGCTCGGCAACGGCAGGGTCTTGTGCGCGGCGGTCATGCCGTAGAGGTCGTAGGTCTCGCCGTTGGCGGTGGCCTGGCCGTGGAACTTGGTGCCGTACCAGGACGCGGTGCCGACCATCCGGTAGGCCCGCGCATCGTTCATCGGGTAGTAGGTCTTGCCCAGCACGGTGTAGGGATTGGCCTTCACCGAACCGTTGTGCGGCATCGGCACCGCATCGGGGATCCGCGACACGTCGACGTCCCACCAGGGGGCGCCGTCGCGATGCGGACGGGAATAGTCGCCCGGCCCGGAAATGCCCGCCTGCCTGGCCGGCTGCTGGGGCGCCTTGCTGGAGCAACTGCTCAACAGCACGGCCGCCAGCCCGAGGCCGCAGACGGCGGGCAGGATCAGGGAGGAGCGGACACGCTTGCTCAATGGGCACCTCGCGCGCGGGCAATCTCGCCCGCCAGCTGATAAACCGCCATGGCATACATGGCGCTGCGATTATAGCGGGTGATCACGTAGAAGTTCGGCAAACCGACCCAATACTCGATGCCCTTGTCGCCGACGAAACGCATCGCCGTGACCTTCTGGTCGTCGCGCAGCGCATCGTGGGTGCGCCAGCCGCGGGCACGCAGCTCGCCCAGGCTCATGGTCGGGTCGACGCCCCTGGTCACCGCGCTCTCGGCGCTCTCGTCGTTGATCTCGGCCACCGAGACCACCGGCTCGCCGGTGACCCAGCCGTGCTGCTTGAAGTAGCTGGCGACGCTACCGATGGCGTCGGTCGGGTCGCTCCAGATATTGATGTGGCCATCGCCGTCGAAGTCCACCGCGTAGGCGCGGAAGCTGCTCGGCATGAATTGCGGCAGGCCCATGGCGCCGGCGTAGGAGCCGGTCAGGCTGAGCGGGTCGACCTGCTGTTCGCGGGCGAGCAGGAGGAACTCGCGCAACTCCTTGCGGAAGAAGTCGGCCCGCGGCGGGTAGTCGAAGCCGAGGGTGGACAGCGCGTCCATCACCCGGTAGCTGCCGGTGTTGCGGCCGAAGAAGGTTTCCACGCCGATGATCGAGACGATGATCTCGGCCGGCACGCCGTATTCCTTCTCTGCCCGCGCCAGGTCTTCGGCATGCTTGTTCCAGAAGTCGACGCCACGACTGATGCGCGCGTCGCTGATGAAGATCGGCCGGTATTCCTTCCACTGCTTGACCCGCTCGGCCGGGCGCGAGATCGCATCGAGGATCGACTGCTTGCGGTTCACGTCGCGGAACAGCCCCATCAGCTGCTCTCCGGCGAAGCCGTAGTCGCGGGTCATTTCGCTGACGAACTCGGCCACTTGCGGCGAGCCGTCGTAGTCCCCCGCCTGGGCCGCCCCGGACAGGCCAATGACGCCGGCTACGCCGACCCATTGGACGCCCCTGGCCGCCCATGTACGCAGTACTTGCATTGCGTTCTTCACTCTTGGTCTCAAACCTGGGCGATCCACTTCCGATGGGTATGGATCGACATCAGAACCCCGAACCCTGACAACAGGGTAACCAGCGAAGTTCCGCCATAACTAATGAAAGGCAGCGGTACCCCCACCACCGGCAACAACCCGCTCACCATACCGATATTCACGAAGACATAAACGAAAAACGTCATGGTGATGCCACCGGCCAGCAGTTTGCCGTAGAGCGTCTGCGCCTGGGCGGTGATCACCAGGCCACGACTGATCAGCAGCAGGTAGAGCACCAGCAGCAGGCAGACGCCGACCAGGCCGAACTCCTCGCCAAGGACCGCAATGATAAAGTCGGTGTGGCTTTCCGGCAAAAAATCCAGGTGCGACTGGGTGCCCAGCAGCCAGCCCTTGCCGAATACCCCGCCGGAACCGATGGCCGCCTTAGACTGGATGATGTTCCAGCCGGTGCCCAGCGGGTCGCTTTCCGGGTCGAGGAAGGTCAGCACCCGCTGTTTCTGGTAGTCGTGCATGATGAAGAACCACATCGCCACGGCGATCGGCACCGCCGCCGACACCGCGCCGACGATCCAGCGCCAGCGCAGGCCGCCGACGAACAGCACGAAGCCGCCGGAAGCGAGGATCAGCATGGCGGTGCCGAGGTCGGGCTGTTTCAGGATCAGCACGAACGGGGTGATGATGATCGCCAGGCTGATCACCATGTGCTTGAGCCCCGGCGGCAGGTTGCGCTTGGACAGGTACCAGGCCACCGTCATCGGCATCAGCAGCTTCATGAACTCCGAGGGCTGGAAGCGGATCACCCCGGGGATGTTGATCCAGCGCGTCGCCCCCTTGGCGTCGTGGCCGATCACGTCGACCACCACCAGCAGCGCGACCCCCACCAGGTAGCCCAGCGGCACCCAGCGGGCCATGAAGCGCGGCTCGATCTGGGCGATGACCACCATCATGCCCAGTCCCAGGCCGAACGAGGTGGCCTGCTTCATCAGCATGTCCCAGCTCTTGCCGCTCGCCGAATAGAGGACGAACAGGCCGG
Source organism: Pseudomonas sp. HMSC067G02 (assembly GCF_001813485.1). Classification (NCBI taxonomy): domain Bacteria; kingdom Pseudomonadati; phylum Pseudomonadota; class Gammaproteobacteria; order Pseudomonadales; family Pseudomonadaceae; genus Pseudomonas; species Pseudomonas sp. HMSC067G02. The sequence continues at coordinate 172,645 of NZ_KV812688.1, forward strand.
TGGCGCCGAGGATCAGCAACAGCAGCAGGAGAATCCCGTCGATGTGCAGGCGCTGCAACAGGCTGGCGCGCCGGCGCATCACGTCTTCGTTGGACAGGGTGCGGTCGAAGTTACTGTTCAAGGGCGGGCGCCTCCGGCTCGGCTGCCGTGGGTTCGGGCTTGGCCACCGCCGCCGCGAGCGGCGCGACGGGTTCCGCGTATTCGGCCTTGAGCTTGCCGTGCTCGTCGAGCAGCCAGGCGTCCATCACCTGCTTGACCACCGGGGCGGCGACGCCGGAGCCGGACTCGCCGTTCTCCACCATCACCGCCACCGCGATCTGCGGGTTGTTGGCCGGCGCGAAGCCGACGAACAGGGCGTGGTCGCGGTGCCGCTCGAGCAGCTTGGAGCGGTCGTAGCGCTCATTCTGCTTGATCGCCACCACCTGGGCGGTACCGCTCTTGCCGGCGATCAGGTAGGCCGAGGTGGCGCCAACCTTGCGCGCCGTGCCGCGGGCGCCATGCACCACCTGCTGCATGCCGTAGTCGACGCGGTCCCAGTTGGCCGGGTCGCGCAGCACGATGTCGGGCATCGGGTCGGGGTCGACCGGCGGCTGGCCGTCGATGGTCTTGGCCAGGTGCGGGCGGATCCAGTGGCCCTTGTTGGCCAGCAGCGCGGTCATCTGCGCCAACTGGATCGGCGTCGCCTGCATGTAGCCCTGGCCGATGCCGAGGATCAGGGTCTCCCCCGGGTACCAGACCTGGCGGCGGGTCTTGCGCTTCCATTCGCGCGAGGGCATCAGCCCGTCGGCTTCGCCGAACATGTCCAGGGCGACTTTCTGGCCGAAGCCGAAGCGGCTCATGAAGGCGTGCAGGCGGTCGATCCCCAGCTTGTGCGCGAGGTCGTAGAAATAGGTGTCGTTGGACCGGTAGATCGCCGACTCCAGGCTCACCCAGCCATCGCCGTAGCGGTTCCAGTTACGGTACTTGTGGTCGTAGTTGGGCAACTGGTAGTAGCCGGGGTCGAAGACCCGCGAGGTCGGCGTGACCACCCCGGCGTCGAGGCCGGCCAGTGCCACCGCCGGCTTCACCGTCGAGCCCGGCGGATAGAGCCCGCGCAGGACGCGGTTGTACAGCGGCCGGTCGATGGAGTCGCGCAGCTCGGCATAGGCCTTGAAGCTGATGCCGGTGACGAACAGGTTGGGGTCGTAGCTCGGCTGGCTGACCATCGCCAGCACGTCGCCGGTGGACGGCTGGATCGCCACGATGGCGCCCCGCCGCCCGGCCAGGGCGTTCTCGGCGGCCTCCTGCAGGCGGCTATCGATGCTCAGGACGATGTCCTTGCCGGGAATCGGGTCGGTGCGCTTGAGCACCCGCAGCACCCGCCCGCGGGCGTTGGTCTCGACTTCCTCGTAGCCAACCGTGCCGTGCAACTCGCTCTCGTAGAAGCGCTCGATGCCGGTCTTGCCGATATGGTGGGTGCCGCTGTAGTTGATCGGGTCGAGGTTCTTCAGTTCCTGCTCGTTGATCCGCCCGACGTACCCGACCGAATGGGCGAAGTGCTCCTTCAGCGGGTAGTGGCGGACGAACTGGGTCGCCACGTCGACGCCCGGCAGGCGGAACTGGTTCACCGCGATGCGGGCGATCTGTTCCTCGTTGAGTTCGAACATGATGGGAACCGGCTCGAACGGACGCCGCCCCTGCTTCATGCGCTTCTCGAAGATGGCCCGGTCGTCCTCGGTCAGGCCGAGGATCTCCACCAGCGTGTCGAGGGTCTTCTGCAGGTCCTCGGTGCGTTCGCGGGTGATGGTCAGGCTGAAGCTCGGCCGGTTGTCGGCGATGATCACGCCGTTGCGGTCGAAGATGATCCCGCGGGTCGGCGGGATCGGCTGCACATGGACCCGGTTGTTCTCCGACAGCGTCGAATGGTACTCGTACTGGGTCACCTGCAGGTGGTACATGCGCGCCACCAGCACCAGGGTCAGCAAGACCACCGCCACCGCCCCGACGATGACGCGCCGACGCACCAGGCGGGCGTCTTTCTCGTGGTCTTTCAGGTGGATCGGCTGCGGCATCGGGACTGGGGACTATTTGTGGTAGGGGTGCCCGGACAATACGGTCCAGGCCCGGTAGATCTGCTCGCCGACCAGGATCCGCACCAACGGGTGCGGCAGCGTCAACGGCGACAGCGACCAGCGCTGCTCGCTGCGCGCGCAGACCTCCGGCGCCAGCCCTTCCGGGCCGCCGACCATGAGATTCACGGTGCGTGCGTCGAGACGCCAGCGATCCAGTTCGCGAGCCAGTTGCTCGGTGCTCCAGGGCCGACCTTCGACCTCCAGGGTCACCACCCGTTCCCCCGGCTGCACGCGCGCCAGCATGGCCTCGCCTTCCTGACGGATCAGGCGCGCCACGTCGGCGTTCTTGCCGCGGGTGTTGAGCGGGATCTCCACCAGTTCGAGGGACAGCTCGGCCGGCAGGCGCTTGACGTATTCCTGCCAGCCTTCCTCGACCCAGCGAGGCATGCGCGAGCCAACCGCGATCAGGCGCAACCGCATGCCGGCGTCACTCTTCCGGCTGGTGCTGGGCGCGGCTCTGCTCGGCGCCCTGCCACAGGCGCTCCAGGTCGTAGAACTGGCGGGTCGCCGGGAGCATCACGTGGACCACCACGTCGCCCAGGTCGAGCAGCGCCCATTCGCCGGACTCCAGGCCTTCGCTGCCCAGGGGCTTGACGCCGTTTTCCTTGGCCTTGGTCAGGACGTTGTCGGCCAGCGACTTGACCTGGCGGCTGGAACTGCCGCAGGCGATCACCATGTAGTCGGTGACGCTGGTCTTGTCCCGCACATCGAGGGTCACGATGTCCTGGGCCTTGAGATCTTCCAGGGCATCGATGGCCACTTGGACGAGTTGTTCGGTTTGCATTGAGTCGGTCTCTGTTTCTTTATCAGTGTGGCGCACGATACAGGTGGTGCGCCTCGATGTAGTTCAATACCGCGTCCGGCACCAGGAAACGCACGGAGCGCCCGGCACCCAGCAGCGCACGGATCTGGGTGGCGGACACCGCCAGCGGCGTCTGCCAGACGAAGGTGATCTGCCCGCCCGGCCCTTTCAGGGCCTGCGGGTCGGCCACGCTCCGCGCCGCCAGCAGGTCGCGCAGCGACTCCGGCGGCTCGCTGTCGGCATCCGGACGCTGCAACACGACGATGTGGCAGTGATCCAGCAACGCCTCCCAGCGGTGCCACGTCGGCAAGCCGCAGAAGGCATCCCAGCCGATCAGCATGAACAACTGGTCGTCGGCCGCCAGCTCCGCCCGCACCGACTCCAGGGTGTCGATGGTGTAGGACGGTTTGTCGCGCTTCAGTTCGCGGGGATCGACCGTCAATCGCTCGACTCCCGCCACCGCCCGCTCGACCATCGCCAACCGCTGCGCGGCCGACACCTGCGGGGTTTCCCGGTGCGGCGGCCGCGCATTGGGCAGCAGGCGCAGTTCGTCGAGGGCGAACTGCTCGGCCATTTCCACGGCGCTGCGCATATGTCCGATATGCACGGGGTCGAAAGTGCCGCCGAACAGGCCGATACGTTTGCCCATCAGGTGCGCACGTGACCGTCGCCGAAGACGACGTACTTCTCGCTGGTCAGGCCTTCCAGGCCGACCGGGCCGCGGGCGTGCAGCTTATCGGTGGAAATCCCGATCTCGGCGCCGAGGCCGTACTCGAAGCCGTCGGCGAAGCGGGTCGAGGCGTTGACCATCACCGAAGCGGAATCCACTTCGGCGAGGAAACGCCGCGCATCGCTGAAGTTCTCGGTAATGATCGCGTCGGTGTGCTGCGAGCCGTAGGTGTTGATGTGCTCGATCGCCGCGTCCAGCCCGTCGACGATGCGGATCGACAGGATCGGCGCGTTGTACTCGGTACGCCAGTCCTCCTCGGTAGCCTCCAGCACGTCTGCGCCGAGCAGCGCACGGGTCGCGGCGTCGCCGCGCAGTTCCACGCCCTTCTCGCGGTAGATCGTGGCCAGCGGCGGCAGCACCCGCTCGGCGATACCGACATGCACCAGCAGCGTCTCCATGGTGTTGCACGGCGCGTAGCGCTGGGTCTTGGCGTTGTCGGCGACGCGAATCGCCTTGTCCAGGTCGGCGGCGACATCGATGTAGACGTGGCAGATGCCGTCCAGGTGCTTGATCACCGGCACCTTGGCCTCGCGGCTGATGCGCTCGATCAGGCCCTTGCCGCCGCGCGGGACGATCACGTCGACGTATTCGGGCATGCTGATCAGCGCGCCGACCGCGGCGCGGTCGGTGGTTTCCACCACCTGCACGGCGGCGGCCGGCAGGCCGGCCTCGGCCAGGCCCTGCTGGATGCAGCGGGCGATCGCCTGGTTGGAGTGGATCGCCTCGGAGCCGCCGCGCAGGATGGTCGCGTTGCCGGACTTCAGGCACAGGCTGGCGGCGTCGATGGTCACGTTCGGCCGCGACTCGTAGATGATCCCGACCACGCCCAGCGGCACGCGCATCTTGCCGATCTGGATGCCCGAGGGCACATAGCGCATGTCGCGGATCTCGCCGATCGGGTCGGGCAGCGTGGCGACCTGGCGCAGGCCCTCGATCATGTCGTCGATGCGCGCCGGGGTCAGCGCCAAGCGGTCCAGCATCGCCGGCTCCAGGCCATTGGCGCGGCCGGCGGCGAGGTCCTGCTCGTTGGCGTGGGACAACTCCGCGCGGGCGGCGTCCAGCGCATCGGCCGCGGCCAGCAGGGCGCGGTTCTTCTGCGCGGTGGCGGCGCGCGCGAGCAACCGCGAGGCGGCGCGGGCATCGCGGCCCAGGCGGCTCATATAGTCGAGGACGGACTCGGTCATGGTCTCGGCATCTGGCGTCAGGGAAATGCGCGATTATAGCGAGCCAGCCCCGGCGCGCCCAGCCGCAACAGCCGGTCGGTAGACAGTGCGTTCCGCGGCCCCCGGCGGTAACGCGGCGGCCCCGCTGCGCCTGGGCCTGTGCGCGAGACGGTGACACCCGGGCGCAGGCGCCGGCCGAAGGATAGGTAAACAAAATTGCTACCTCTGTTTACCTTCGAAGCGAGCCTGGCCGCTGCCACCCACCGGCACCCGCTCGGCAGAACAACAATAACGACGCACACACCGCGGGGCCTCGCCATGCGCTACCGTACCGACTACAGCGCGCAGTCGCTGAGCAGCGAACCGGATATCCTCCTTCTCGACGGCTGGCAACTGCGCTACCAGGCCTTCGCCGCCCGTGCCGACGACCCGTGCCCGCCGGTGCTCCTGCTGGGCGGCGCCTTCCAGAGCTTCCGCTCGTTCGCCGGCGAGGTCAGCGAACTGCTCGCCGAGCACCCGGTGATCCTGCTCGACCTGCCGAGCCAGGGCGGCAACCTGCAACTGGCGGCGGAACTGAGCCTGGAAGACCTCGCCGACCTGATCGCGGCCTTCGCCGAACGGCTCGGCCTGCCGCCGTTGATGCCCATCGGCCTGTCCTACGGCTCGGCCCTGGCCGCGCTGTTCGCCGCCCGCCATCCGCGCCGCTGCACGCGCCTGCTACTGGCCGGCATCACCGCATTCGGCCGCCCCGGTGCGCGGCTGCTGCTGGAAGAAGCGCTGGCCCGGCTCGACGAGGGCGACCAGAGCGCCTTCGCCCACGGCGTACTGACCGGCCTGATCAACCCGCTACAGCTGGAACGTACCGGCGTCTCCCCGGTATTTCGCAAGGCCATGCTGCGCCAGTTGCAACGCCTGACCGCGGCGGAGATCGAACGCTACCGGCAGAATAGCCGGCGCCTGCTGGCCTTCGGCGGCTTCGAGCGGCACCCGACCTGCCCGACCCTGGTGCTCGCCGGCGAGTACGACCATTTCACCCAGCCCTGGGAACATGCGGTGTTCGCCCATGCCTGCGGGAACGCCGAGTTCGCCCTGATCCACGACGCCGACCATCTTGCCCAGTTCGAACGACGCGAGGCCTGCGCCCGGCTCTACGGCCCGTTCCTGCGCGGCGAGGCGCTGCCGGAGCGCGCCGAGGGCAGCACGCGGATCCCGCGCACGCGCCTGCTCGGCCTGGAGCGACGCTTCGAGGTCCGCCATCGGCCAGCCCAGGGGCACGCTCGGCTGGAACATCCGCAGCTCGGCGTCTATGCGGCGGAACTGGTGGAACTCGGCTATTTCGGCGGGCGGCTGCACGCCGAGCTGCCCGAATCCCGCCCGCAACGCGGCTGGCGGTTGTGCTACGACGGCCTGGCGGACTTGGACATCCTGCCCCTGCGTTCGACCGCCGGCGGCTTCGCCTTCATCTTCCCGCACTCCGATCCGGCGGCCAGCGCCGGACTGGCCGACCTCCTCGCCGCCTGGCAGCGAGCGGAGGTCGCCTGAAAGGCGGCTATGCCGTGCGGCTTTCGATCACCCGCACCAGGCTCGGCAGGCGTCCCTGCGGCAAGCCCAGGGCGGCGCCTTCGCGCTGCGGGTCGAGCACCAGGGTGGAGGCAAAGCCGCAGCGGGCGAAGGCCGCCTCGATTTCCGCGGCATTGCGGTAGTGCAACGGATAGCTTCCCCGCGTCAGCCGCCCGATGATCCCCACTCCCCAGCGGATCTGCCGGTAGCGCGGGTGCTCGCGGAGATCGGGATAGAGGTCGGTCAGGTAGGTGCCCTGGGGAAAGCGTTTAAGTTCGGTCGCCAGGCGACTCCAGAAGGCCTCGATCACCGGACGCTGGAAATAGTTCACCAGCCCCTCGGTGATCACCACCAGCGGGCGCTCGCGGTCGAGCCCGGCGAACAGCGCGGCGAGGCTGCGCTCGCCGTCCTCGGCGAGGATATCCACAGCCGCCACCGCGTGCTCCGGGCCCAGCCAACCCTGCTCGCGAAGCAGCGCCGCCTTGCGCGCGGCCATCGGCGGCAGGTCGGCCTCCAGGTAGCGCAACTGTGGATAGCGTTGCCGGAAGCGTCGCCCGCGCGGCGAGAGTCCGCAGGCCATTTCCACCACCTGGACCACTCCCTCGCGTTCGACGGCCTGGGTCAGGCGCGCGTCGATCATGAGGTGTCTTTGTAACAGGAAATCCTCGATGTTCAGCCCGAAACCGAGCTGCGCGCCCCAGTTGATCGGCGCGACGAAGCCGTGTACCCAGCGGCCGAAGACGGTGGCGAAGGCCGGTTCGGCGAGTCGATGGCGGAACCAGACGTAGCCGGTGTAATGGGCGCTGGGCGTGATGTGGGCACTGTCGACACGCTCTCGTTCAACCATGATTCAGGCTCTTGTTGTTATCATTCGCCAGCCTATGACTGCCATGGTCCCAGCGACAATCCCATGTCCCGCGATCCCATCCTTAGTTTGCCCTGGCCCGACGCCCGGCCACTCCCCGACACCTTCTTCGACCGCGATGCGTTGCTGGTCGCCCGCGAGCTGCTGGGCAAGGTGATCCGCCATCGCCAGGGCAATCTCTGGCTGGCGGCGCGAATCATCGAGACCGAGGCCTACTACCTGGAGGAGAAAGGCAGCCACGCCTCGCTCGGCTACACCGAGAAGCGCAAGGCACTGTTCCTCGACGGCGGGCACATCTATATGTATTACGCGCGCGGCGGCGACTCGCTGAACTTCAGCGCCGGCGGGCCGGGCAATGCGGTGCTGATCAAGTCCGGTCATCCCTGGCTGGATCGTATCAGCGACCACGCGGCGCTGGAGCGGATGCAGAGCCTGAACCCGGACAGCCAGGGCCGGCCCCGCGAGATCGGCCGCCTGTGCGCCGGCCAGACCCTGCTGTGCAAGGCCATGGGGCTGAAGGTGCCGGAGTGGGACGCACAGCGCTTCGATCCGCAGCGACTGTTCGTCGACGATGTCGGCGAGCGCCCCAGCCAGGTGATCCAGGCCGCTCGGCTGGGCATTCCGAAGGGGCGCGACGAACACCTGCCGTACCGTTTCGTCGATGCCGCCTTCGCCGCCTTCTGTACCCGCAACCCACTGCGCCGCGGCCAGGTCGCCGGGCGCGACTATCATCTACTCGGACACCAGGACCCGCACCTGCAATGAGTCTCGACAGCTTCAACGCCTGGATGGCCGCCAACCCCGAGTGGCTGGGGCTGGCCATCTTCCTCATCGCCTTCCTCGAATGCGCGGCCATCGTCGGCATCGTCCTGCCCGGCGTGGTGCTGCTGTTCGGCGTCGCGGTGATCGCTGGCAGCGGCGCCCTCAGCCTCGGCGAAACCCTGCTGCTGGCCTACGCCGGCGGGGTGCTGGGCGACCTCAGCTCGTACTGGATCGGCCGCCGCTTCCACCAGAACATCCGCCGCCTGCCCGGCCTGCGCAGCCATCCGCAGTGGATCACCGCCGCCGAGGTGTACTTCGAGCGCTACGGTATCGCCAGCCTGCTGGTCGGCCGCTTCATCGGCGCCCTGCGGCCGATGCTGCCGATGGTCGCCGGCATGCTCGACATGCCGTTCGGCCGTTTTCTCGGCGTTTCGCTGATCGCCGCCGCCGGCTGGGCGGTCGCCTACCTGTTGCCCGGCTGGGCCACCGGCGCAGCCCTGCGCCTGCCGTTGCCGGAAGGCTTCTGGAGCGAAGCCGGGATCGTCGCGGCCTGCCTGGCGGTGCTGGTCGGTGTGGTAGTCCAGGCCAGCCTGCGACGCAAACGCTGGGCAACCGCTGTGGCGGCCGCGCTGAGCCTGGTCCTCCTGCTGGCGATGACCGTCGCCTGGCCGTACCTCCAGGACCTCGACCAGGGCCTGATGACGCTGGTCCAGGAGCATCGCAACGCCGACCTGAACCCGGTGATGGTGGTGGTCACCCGGCTCGGCGATTTCCGCACCCAGTTCATCGCCGGCGCGCTGCTCGGCGGTATCCTCCTGCTGACCCGGCAATGGCGTCCGGCCATCTTCGCCATCGGCACCCTGGTGGGTACCGCGCTGGCCAACCAGACCCTGAAGACCCTGTTCGCCCGCGCCCGCCCGGAAGTGCTGGCCGAACCGCTGAGCAGCTTCAGCTTCCCCAGCGGACACAGCTCGGCGTCCTTCGCCTTCTTCCTCACCCTGGGCGTCCTCGCCAGCCGCCAGCAACCGCCGCGCTGGCGCCTGACCTGGGTACTGCTGGCGGTGATCCCGTCGCTGAGCATCGCCCTGTCGCGGGTCTACCTTGGCGTGCACTGGCCGTCGGACATCGTCGCCGGCGCCCTGCTCGCCACTACGGTCTGCGCCGCCAGCCTGTGGCTGAGCCAGCGCCGCGAGTCGCTGCCGGCGCTGCCGCAACGGGTCTGGTGGCTGCTGTTGCCGGTCTGCGTGGCGACCCTGGCGATCGCCGCCGGCTGGGCCCTGCCGGAAGCCATTGCGCGCTACCGGCCGCTGTGAGGGTTGGCGTTCAGTCGATACCCAACTCGCCCTGCAGGTGCTCCAGCAGCACCTGGATCCGCGCCAGTTGCATCTGCGCGTCGGGCAGGGCGAGCAGTTCGAGCTTGCGTTCGGTATCGAACGGCAGCAGGTAGGCCAACTGGTTGGCCAGGTCCTGCTGGCCGCCGGGCTCGCCGCCCATCTCCAGCGCGGCCACCATCGGATGCTCGGCCAGCACGCTGAGCAACGCGGCGAGATCGTTGTGTTCGTACGTCAGGGGTTGCTCCGGCAGGTCTTCGAACCACTCGATCTCGCCGACGCTGAGCTGGTCGGCCTGGACCTCCACCGACAGCACCTGGAAACGCCGACCGCCCTCCACGCGGATGCCCAGCAGGCCGTTCGGGCGCTGCTGCCAGTCGCGGACCGAGGCCTCGCAGCCGACCATCGCCAGACGGCTCGGCGCTTCGCCGACCTCCCGCCCTTCGCCGATGGTCACCACGCCGAAACCGGTGCCCTGCTTCATGCAGCGGCTGATCATGTCCAGGTAGCGCGCCTCGAAGATCTGCAGGTCCAGGCGGCAACCGGGGAACAGCACGGCGTTGAGGGGAAACAACGGCAACTTCATCGCGACTCCTCGGGCATCGTCAGGCAACCAGCGCTACCGCCAACGGTAGCAGCACTGCGGTGGCAACGCCCATCAGGCTCATCGCCAGGGCGGCGAAGGCACCACACTCCTCGCCTTCCTGCAAGGCCCGCGAAGTGCCCACCGCGTGGGCCGTCATGCCCAGCGCCATGCCCTGCGCGGCGGGGTGCCGGACGCCGATGGCGCGCAGCAGCTCCGGCCCGAGGATCGCCCCGAGCACCCCGGTGATCAGTACGAACACGGCGGCCAGCGCCGCCACGCCGCCGATCTGGCTGGCCACCAGCATGGCGATCGGCGAGGTCACCGACTTCGGCGCCATGCTCATCAGCATCCGCGGCTCGGCACCGAACAGCCAGCCGAATGCGATGCCCAGCACCGTCGCCAGCGTACCGGCGACCACCAGGGTCAGCAGGGTCGGCCAGAACAATTGGCGGATACGCCGCAGGTTGAGGAACAGCGGCACCGCCAGGGCCACCGTGGCGGGGCCGAGGAGAATGGTCAGGACCTTAGCGCTGGCACTGTATTCGTCGTAGTCGATGCCGCAAAGCAGCAGTACGCCGATCACCACCAGCATCGACACCAGCACCGGCTGCAGGAACACCCAGCGGGTCCGTTCATAGGCGGCCAGGGCCAACTGGTAGGCGCCCAGGGTCACGCCGACGCCGAACAGCGGATGGTGGATCACCGCCTCGAGGGCGGCCTGCCAGGCCATCAGGACTCCTCCCGGCGACGTTGCTGGCGATCGATGAGCTTCTGCATCATCCAGCCGGCGAACAGGAACGACAGCAGCAGCGACAGTACTAGCGCGCCGACGATGGCCCAGAAGTCGGCGGCGATCTCCCGCGCATAGGCCATCACCCCGACCGCCGCCGGCACCAGCAGCAGCGGCAGGTAGCGCAGCAACGAGCCGGCCGCCTCGTTGACCGGCTTGCCGACCTCGCCACGCGCCAGGAAATAACCGAACAGCAGCACCAGGCCGATGATCGGACCGGGCAGCATGGGCAACAACAGAACGTTCAGACCTGTGCCGAGCAACTGGAACAGCACCAGCCAGGTCAGACCACGAAGCAACATGGGCACCTCCAGCAAGGGCCGACCATTATGCCCAGCCCGCCGGGACATTGGCACGCTCCTCGCCTATCCATCAGTCGCAGTCGCGGCACCGCATGACGCGATATTCGCCAGGCCGATGGTTTCTTGACCCGGTCGCCAACGCGTGCTGATCTTCCTGCACCATGAGAACAACAGCCATCCTCCCGGAGGACTTATGCCATTCGTACCCGTAGCAGCGCTCAAGGACTATGTCGGCAAGGATCTCGGCCATTCCGAATGGCTCACCATCGACCAGGAGCGGGTCGACCAGTTCGCCGAATGCACTGGCGACCACCAGTTCATCCACGTCGATCCGGAGAAAGCGGCGAAGACGCCCTTCGGCGGCACCATCGCCCACGGTTTCCTGTCCCTGTCGCTGATCCCGAAGCTGATGGAAGGCCTGCTGGTGCTTCCCGAAGGACTGAAGATGGCGGTCAACTACGGCCTCGATACGGTGCGCTTCATCCAGCCGGTGCGGGTCGGCTCGCGGGTCCGCCTGGGCCTGACCCTGCTCGACGTCAACGAGAAGAATCCCGGCCAGTGGCTGATCAAGGCGCGCGCCACCCTGGAGATCGAAGGCCAGGAGAAACCCGCCTACATCGCCGAGACCCTCAGCCTCTGCTTCGTCTGAGCCCGCCCCAGCGAGCGTTGCCGTTCGCTTGACGGCCAGGCGCCTTCGCGCCCCTCTCCCCCCTCCAAAAGCCCCCGCTCGCGGGGGCGCTCTGGGCCGGCAGGGAAATACCCTACTGCCAGGCAACGATTTTTCCGCCACACTGTCTCCCCTCCACCCTCGGACCGAACCACTCATCGGGAACGCCGCATGCTTCGCCCCGCCAGGTCTCTCTCGCTCTGCTCCGCCCTGGTCATCCTGCTCGCCGCCTGCGGCGAGGGCGAACCGCTGCTCCCGGCCGATGCGCGCCTGCCGGACGGCGCGCGCTATCGCGGCGAGCTGGTGGACGGGCGCCTGGAAGGCCAGGGCCGGCTGGACTACGACAACGGCGCCTGGTACGCCGGCCGCTTCGAGCATGGCCTGCTGCACGGCCATGGCACCTGGCAAGGCGCCGACGGCAGCCGCTACAGCGGTGGCTTCGCGGCCGGCCTGTTCGACGGTCAGGGACGCCTGGCGATGGCCGATGGCAGCGTCTACCAGGGCGGCTTCCGCCAGGGCCTGTTCGATGGCGAAGGCAGCCTGGAACAACAGGGCACTCGCTACCGCGGCGGTTTCCGCAAGGGCCTGTACAGCGGCCAGGGCACGCTGGACGGCAGCGATGGCAGCCGCTACCAGGGCAGCTTCCGCCAGGGCCGCCTGGAAGGCGAAGGCAGCTTCAGCGACAGCCAGGGCAACCAGTACGCCGGTACCTTCCGCGACGGGCAACTGAACGGCAAGGGGCGCTGGAGCGGGCCCGATGGCGACCGCTACGTCGGCCAGTTCAAGGACAACCAGTTCCATGGCCAGGGGCGCTACGAAAGCGCCAGCGGCGATGTCTGGATCGGCCGCTTCAGCGAAGGCGCGCTGAACGGCCCCGGCGAGCTTCTCGGCGCCGACGGCAGCCGCTACCGCGGCGGTTTCCAGTTCTGGCGCTTCCATGGCCAGGGCCTGCTCGAACAACTGGACGGCACCCGCTACGAAGGCGGCTTCGCCGCCGGCGCCTATGCCGGCCAAGGCACCCTGGACCGCGCCGACGGCAGCCGTGAGCAGGGACTCTGGGCCGACGGCAAGCGCATCCGCGACGCCGCCGGCAAGGCCCTGCCCGACACCCTGGAAATCGGCCTGTTGGCCCAGGGTCGCCTGCTCGACGAAGAACTGCGCAAGATCCCGGCCTCGACGCCGGCCAGCGAACTCTATGCCCTGAGCCTGGGCGGCGATGGCCGCCAGGGCGTGTTCCTGCGCGAGGCCGATTACGCCGGCGACCTGCTCGGCCAGCGTTTCGCCGCTCGTGGCGTGATTCGCCTGGTCAACCACCGCGACCACTTCGGCGACCGCCCGCTGGCTACCCGGGAAAGCCTGTCCCGCGCCGTGCGCACCCTGGCCGAACGCAGCGGGCCGGAAGACCTGGTCTTCATCTACCTGACCAGCCACGGCTCCAGCGACCACCAGTTGGCCCTGGACATGCCCGGCCTGAACCTCGGCGACCTGCCGGCCGCGGAACTGGCCGAACTGCTCGCGCCGCTGCGCCAGCGCGACAAGGTGCTGGTGGTATCGGCCTGCTACAGCGGGGGCTTCATCCCGCCGCTGAAAGACGAACGTACCCTGATCCTGACCGCCGCGCGTGCCGACCGGGTCTCGTTCGGCTGTTCCGACGACGCCGACTTCACCTATTTCGGCCGCGCCTTGCTGGCCAATGCGCTGAACCGCACCGACGATCTGTCCAAAGCGTTCGAACTGGCGAAAGAGGAAGTGCGTCAAAGGGAGAAGGAGGAAGGTTTCGAAGCTTCGGAACCGCAAGCCTGGTTACCGGAACGCGTGCTCGCGCACTGGCGGACGCTGCGGGGGCAGCAAGCCGAGCGCGCGCTCGCGTCCCGGGAAGGAAAAACCGGCGAGGGCGCGGCGGGCAAATAGATACGCCGCGCACTACGCTCATTGGTGTGGAAGGGGAGAAACACACATGCACTCGACGCCCAAGCGCGTTCTGCTCGCCGGCGCGACCGGTCTTACCGGCGAGCACCTGTTGGATCGGATATTGAGCGAGCCGACCCTGGCCAAGGTCATCGCCCCTGCCCGCAAGGCGCTGGCCGAGCATCCGCGGCTGGACAACCCGGTCGGCCCGCTGGCCGAGCTGCTGCCGCAACTCGACGGCAGCATCGATACCGCCTTCTGCTGCCTCGGCACCACGATCAAGGAAGCCGGCTCGGAGGAGGCCTTCCGCGCGGTCGATTTCGACCTGCCGCTGGCGGTGGGCAAGCGCGCGCTGGAGATGGGCGCCCGGCATTACCTGGTGGTCAGCGCCCTGGGCGCCGACGCCAAGTCGTCGATCTTCTACAACCGGGTCAAGGGCGAACTGGAGCAGGCCCTGCAGGAACAGGGCTGGCCACAGCTGACCATCGCCCGGCCATCGCTGCTGTTCGGCCCGCGCGAGGAATTCCGCCTGGCCGAGATCCTCGCCGCGCCGATCGCCCGCATCCTTCCCGGCAAGTACCACGGCATCGAGGCCTGCGACCTGGCCCGCGCGCTCTGGCGCCTGGCGCTGGAGGAAGGCAAGGGCGTGCGCATCGTCGAGTCCGACGAACTGCGCAAGCTGGGGAAATGAGCCGCGGGCGGGTCCCGCCCTACATGCCGCCGCTGACGCCGAGGTTGAGGCCGATGGCGGTGGCCAGCGAGAACGGCAGCAACAGGGTGTCCAGCAGCGCGCTGCCCGGCAGGTCGAGCCCCGGATGGGCCGGCGCCTCCGCGCCGAAGCGTTCCATCGGGCAGCAGCCGCCGTGCAGGCTGTACCAGTCCAGCCGGGTGCCGGCGTAGACCACCGGCGCCCCTGGCTTGGCCGCATCCAGGGTGCGCACGGTGGCGCAACCGCCCAACTGCACCGCCAGGACCAGTAGCAGCACCCTACTCGTCGCTGACAAGGTGCTGTTCCCCCCAGCGCGGCAGCATGTCCTGGGGAATCCCCAGGGTGTTGAGGATTCGCGCGACGACGAAGTCCACCAGGTCCTCCACCGATTGCGGCTGGTGGTAGAAGCCCGGCGCCGCCGGCAGGATCACCGCGCCGAGGTTGGACAGCTTGAGCATGTTTTCCAGGTGGATACTGGAGAACGGCGCCTCGCGCGGCACCAGCACCAGCGGCCGGCGCTCCTTCAGGGCGACATCGGCGGCGCGCTCGATGAGGTTGTTGCAGGCCCCCGTGGCGACCGCCGACAGGGTGCCGGTGGAACACGGGCAGATCACCATGGCATTGGGCGCGCTGGAGCCGGAGGCCGGCGGCGCCATCCAGTCGTTCTGGCCGAACACGCGGATCTGTCCGGCGGCGGCACCGCAATATTCGGTGAGGAAGGCCTGCATCGCCTGCGGCTTGGCCGGCAAGGCCACGTCGGTCTCGGTGGCCATCACCAGTTGCGCGGCCTTGGAGATCAGGAAGTGCACCTCGCGCTCTTCCTGCACCAGGCAATCGAGCAAGCGCAGGCCGTACTGGGCGCCGGAGGCGCCGGTCATCGCCAGGGTAATGCGTTCCGGACCGCTCATTGCGCCCCTCACTCGGCCAGCGCCGCGGCCAGCTTGCCGTGCAAGCCGCCGAAGCCGCCGTTGCTCATGATCACCACTTGCGCGCCGGGCCTGGCCTGCTGGCGCACCTGCTCGATGATCGCCTCCAGGGTATCGCAGACCTGCGACGGTATCGCGCATTGCGCGGCGGTGGCGGCCAGGTCCCAGCCCAGGTTCGGCGGCGCGTACCAGAGCACCTGGTCGGCCTGGCGCACGCTGTCCGGCAGGCCGTCGCGATGAGCGCCGAGCTTCATCGAGTTGGAACGCGGCTCGACGATGGCGATCACCTGGGTATCGGCGCCAACCTGCTTGCGCAGGCCGTCGAGGGTGGTGGCGATGGCGGTCGGATGGTGGGCGAAGTCGTCGTAGAGGGTCACGCCCCGGACCTCCGCGACCTTCTCCATGCGCCGCTTGACGTTGCGGAACTCGCTGAGTGCCGCCGCGCCCTGGCTGGGCACCACGCCGACATGGCGCGCCGCCGCCAGGCTGGCGAGGGCGTTGGCGACGTTGTGCAGGCCGGTCAGCGGCCAGTCCACCTCGCCCTGGACGATGCCGTCGAACAGCACCTCGAAGCGCGAGCCGTCCTCGGCGAGCAGGCGCGCCTGCCACTGGCCGCCTTCGCCGGTGGTCTGCACCGGGGTCCAGCAGCCCATCCCGAGTACGCGCTCCAGGGCTTTCTCGGCGCTCGGGCGAATGATCAGGCCCTCGCCCGGCACGGTGCGCACCAGATGGTGGAACTGCCGCTCGATGGCCGCGAGGTCGGGGAAGATATCCGCGTGGTCGAATTCCAGGTTGTTCAGGATCGCCGTGCGCGGGCGGTAATGAACGAACTTCGAGCGCTTGTCGAAGAAGGCGCTGTCGTACTCGTCGGCCTCGACCACGAAGAACGGCGTACCGCCCAGGCGCGCCGAAACCCCGAAGTTCTGCGGCACCCCGCCGATCAGGAAGCCCGGGCTCATGCCGGCGTGCTCCAGAACCCAGGCGAGCATGCTGGTGGTGGTGGTCTTGCCGTGGGTACCGGCCACCGCCAGCACCCAGCGTCCTTGCAGCACGTGGTCGGCCAGCCACTGCGGGCCGGAAACGTAGGGCAGGCCCTTGTTCAGGACATGCTCCACCGCCGGATTGCCGCGCGACAGGGCGTTGCCGATCACTACCAGGTCCGGCGCCGGCTCCAGGTGGGCCGGATCGTAGCCCTGCATCAGCTCGATGCCCTGGGCTTGCAGCTGGGTGCTCATGGGGGGGTAGACGTTGGCGTCGGAACCGGTCACCCGGTGGCCCAGTTCCTTGGCCAGCACGGCCAGCGAGCCCATGAAGGTCCCGCAGATGCCGAGTACGTGGATGTGCATGCAGACTCCTGCAGATCAAGCCGTCGAAGGCGCTGTGAATGGGCGGCAGATTAGCACAGCGGAGGCGCCGGCCGCCCGGCGTCGCGGCATCAGACGACGCGGCGTCGGCGGGGTTCCCGCCGGCCTCGCGGCGGCCCGCCTGGAGCCGTCCCGCCCGTCAGGCCTGGCCGCGCACCAGGCCGTGCCGGCGCAGCTTGCGATACAGGGTGTTGCGGCTGATCCCCAGTTGCTCGGCCACCCGGCTCACGTGCCAGCGCTGGCCATCCAGCGCCGCCAGCAACGCGGCTCGCTCGGCGTCGTCCAGGCTGTTGCTCGCGGCCGGGGCGGGCGCCGCTGCGGCGGGCGGCAGCGCCGCCAGGGCCTGGCGGATATCCGCGGGCAGGTCGCGCAGGCCGACCCGGCCGTCCTCGCAGAGTGCCACCAGGGTCCGTAGCACCGTGCGCATCTGCCGGACGTTGCCCGGCCAGCGGTAGGCCAGCAGGCCCTGGCGAACCTCGCCGTCGAGCTGGATGCGCTGGCCCCTGGCTTCCTCGGCCAGCAGGTAGTCCAGCAGCTCCTCGCGGTCGCTGCGCTCGCGCAGCGGCGGCAGGCTCACGACCATGCCATTGAGGCGGTAGTAGAGATCCTCGCGGAAGCGTCCGTCGGCGACCAGCCCGGCCAGGTCGCGGTGGGTAGCGCTGATCAGGCGCACGTCGACATCCTCTGGCTCGCCGCCCAGCGGTACTACCCGGCGCTCTTCCAGCACCCGCAGCAGGCGGGTCTGCAAGGCCAGCGGCATGTCGCCGATCTCGTCGAGGAACAGGGTGCCGCCGTCGGCCTGCTGCAACTTGCCGCGCATGCCCTCCTTGCGCGCGCCGGTGAAGCTGCCGCCGCGATAACCGAACAGTTCGCTCTCGATCAGGGTTTCCGGGATCGCCGCGCAGTTCAGCGCGACGAACGCCTGTTCCGCGCGCGGGCCGGCCAGGTGCACGGCCTTGGCGAAGGCCTCCTTGCCGGAACCGGTCTCGCCGTTGAGCAGCAGCGGCACGTCGCGCGCGTAGACCTTCAGCGCCCGGCGGAAATCGGCGGCCAGCTCGGCGTCGCCCAGGCACAGGCCGGGCGCGGCAGGCGCCGGCTTCGCTGCCGTGGGCACCGCCAGGCCCTGGGGTATCGCCCGCGGCGCGCCGCGCAGCATGGCGTACAGGGGCCGTCCCTCGCGGGTGCGCAGCGGCCAGCTGGCGCTGGGTTGCGGCGAGGCGCGACCGAGCAGGTCGTCGAGACGGCAATCGAAGAAGGTCTCCACCGGCTGGCCGAGCAGGCGCTGGCGCGGACAACCGAGCAGGTTCAGCGCGCTCTGGTTCACCGCGCGGATCCGCCCGTCTTCCTCGAAGGCCAGCAGCCCTTCGCTGAACAGGCCGACATAGTCGCCCTGGACATGGAAGCGCAGCAGCCAGGAGCCCTCGAAGCGACGGAGGAAATAGCAGCCCTCGATGATCTTCGCCGACAGGTTGACCAGCGCCATGGTGTGGAACTGGCTCTGCCGCGAGACTTCCTGGCGCGCCGAAGACACGTCGAGCACCGCCATCAGCTCGCCCTGCGGATCGAATACCGGGCTCGCCGAGCAGGTCAGGCCGGTGTGGCGGCTACGGAAGTGCTCTTCCTGCTGGATGGTCAGGGCCTGCCGCTCGACCACGCAGGTGCCGATGCCGTTGGTGCCTTCGCAGGGCTCGCTCCAGTCGGCGCCGAGCCAGAGGCCGGCGTGTTCGAAGGTCTGGCGCTGGGCGTCGGCGTTGACGCAATTGAGGATCACCCCGCGGGCATCGGTGAGCAGTACCGCATGGTCGTTGCCGGAAAGCTGCTGGTAGAGGCTGTGCATCTCGCCATCGGCGATCTCCAGCACCTGTTGCAGGCGCTCGCGGCGTTCGAGCATGCGCGCGTGCTCCAGCACCATCGGCGCCATCGGCTGGCCGGGATCGAGATGGTGCTGTTCCAGGCAGCGCAGCCAGGAGCGGGCGATGGACGGATCGGTCGCAGGGCCGCCCGGCGGGATCTTGCCCTGGGCGACGGTCAGCACTTGCCGCGCGTGGCGGCTCATGGAACTGGCAGGCATTGTTATGGTTCTCCGCGAGGGACGGGCCGTCTCTTGCCTGGGCGCGGTGGATCGGTCCGCGACTCTCCGGACGGCTATCGGTGCAGCATCCAACAGGCCGGGGCGCAATGCAACGACGGACTGACCGATGAGTCATGCGCTGCGCCAAAAACGGTACAGAGTGTCACTCACGAGCGTCCCGCCCGCGTGACAGGGAGCGTTCGCAAGCTCCCCCTGCGCAACCTTCAGGACGCTCTACTCCGGGCCTTTCGCCACTCTGGCCCGGCCCTTGCTCCAGGCTTACGACAAGCGCGACAGCGCGTCCTCCCCTAATAAGCACAAGAGCCAGGAGATACCATCATGCGTTACGCCCATCCCGGTAGCGAAGGCGCCATCGTTTCCTTCAAGGCCCGCTACGGCAACTACATCGGCGGCGAGTTCGTGC
>NZ_KV812689.1:0-407 GCF_001813485.1 Pseudomonas sp. HMSC067G02
GAGGACCAGGTGATGGTCCAGGGCTTCAACCACGAAGTGATCATCCCGCGCGACCCGCAGTCCGGCCAGCCGACCGGCCAGCGCGTGCACAAGCCGGTGGTCATCACCAAGGTCTTCGACAAGGCCTCGCCGCTGCTGCTGGCCGCCCTGACCTCCGGCGAGCGCCTGACCAAGGTGGAGATCCAGTGGTACCGCACCTCCGCCGCCGGCACCCAGGAGCACTACTACACCACCGTCCTGGAAGACGCGATCATCGTCGACATCAAGGACTACATGCACAACTGCCAGGACCCGGGCAACGCCCACTTCACCCACCTGGAAGACGTGCACTTCACCTACCGCAAGATCACCTGGACCCACGAAGTCTCCGGCACCTCCGGCTCCGACGACTGGCGCTCCCCGGTCGC
>NZ_KV812690.1:0-1160 GCF_001813485.1 Pseudomonas sp. HMSC067G02
TCGATGATCTTGGCAACCACGCCGGCGCCAACGGTACGGCCGCCTTCGCGGATCGCGAAGCGCAGGCCATCTTCCATGGCGATCGGAGCGATCAGGGTGACAACCATCTTGATGTTGTCGCCCGGCATTACCATCTCTACGCCTTCCGGCAGTTCGCAGTTACCGGTCACGTCGGTGGTACGGAAGTAGAACTGCGGACGGTAGCCCTTGAAGAACGGGGTGTGACGACCACCTTCTTCCTTGGACAGCACGTACACTTCGCACTCGAACTTGGTGTGCGGCTTGATGGTGCCCGGCTTGGCCAGAACCTGGCCACGCTCTACGTCTTCACGCTTGGTGCCGCGCAGCAGGATACCAACGTTCTCACCAGCACGACCTTCGTCGAGCAGCTTGCGGAACATTTCAACGCCGGTGCAGGTGGTCTTGGTGGTCGCCTTGATGCCGACGATTTCCACTTCTTCCTGGACCTTGATGATGCCGCGCTCTACACGACCGGTTACCACGGTACCGCGGCCGGAGATCGAGAACACGTCTTCGATCGGCATCAGGAACGGCTGGTCGATGGCACGAACCGGCTCCGGAATGTAGGAATCCAGGGTCTCTACCAGCTTCTGCACGGCGCTTACGCCGATGCCGTTGTCATCCTTGCCTTCCAGCGCCATCAGCGCGGAACCGATGATGATCGGAGTGTCGTCGCCCGGGAAGTCGTAGGTGTTCAGCAGATCGCGAACTTCCATCTCGACCAGTTCCAGCAGCTCGGCGTCGTCAACCATGTCGGCCTTGTTCAGGAACACGACGATGTAGGGAACGCCTACCTGGCGGGACAGCAGGATGTGCTCGCGGGTCTGCGGCATGGGGCCGTCGGCAGCCGAGCAAACCAGGATCGCGCCGTCCATCTGGGCAGCACCGGTGATCATGTTCTTCACGTAGTCGGCGTGACCGGGGCAGTCAACGTGGGCGTAGTGACGAACAGCGGAATCGTATTCAACGTGCGAGGTGTTGATGGTGATACCGCGGGCCTTTTCTTCCGGCGCGTTGTCGATCTGATCGAAAGCACGAGCGGAACCACCCCAGGTGTCGGAGCAGACCTTGGTCAGTGCAGCGGTCAGAGTGGTCTTGCCATGGTCAACGTGACCGATGGTGCCGACGTTGACGTGCGG
>NZ_KV812691.1:0-1685 GCF_001813485.1 Pseudomonas sp. HMSC067G02
TGCCCCATCAACCATTAAATCCGTATACCCGAATCATCGACATGCCGAGCTTTATAATTTCATCGGAACTGGCCTGAGATGAAACCGATGAAATACCCATGAATAAAGAGCAGGCAAGCGAAACAACTTTCTTATTGATCTTCTTCATGGCGATTACCGCATGATGTTGTTATTTGAATTCATTAGAAGTTCGGCCTGCCGCAGCGTCAACGCAACCAGGCCGGACGTTCCGTTCTTTGGAATCCTTCCATCGAGACGGGTCCGGGCAAGTTCAGGCATCGATGACGCCAAGGCCTGAACCCGGCCTGCCCCTGGGCTCAGAACAACGGGATGGTGTAGTTGAAGATCAGGCGGTTCTGGTCCTCGTTGCGCTGGATGTCGCTGCGCATGGAGGCGTTCCACCAGGTGACGCCGAGGCCCTTCAGCGGCCCGCTCTGGATGACGTAGTTGACGTTGAAGTCGCGCTCCCACTCGCCCTGGTCGCCGCTGCCGATGGCCTCGATGTCGCGCCCCCGCAGGTACATCGCCGAGGCGGTCAGGCCGGGGATGCCGACACCGGCGAAGTCATAGCCGTATTGCGCGTAGCTGGTGGCCTCGCCCGCGGCGGTGAAGTTGGTGATGAGGCGGTTGGTGTACAGGTAGACGTTGACACCGCCGGCGCCGGCGTCGGGCACGCTGCCGGAGTTCAGCTGCACGAAGGGACTGTCGTCGGAAACCTTCTGGTAGCCCAGCAGGAATGAGTGGCCGTGAACCGAGTAGATGAAGGTCGCGCTCCAGGTGTCGTTGTCGATCTCGCCGTCGCCGCCGCTGGTGTAGCCGCTGACCTGGTAGCCGGCCTTGCCCGAGGCGTTGGCGCCCTGGGAGTGGGTCTTGAAGTAGCGCAGGTCGGTCTTCAGGAACTGGTCGTTGCCCAGGCTCAGGGTGTGCACCGCGCCGACGAAATGCTGGAGGTAGTAGTCCTCCAGCGAGGCCTGGTAGTACTGCACCAGCAGGTTCTTCCTCAGTTGGTAGTCCGCGCCGGCGAAGTAGAACTCGTTGCCCTCCTCCTTGCCGCCCCGCACCGACAGGCCGGTCCGGTCGCTGGAGCCGCGGCCGGTGGTGCTCTCGAGCTTGCCGCCGACCAGGGTCAGGCCGTCGATCTCGCTGGAGGTCACCATCCCGCCTTGGAACGTCTGTGGCAGCAGGCGGGCGTCGTTGGCGTCGACCACCGGCAGCTTAGGCAGCAAGGTGCCGACCCGCGCCTCGGTCCTGGAGGCGCGCATCTTCAGGGTCATACCGAAGCGGCTCCAGTTGTCCACGGCGCCCTCGCCGTCGGAGGGGATCAGGGTGCTGCCCGGATGGCGTCCCTTGCCGCTGTCGAGCGTCACCCCCAGCAGGCCCAGGGCATCCACCCCCAGGCCGATGGTGCCCTCGGTGAAGCCCGACTGGTAGTCCAGCTTGAAGCCCTGGGCCCATTCCTCGGTCTTGGACGGCGCATTGCTGCCGTCGCGATAGTCACCGTTGAAATAGAAGTTCCTCAGACCGAGGTTGAGTTTGCTGTCACCGATGAAATCTGCCCTGGCGTGCATCGAGGCAAGTACGCCAAGAAGCGGGACAGTTATATACAACGTGCGTTTCGAACTACACATACCACCACCCTCATTTTATTGTTTGGGTATCCGGAATTTCTGGTTGATAAAATGCCA
>NZ_KV812692.1:0-35631 GCF_001813485.1 Pseudomonas sp. HMSC067G02
TGCGCATTATAGGGAGATAGAAACTGGCGTCAACGATTATTTCAAAAATAATTCAAATAACCGCCGGAAGCGCTTTCACCCCACCGAAACCGCCTCGCCAGCCGGCTTTTTCTGCGCCAGCAGGTAGAGCCCGACGAGGAAGCCGACCAGGCACAGAGTCACCACGTAGTAAGCCGGCCCCATCGGGCTCTGCTTGAGCAGCAGGGCCACCGCCATCGGCGTCAGCCCACCGAAGATGGCGTAGGCCAGGTTGTAGGAAAAGGACAGGCCGGAGAAACGCACAACCGGTGGGAACGCATTGACCATCACGTAGGGAACGGCGCCGACGATGCCGACGAAGAAGCCGGTCAGTGCATATAAAGGAAAGAGCCAGTCCGGGTGGGCCTTGAGGTTGCCGTAGAAGCTCCAGGACACCAGCGCCAGTAGCACGCTACCGGCAACGAAAGTCAGCCCCGCGCCGAAACGATCCGCCATGCGCCCGGCGACGATGCAGCCAAGGGTCAGGCAGACGATCGCCAGGCTGTTGGCCTTGAGCGCCGTGGCGGCATCGAAGCCGTATACGCTCTGCAGCACGGTAGGGGTCATCAGGATGACCACCACGATCGCGGCCGACAGCACCCAGGTCAGCAGCATCGACACCAGGACGGCGCCACGATGATCGCGGACCACCGCTTTCAACGGCACTTCCTCTGCCAGCGCCTTGCGCTGCTGCAGCTCGGCGAATACCGGCGTCTCGTGCAGCCAGCGGCGCAGGTAGACCGAGAACAGGCCGAACACCCCGCCGAGCAGGAAGGGAATCCGCCAGGCGTAGTCCTGCACCTCTGTCGCGCTATAGAAGCTATTGATCGCAGTAGCCACCAGCGAGCCCAGCAGGATGCCCGCCGTCAGGCCGGAAGTCAGCGTCCCGCAGGCATAACCGACATGCCGTGCCGGTACATGCTCGGCGACGAAGACCCAGGCCCCCGGTACCTCCCCGCCAATCGCGGCGCCCTGGATCACCCTCAGCAGGAGCAGCGCCAGGGGCGCCCAGATGCCGATCTGCGCGTAGGTCGGAAGCAGGCCCATGATCAGGGTCGGCACCGCCATCATGAAGATGCTCAGGGTGAACATGCGCTTGCGCCCGAGCAGGTCGCCGAAGTGGGCCATGATCACGCCGCCCAGCGGCCGCGCCAGGTAGCCGGCGGCGAACAGGCCGAAGGTTTGCAGCTGACGCAGCCATTCCGGCATGTCCGCCGGGAAGAACAGCTTGCCGACCACGGTGGCGAAGAACACGAAGATGATGAAGTCGTAGAACTCCAGCGCTCCACCCAGGGCGGAGAGGGACAGGGTCTTGTAGTCGCTGCGGGTCAATGGACGCTGGGCCGGCGCCTCGGGAGCATTCGCGGATGGCATGTCGGAATTGTTCTCTTTATTCGTTCAGCAAGCATGAGCGGGGTTCGACCGGCAGGCGTGTCGACCTGCGACCCGGGGACGCAGGAGCGAAACCATAGCAAATCGACGAATGTCCACACAGTCGGTCGAAGAGAGAACCGGGCGGTCGTCGGCCGCCCTACTCCTCTATATAATGCCCGGGCGCCTCTGAAAGCTGTCCCAAGACCTTGCACCGGCAGGCGTTTTGGGAGAGTTTTCCCCTAAACCGCGCTTGAACAAGAAATCCGGGGGGCACGAGGCCCTTACCTATGATCGAGCTTGAACAAGAAGACCCCATTCCCCAGGGAGACCTGGCCTTGCAGATTACCGCGCTGCCGCGCGAAACCAACGGTTTCGGCGATATCTACGGCGGTTGGCTGGTATCCCAGATGGACCTGGCGGGAACCGCCATGGCCAGCAAGATCGCCGGCGGCCGTATCGCCACCGTCGCCATCGACCGCATGGCCTTCATGGTGCCGGTCGCGGTAGGTGCCCAGCTTTCCTTCTATACCCAGACCCTGGAAGTCGGTCGCAGCTCGATCCGCATGCTGGTCGAGGTGTGGAGCGACGACCCGTTGTCCAGCGAATGGCGCAAAGTCACCGAGGCGGTGTTCGTGTTCGTCGCCATCGATGGCAGCGGGCGCACCCGCCCGGTCCCGCCACGCCGGGGCTAGACGCAGGAACGCCGGCTATCGCCGGCGTTCTTGTTTGCGCGTTCCTCAGGCCCGCACGGGGTTGCCGCGTACCGGCGCATCCCCGGCCACGTAGTACTTCGCCGTGCTGCGCGGCAGCGGCTGGCGACCGCGGATCCTGTCGGCGATCTTCTCGGCCATCATGATGGTGGTGGCATTGAGGTTGCCGGTGATGATCAGCGGCATGATCGACGCATCCACCACTCGCAGTCCTTCCATGCCGTGGACCCGTCCCTGGCCATCGACCACCGCCATGTCGTCGCTGCCCATCTTGCACGAGCAGGATGGGTGGAAAGCGGTCTCCGCATGGTTGCGGATGAACTCGTCGAGTTCGGCGTCCGACTGCACGTTCACCCCTGGGCTCAACTCGCGGCCCCGATAGGGGTCCAGCGCCGGCTGGTTCATGATCTCGCGGGTCAGCCGGATGCCGTCGCGGAACTCCTGCCAGTCCTGCTCGTGGGACATGTAGTTGAACAGGATGCTCGGATGCTGGCGCGGGTCCCTGGACTTCAGGTGGATGCGCCCGCGGCTCGGCGAGCGCATCGAGCCCATGTGCGCCTGGAAGCCGTGCTCCTGCACGCCCTTGCTGCCGTTGTAGTTGATCGCCACCGGGAGGAAATGGAACTGGATGTTCGGCCATTCGAACGCTTCGCGGGTTCGGATGAAGCCGCCAGCCTCGAACTGGTTGCTGGCGCCGAGGCCCTTGCCGAGGAACAGCCACTGGGCACCGATGGCCGGCTGGTTCCACCATTTGGTCGCCGGGTAGATCGACACCGGCTGCTTGCAGGCGTACTGCAGGTAGAGTTCCAGGTGATCCTGCAGGTTGGCGCCGACGCCCGGCAGGTCATGCACCACCGGGATGTCCAGGTCGCGCAGCAGGGCCGCCGGGCCGACGCCGGAGCGTTGCAGCAATTGCGGCGAGGCGATCGCGCCGCTGCACACCAATACTTCGCGGCGGGCGTGGGCGGTGACCGGGTTGTCGCCGTTGCCCACCAGGTAGGAGACGCCGATGGCGCGCTTGCCGCTGAACAGGATGCGGTCGCTCAGGGCGTGGGTGACGATGGTCAGGTTGGGCCGGCCGCGGGCCTGGTCCAGGTAGCCGCGCCCGGTGGCGGCGCGACGGCCCTCCGGGGTGACGGTCCGGTCCATGGGGCCGAAGCCTTCCTGCTGGTAGCCGTTGAGGTCATCGGTTCGCGGGTAGCCGGCCTGCACGCCGGCCTCGACCATCGCATGGAACAGTGGGTTGTTGCCGGCCTTCGGCGTGGTCACGCTGACCGGGCCGTCGCCGCCATGGTAGTCGTTGGGGCCGATGTCCCGGGTTTCCGCCTTGCGGAAGTACGGCAGGCAGTCGAGGTAGCTCCAGTCCTCGAGGCCCGGCTCCTTGGCCCAGCCGTCGAAGTCCAGGGCGTTGCCGCGGATGTAGCACATGCCGTTGATCAGCGAGGAGCCGCCCAGGCCCTTGCCGCGACCGCACTCCATGCGGCGGTTGTTCATGTAGGGCTCGGGGTCGGTCTCGTAGGCCCAGTTGTAGCGCCGCCCCTGCAGCGGGAAGGCAAGGGCCGCCGGCATCTGGGTGCGGAAGTCGAAGCGGTAGTCGGGACCGCCGGCTTCGAGCAGCAGGACGCTGACGTCGGCATCTTCGGTGAGGCGGGTAGCGAGTACGTTACCGGCAGAGCCGGCTCCGATGATGATGTAGTCGAATTCCTGGGACATGCAGGCCTTCCTCTTTTCTCGGCATGACACCGGCCGCGACGCTGGCGCGCCGGTGTCTGGAAGTTCGGAATGGCCGGTGTCAGGGAGCGTTGCCTGGGACCGGCCTGGTTAGGGGTTCGAGCGCTGCGTCGAGGCTCAGAACACCGAGGCGTAGTCGCCCAGCTCCACTTGCACGGACTTGATGCGAGTGTAATGAGCCAGGGTAGTGAGACCGTTCTCGCGACCGACACCGGATTGCTTGTAACCGCCGACCGGCATTTCCGCCGGCGACTCGCCCCAGGTATTGATCCAGCAGATGCCGGCTTCCAGGCGATGGATGGCGCGGTGGGCGCGGGCCAGGTCCTGAGTCACGACGCCGGCGGCGAGGCCGTACTCGGTATCGTTGGCGCGGCGGATCGCCTCGTCTTCGTCGTCATAGACCAGGATGCTCATCACCGGGCCGAAGATTTCCTCGCGGACGATGGTCATGTCGTCGCGGCAATCGGTGAACACGGTCGGCGCGACGTAGGCGCCATTGCCGAACGCTCCATCGGTCACACGCTCGCCGCCGCACAGCAGGCGAGCCTTCTGCGCCTTGCCGGACTCGATGTAGCCGAGCACGCTTTCCATGTGCGGGAAGCTGACCAGCGGGCCGAAGTTGGTGTTCTCGTCCTGCGGGTCGCCGAGACGGATGCGCTGCACGCGCTCCAGTACCTTGGCTTCGAAGCGGGCCTGCTGGGAACGGTGGATGAACACCCGGGTGCCGTTGGTGCAGACCTGGCCGGAGCTGAAGAAGTTGGCCATGACGGCGATGTCGGCGGCGCGGTCGAGGTCTGCGTCGGGGAAGATGATCAGCGGGGACTTGCCGCCCAGCTCCATGGTCACTTCCTTCAGCGACGAGCTGGAAGCGCTGGCCATGACTTTCTTGCCGGTGGAGGTGCCGCCGGTGAAGGAGATCTTCTCGATCAGCGGGTGCTCGGTCAGCCACTGGCCGACTTCGCGTCCGCTGCCGGTGAGCACGTTGAACACGCCGTCCGGCACGCCGGCCTCGGTGTAGATCTCGGCCAGCTTGAGGGCGGTCAGCGGGGTGACTTCGCTGGGCTTGAAGATCATCGCGTTGCCGGCAGCGAGGGCCGGGGCGGATTTCCACAGGGCGATCTGCACCGGGTAGTTCCAGGCGCCAATGCCGGCGACCACGCCCAGCGGCTCGCGGCGGGTGTAGACGAAACTGGTTTCGCGCAGGGGAATCTGCTCGCCTTCGATGGCCGGGACCAGGCCGGCGTAGTACTCGAGCACGTCGGCGCCGGTGACGATGTCCACCGAGCGGGTTTCCGCCAGCGGCTTGCCGGTATCCAGGGTTTCCAGGGCGGCCAGTTCGTCGTTGCGCTCGCGGAGGATGTCGACGGCGCGACGGAGGATGCGCGAGCGCTGCATGGCGGTCATCGCCGCCCACACCTTCTGCCCCTCGACGGCGCTCTGCACGGCCCGCTCGACGTCTTCCCTGGAAGCCCGCTGGACCTTGGCGAGCACTTCGCCGTTGGCCGGGTTGATGGTCTCGAAGGTGGCGCCACTGCTGGCCTCCACGTAGCGACCGCCAATGTAGAGCTTCTGTTCTTCGAATCGGGCCATGTTGCAGTCCTCTCTTATCGGTATCGCAGGCGCAAGGCGGCGCCGCGGGGGTTTTCGTCCCTACCCCGACTGTTTTGCCAACTGCTGGTCGAGGTAGTCGTAAGCGATGTTCAGGGCCTCGTCGGTATCGAAGGCGTCGCCGGTCAGCGCGCCACGCAACCACAGGCCGTCGATCAGGGCCGCCAGGCCGCGTGCCGCGGCGCGGGCGTCGTCCGCCGAGAGCTGGCGGCGGAACTGGTAGCACAGGTTCGAATACAGGCGATGGTCGTTGACCCGCTGCAATCGACGCAGTGCCGGCTGGTGCATGCTGGTCGCCCAGAACGCCAGCCAGGTCTTCATCGCCGGACCATTGACCTGGCTGTCGTCGAAGTTGCCTTCGACGATCGCTCGCAGGTGCGCCCTCGGACTGTCGTCGTAGAGCGCCGCGCGGCGTTCGCGTACGGCCTTGCTCAAGGCGCTGAGCAGGTGCCGCATGGTCGCTTCCAGCAAGCCGTTCTTGTCCTGGAAGTAGTGGCTGATGATGCCGTTGGAAACACCCGCCAGGCGGGCAATCAGGGCGATGCTGGCGTCTCCCATGCCGACCTGATCGACCGCCTCCAGGGTGGCGTGAATCAGTTGCGAGCGGCGGATGGGCTGCATACCGACCTTGGGCATTGCTATCTCCTCTCGTCGATAGGTGCGTGCGGGCACCGACCGACGTCATTGGTGGCCAGTCTATTTTGTTTTTATTGAACGTTCAATCAACTAAGAATAAGCTCGGCGTCCATGAGCGGCTCCCAGCCTGCGTGCAACCTGGCCCGCGCCGTTCATCACCTCGTCGCCGAAGTCCGCCAAGGATCGCAGAATCCGGGCTTCAAGTGGGGTGGCAATGCTGTGTCTGTAGTCCGCGGCCATAAGCCGCCATGCTTTCACTGCCATGGGGTCATCCTCCAATGAGTACTGCTTCGCCAATAAAAACAAACGAGCAGGTACGTCTGAATCCGATCGTGTTCTTCGGCTCGACCGCACTGATCCTGGTTCTGACCGCCGCCCTCATCCTCTATCCCGACAGCGCCGGAGCCTTGCTCGGCCGCATCCAGGCGTGGCTGTCGCACAGCTTCGGCTGGTACTACATGCTGGCCATCGGCGCCTACCTGTTCTTCGTCGGCTGGGTGGCCTTCTCGCGCTTCGGCACCCTCAAGCTCGGCGAGGAGCATGAAAAGCCGGACTTCAGCTACGGCGCCTGGGCCGGCATGCTGTTCTCCTCCGGGATCGGCATCTCGCTGCTCTACTTCGCCGCATCCGAGCCGATCGACCACCTCTACCACCCGCCCGAAGGCGTTCCCGGCAGCCCTCAGGCGGCGCGCCAGGCGCTGCAACTGACCTTCCTCCACTGGGGCCTGCACGGTTGGGCGATCTATGCCCTGGTCGGCCTCGCCGTCGGTTATTTCGCCTACCGCCATCGCCAGCCGCTGGCGTTGCGCTCGGCGCTCTATCCGATCCTCGGCGAGCGCTGGGTGAAAGGCGCCGCGGGCCACGCGGTGGATTGCTTCGGCATCTTCGTCACCCTTCTCGGGCTGGTGACCAATCTGGGCATCGGCGCCTTGCAGGTGTCGTCCGGTCTCGAGTACCTGACCGGCATGCCGCACAGCAAAGGCACCCTGCTGGCGGTGATCCTGGTGATGAGCCTGGTCGCCACCCTGGCGGCGGTCTCCGGTGTCGAGAAAGGCATCCGCCGGCTGTCCAACCTGAATATCGTGCTGTTCAGCTCGCTGCTGCTGTTCGTGCTGGTCTGCGGTTCGACCCTGGAACTGCTCAACGGCTTCGTACAGAACCTCGGCGATTATCTCGACGGCCTGGTGCTGAAGACCTTCGACCTCTACGTCTACACCGGTGCCGGCACCGGCAAGAGCGAGGAATGGCTGGGCCTGTGGACCCTGTTCTACTGGGCCTGGTGGATTTCCTGGGCGCCCTTCGTCGGTATGTTCATCGCCCGCATCTCCCGCGGTCGCAGCGTGCGCGAACTGGTCTGCGGGGTGCTGCTGATCCCGCTGGGCTTCACCCTGGCCTGGCTGTCGGTATTCGGCAACAGCGCCCTGGACCTGGTGATGAACCACGGCGCGACCGACCTGGGCAAGGCCGCGCTGGAACAGCCGTCGATGTCGATCTACCTGCTGCTGGAACACTATCCGCTGTCGAAGATCGTCATCGGCCTGTCGATCTTCGTCGGCTTCGTGCTGTTCCTCACCCCGGCGGATTCCGGCTCGGTGATGCTGGCCAATCTCTCGCGCAGCGGCGGCGAGCTGGACGAGGACGCGCCGAACTGGCTGCGCATCCTCTGGTCGGCCGTCGTCACGCTAGTCACCATCGGCCTGCTGTTCGCCGGCAACTTCACGGCGATGCAAACCGTCGTGGTGCTCGCCGGGCTACCGTTCTCGGCGGTGCTGATCCTGTTCATGTTCGGCCTGCACAAGGCCATGCGCGCCGACTACGAGGCCCAGGTCGGCGACCGCCGCACCTACCAGCCAGTGCCGGCGCCAACCCAGCACCAGACCTGAATCCGGCGCCGCTAGGGCGCCCTCGCCAATCAGGTGCGTACTTGGCCCGGCGTTTCGCCGGGCCTTTCTTTTCTGCCGCCCGGCGCCCGGCGCATGCCGCAGGAACCGGCGCGCGGGAGCGTGCGAAAGGAAGAACAGACGGAAAAAGCGCGGAGGATAAACGCGAATGCCCGGCAGCGCCGGGCATTCGCAGCGGTCCCGAGCGGGCCTTGGGGGTCAGCCGAGGTTCTTGCCCAGCAGCGCATGGTACAGCTCGCTGTCGCCGAGCACCCCGACCACCCTGTCCTGCTCCTGCAGAACCAGCTTGTGGCCGGTCTGGTAGCGAATCTGCAGGGCATCGCGCATACGGATGCTGACATCCACCAGGGTCGGTTCGCGGCGCAGCTTCTCCACCGGGTCGCCCTGGCGCCAGCGTTGCAGGTCGATGACGTTGCTGCCCTGGCGCGCGCCCTTGAGCACGTCGCCTTCGCTGAGACCGATCCAGCAGTCGCGGCCCTGGTCGAAGCAGATCTCGTCGTTCTGCCGGATGCACTGGTCGAGGCCACGCATCAGGCTCTGGCCGCACAGCACGTTGAGCGGGTTGGTATGGGCGACGAAGGTACGCACGTAGTCGTCCGCGGGGCTCAGCACGATCTCTTCCGGCTTGCCGTGCTGGATGATCCGGCCGTCCTTCATGATCGCGATGCGGGTGCCGATCTTCAGCGCCTCGTCGAGGTCGTGGCTGACGAACACGATGGTCTTGTGCAGTTGCCGTTGCAGCACCAGCAGTTCGTCCTGCAATTGCTGGCGGATCAGCGGGTCGAGGGCGGAGAACGGTTCGTCCATCAGCAGGATGTCGCCATCCATCGCCAGCGCGCGAGCCAGGCCGACGCGCTGCTGCATGCCGCCGGAGAGCGAGTCGGGACGCTTGTCGCGCCACTGCGAGAGACCGACCAGCTCGAGCTTCTCGTCGATCAGCTTCTTCCGCTCGGCGGCCGGACGGCCCTGCATCTCCAGGCCGAAGCCGACGTTCTCGGCCACCGTCAGCCAGGGCATCAGGGCGAACTTCTGGAACACCATGGCGATGCGCTTGGTGCGCATGGCCTTGAGGGTCGCCGGCGAGCAGTTGGCGATGTCCACCTGCGAACCTTCGTGCTCGATCAGCAGCTTGCCGCGGCTGACCTTGTTCAGGCCGTTGATGCAGCGCAGCAGGCTCGACTTGCCGGAGCCGGAAAGTCCCATCAGCACGCAGATCTCGCCGCGGTTGACGTCCAGGCAGGCGTCCTCGACGCCGAGCACCTGGCCGGTGCGCTTGAGGATCTCGGCGCGGCCGAGGCCCTGGTCGAGGAGCTTCAGGGCTTCCTTGGTGTGGGTGCCGAAGATGACGTCCACATGGTCGAATCGGATCGCGGTCATGGCTTATTTCCCCTTCACGGCGCGCTGCTTGCACACCCGGTCGAGCAGGATGGCGAGCAGGACGATGGCCAGGCCGGCTTCGAAGCCGAGGGAGATGTCGGCGGTGTTCAGCGCGTTCACCACCGGCTTGCCGAGGCCATCGGCGCCGACCAGCGCGGCGATCACCACCATCGACAGGGAGAGCATGATGCATTGGGTGATGCCGGCGGCGATGCTCGGCATCGCGTGCGGCAGCTCGATGCGCGTGAGCAGTTGCCAGCGCGAGCAGCCGAAGGCCTTGCCGGCGTCGAGCAGCTCCGCCGGAACGTCCTGGATACCCAGGCAGGTCAGGCGGATCGGCGCGGCGACGGCGAAGATCACCGTGGAGATCAGGCCCGGCACCACGCCGAGACCGAACAGGGTCAGGGTCGGGATCAGGTAGACGAAGGTCGGTACCGTCTGCATCAGGTCCAGCAACGGCCGCAGCGCGGTGTAGAACCACGGCTTGTGCGCGGCGACGATGCCCAGCGGCACGCCCACGGCGATGCACACCAGGGTGGCGAATATCACCTGGGCGAGGGTTTCCATGGTCTCCTGCCAGTAGCCCAGGTTGAGGATCAGCAGCAACGAGGCCAGGGCGAACACGGTCAGCCCCCAGCTGCGCTGGATGAAATGCACCAGCCCTACCAGCAAGGCGATCAGCACCAACGGGTTGAACCAGAGCAAGCCGTTGGTGACGCCATGGATGAGGAACTCCAGGGTGTCGGAGATCTTGTCGAAGAACGATGCGCCATGCAGGGTCAGCCAGTCGACGAAACCGGCGATCTGCTCTCCCAGCGGGAGCTTGTGATCAGTCAGGAACATAATCAGGGTCCATCAAGAGCGGGAAATGAACGACCGGTCGCCTACTTGGCGAACGCCAGCTTGGCCGCGGCTGCGGCAGGCTGCCCGTCGCGGGTGGTGACACCGGCCAGCCAGGCATCCAGCTGTTCCGGGTGATCCTTCAACCAGGCCTTAGCGGCTTCCTCGGGTTTCTTGTTTTCGTTGAGTACCGCGTCCATCAGCTTGTTCTCCATCTCGAGGGTGAAGCTGAGGTTCTTCAGCAGTTGGCCGACGTTGGCGCACTCCTGGGCGTAGCCCTTGCGCACGTTGGTGTAGATGGTCGCGCCGCCATAGTTGGGGCCGAAGAAGTCGTCGCCGCCTTCCAGGTACTTCATCTGGAAGCGGGTATTCATGGGGTGCGGCTCCCAGCCGAGGAACACCACCCACTGGTTGCGCCGGATGGCCCGCTGCACCTGCGAGAGCATGCCCGCCTCGCTGGATTCCACCAACTTGAACTTGCCCAGTTCGAAGGCGTTCTTGTCGATCATGCTCTGGGCGACGCGGTTGCCGTCGTTGCCCGGCTCGATGCCATAGATCTTGTTGCCCAGCTTGTCGGAGAACTTCGCGATATCGGCGAAGCTGCGCAGGCCGCCGTCGTAGACGTACTGGGGAACCGCCAGGGTGTACTTGGCGCCCTCCAGGTTGGCGCGCAGTGTCTCGACCGTACCTTTCTCGGCGTACTGCTTGATGTCGTTGGTCATGGTGGGCATCCAGTTGCCCAGGAATACGTCGAGGTCGTTGTTGGCCAGGGAGCGGTAGGTCACCGGCACCGAGAGCAGATTGACCTTGGTCTTGTAGCCGAGGGACTCGAGGACCTGGCGGGTGACCGCGGTGGTCACTGTGATGTCGGTCCAGCCGACGTCGGCGAAACGCACCGACGCACAGGATTCGGGCTCCGCGGCCTGGGCTGCCAGCGGTGCGCACAGAGACACGGCCAGCAGCCAAGACTTGCAACCTTTCATAGCGAACTCCTCTGCAGGGTAAGGCGCCGGCGCTACCCCGAAGGGCGCGGCGGTCTGTCTGTATCGGGCCGACCGGTAGCGGCCCTCAGCGGGCAATTCGTGAACGATCATGAAACAGGACGCATCCGTCGCCTACAGGGTGGGTCGCAACCAGTGCAGGCGGGGTCGCATTCAGTACCCGCTGTGTCGCATTCAATCATAGTGGTCTTTGCCGGCGACCAGCGGATGCCGTTTTCGGAGCGGCGCGAGCCCGTTCTCATTCCGACGCCGTGCAGGTGCAGACGCCCCTCGGCCGCAGAGGTTCCCCGATCCGGGCGCGGACGCGGCGCTTTTGGACATGGCCGGGTCGGTGGCGGATGCGGCCCGCCCCGGGGAAAGCCCGATGATGCGCAGGAATCGCGGGCGGAGGAGCCGCCACCCCCACTACGCAGGCACGGATGCCGCGGCAATCCCGGAGGCCGGCATGGCTATCAGTGTGTTCGACCTTTTCAAGATCGGTATCGGCCCGTCCAGTTCGCATACCGTCGGCCCCATGCGCGCCGCCGCGCTGTTCACCGCTGCCCTGCGCCAACGCCAGGCGCTGTCGGCGGTGCGGCGTCTCGAAGTGCGCCTGTACGGCTCGCTGTCCGCCACCGGCGTCGGCCACGGCACCGATCGCGCGGTGATCATGGGCCTGATGGGCGAATGGCCGGATCGTATCGACCCGACCCAGATCGCCCCACGCATGGCCGCGCTGCTCGATAGCGGCCTGCTGCAACTGGACGGCCGCGAGGCGGTACCGTTCGACTGGGTGCGCGACATGCGCCTGCTCGACGAGAACCTGCCCTACCACCCCAACGCCATGACCCTGGTCGCCTACGGCGAGCAAGGCGAACTGCACCAGGAGACCTACTACTCGGTGGGTGGCGGCTTCGTGGTCGATGCGGCACAGGCCGCCTCGGGACAGCTCGACCAGGACCACACGGTGCTGCCCTACGACTTCTCCAGCGCCGAGGAACTGTTGCTGCTGTGCAAGCGCCACAACCTGCGGGTATCCGAGCTGATGCTGGCCAACGAACGCATCTGGCGCAGCGAGACCGACATCCGCGAAGGCCTGCGGCGCATCTGGCAGGCGATGCGCGATTGCGTCGACAACGGGTTGCGCAACGAAGGCATCCTTCCCGGCGGGCTCAACGTGCAACGCCGCGCCGCGCGCCTGCACCGCAACCTGCAGGAGATCGGCAAGCCCAACGTGATCGGCTCGACCCTCAGCGCCATGGAATGGGTCAACCTGTTCGCCCTGGCGGTGAACGAGGAGAACGCCGCCGGCGGGCGCATGGTCACCGCGCCCACCAACGGCGCGGCGGGGATCATCCCGGCGGTGCTGCACTACTATATGAAGTTCAATCCCGACGCCCAGGACCGCGACGTCGTCGACTACCTGCTGGCCGCCGCCGCGGTGGGCATCCTGTGCAAGAAGAACGCCTCGATCTCCGGCGCCGAGGTCGGCTGCCAGGGCGAGGTCGGCTCGGCCTGCGCGATGGCCGCCGCCGGACTGGCGGAAGTCCTCGGCGCCACCCCGGCGCAGGTCGAGAACGCCGCCGAGATCGGTCTGGAACACAACCTCGGGCTGACCTGCGACCCGGTTGGCGGGCTGGTCCAGGTACCCTGTATCGAGCGCAACGCGATCGCCGCGGTGAAGGCCATCAACGCGGCGCAAATGGCCTTGCGCGGCGACGGCCAGCATTTCATCTCGCTGGACAAGGTGATCCGCACCATGCGCGACACCGGTGCCGACATGCACGACAAGTACAAGGAAACCTCGCGCGGGGGCCTGGCGGTGAACGCCATCGAGTGCTGAACCGGAATTGCTCACGAAACGATCGAGACGCCACTTTTTGGCGCATATGACGCGTGACCGGGCGGTCGTCATCCGTCACACTGCGGAGTAACGGCTCGCCGCCCATCGTTACCTTTGTCGCCACGGCCGCTGCCCCGCCTTCTCGCCGGGGGCCGC
Organism: Pseudomonas sp. HMSC067G02; assembly: GCF_001813485.1. Classification (NCBI taxonomy): domain Bacteria; kingdom Pseudomonadati; phylum Pseudomonadota; class Gammaproteobacteria; order Pseudomonadales; family Pseudomonadaceae; genus Pseudomonas; species Pseudomonas sp. HMSC067G02. The sequence goes on from NZ_KV812692.1 coordinate 13,175, forward strand.
CCTGGTGCTACCGAAATGCTCAAGCGCGCGGCGCGCCGCCAGCCGTCGCCCATGCTGTCGTTGTGCCAGGCCCGAGTGGAAATGCCGGGCTAAAGCCTTCCGGCTTTTTTGATTGAACGCCCAATCAATATAGGCATGGCATTTGCCTTGCTCTGGTTACAAGCAACGCCGACGGCGTGGCCCAAGCAGCCACCCGGAAATTCCAACAATCATAAAAAAAGCCTCGTGAGAGGCCTGCTTGCTCAGCGTGAGGAGATACACCCATGACCACGTACGCGCCCGGAGTTCCGCCACAGAACCGAAATCCGCAGTCCATCGGCTTCCTGCTGCTGGATAACTTCACCCTGATCTCCCTGGCCTCGGCGGTGGAACCGTTGCGCATGGCCAACCAGCTCTCGGGACGCGAACTCTACCGCTGGCATACGCTGAGCCTGGACGGCCGCCAGGTCTGGGCCAGCGACGGCCTGCAGATCACCCCCGACGCCGGTACCGACAACGCCCCGGCGGTGGATTGCGTGATCGTCTGCGGCGGCGTCGGCATCCAGCGCAGCGTCACCCGCGAGCACGTCACGTTCCTCCAGGCCCAGGCTCGCCAGGGTCGGCGCCTCGGCGCGGTGTGCACCGGCAGTTGGGCGCTGGCCCGCGCCGGCCTGCTCGACGGCTACGATTGCAGCGTGCACTGGGAATGCCTGGCGGCGATGCAGGAAGCCTTCCCCCGGGTGGCCATGAGCACCCGCCTGTTCTCCATCGACCGCAACCGCTTCACCTCTTCCGGCGGCACCGCGCCGATGGACATGATGCTGCACCTGATCGGCCGCGAGCATGGCCGCGAGCTGTCGGCGGCGATCTCCGAGATGTTCATCTACGAGCGCATCCGCAACGAGCAGGACCACCAGCGCGTGCCGCTCAAGCACATGCTCGGCACCAACCAGCCGAAGTTGCAGGAGATCGTCGCGCTGATGGAGGCCAACCTGGAGGAACCGATCGACCTCGACGAACTGGCGGTCTACGTCAACGTCTCGCGTCGCCAGCTCGAGCGGCTGTTCCAGAAGTACCTGCACTGCTCGCCGTCGCGCTACTACCTGAAGCTGCGCCTGATCCGCGCCCGCCAGTTGCTCAAGCAGACGTCCATGTCGATCATCGAGGTGGCCTCGGTCTGCGGCTTCGTCTCCACCCCGCACTTCTCCAAGTGCTACCGCGAGTACTTCGGCATCCCGCCGCGCGACGAGCGCCAGGGTCAGCCGCTGGGCCAGCCGGTGGTGCTGATGCCGATCCCGCAGGACCTGGCGCTGATGCCCAACTCCTCGGCGCTGTCGGCCCTGAGCCAGGCGCAGGGCGAGTCTACCTTCGCCAGCGTGCGGATCTGACCGCGCGTCCCTGCCCGCCCCGTCCACGGGGCGGGCAGGGCCTTGTCAGCCCCGCGGCACCAGCGCCGGCAGCAGTTGCCGGGAAATCGCCTCGCGCACCGCCGGCAGCAGCGTGGCGTGCCCGCCGAGCATGTCCTCCACCAGCCGCCGCAGCGCCTGGGCGCGCTCCGGGCTGAGGCCGCGCACGGCGTATTCGCAGGCCTGCTCCGGAGTCGAGTCCGGCGGCACGCTGAAGCCCAGCGCCTGCAGGCGTTCGCGGAAATCGTCCTGGTCGATCAGATCGGCGTGCATCATCGCGGCAGCTCCTTCGATGGGGATTGCCATCGATTCTGCTGAGCCCACGTCGCTCCCGGCAAGGGGGCTGTCCCGCCTGGACATGGGCAGGTCGTTTTCGGCTAATTCGACCGTCAGCGACACCGCCACAATCACCTCCAGCGGCTTGCGGAATGCAGCGGACGGCTTCCGGAAAACGCCAGACTCACACTGAGGGCCGTTCCTGGCTCCTTTTTCATCCCCCTCCGCGCGTCGGGCGCGGCAGGGGGATCTTTTTACCGGGAGCCGGCTAGCCGGCGCCGAGTCCCGCCCGACAGTGTTCCCAGAAGCGCTCGAAGCCCGGCGAGAGGAACTTGTCGCGCTGGCGCAGCATGTAGAAACGCCGGCGCAACGGCGGCAGGCTGCTGCGCAGCTCGACCAGCGCGCCGGAGGCCAACTGTTCCTCGACCACCCAGCGCGACAGGCAACTGATGCCCAGCCCGGCGGCGACGCTGTGCTTGATCGCCTCGGAGCTGCCCAGGTCCAGGCTGTCTTCCAGGTAATGCAGGTGGCCCAGCAGGGCGTGACTGACCTCCTCGCGCGTGCCCGAGCCGGGCTCGCGCAGCAGCCAGCGCGCACGGCGCAGGGCCTCGCGGGAGACCTGGGTGCGCGAGGCCAGCGGGTGGCCGGGCGCCGCCACCACGATCAGGCTGTCCTCGAGCCAGGGCTCCACCCGCAGGCCCGGCTCGTGGCAGGGGCCTTCGATGAGGCCGATGTCCGCCGCGAAGGTCACCACGTCCTGCACCGCCGAACCGGTGTTGCCGATGCTGGCGTTGACCCTCACCCCCGGCTGCTCCCGCTCGAAGGAGGCCAGCAGGCGTGGCAGCACGTAGTTGCCGATGGTGCTGCTGGCCGCCACCGTCAGGCTCGCCTGGGGCGCGGCGGAAACCACGAACTGCTGCTCCAGTTGCGCCACCCCGTCGAGCAGGCGCAATGCCTGGGGCAGGAAGCGGCGGCCGACCTCGTTCAGTTGCAGGCGCTTGCCGACCCGGTCGAACAGGCGCGTGGAAAGCTGCGACTCCAGCTCGTTGAGCGCGGCGCTGGTGGCCGACTGCGACAGCGAGATGGATTCCGCCGCCGCCGTGGTACTGCCGCAGCGAGCCACCGCACAGAAGATCTGGAGCTGACGGAAACTGAGGGCCATGGACTCACCTACCTGTTTTTCAGGTATTTAATACAGAAACTATTCGTTTCACAAATTCATGCCCGCTACCTAACCTGCGTCCCGTGACCTCACCTGAGGAGCGAAGGATGCACACCCTCCCCGTCAAGACCGGTACCAGACCCCTGGCCCAGGTCCAGAAACTCATCCCCGGCCTGCTGCTCAGCGCCGCCCTGGCCGGCGCGGCGATCCTCCTGGGTCGTTCGCAATGGTTGCAGCACAACGGCATCAGTGCGCTGACCCTGGCCATCGTGCTCGGCATCGTCGTCGGCAACACCCTGTACCCTCGGATCGCCGCCGGCAGCGCCGCCGGCGTCGGCTTCTCCAAGCAGATCCTGCTGCGCGCCGGGATCATCCTCTACGGCCTGCGCCTGACCTTCCAGGACATCGCCGGCGTCGGATTGCACGGCGTGCTGCTGGACGCCCTGATGCTCGCCAGCACCTTCGGCCTGGCGTGCCTGCTCGGCACCCGGCTGTTCGGCCTGGACCGCACCACCACCCTGCTGATCGGCGCCGGCAGTTCGATCTGCGGCGCCGCCGCGGTGATGGCCACCGAGCCGGTGGTGCGCGGCCGTGCCGAACAGGTCGCGGTGGCGGTCTCCACCGTGGTGGTGTTCGGCACCCTGGGCATCTTCCTCTATCCGGCGCTGTTCCAGCTCGACCAGGACTGGGGGCTGCTGCCGCGCGACCCTGACACCTGGGGCGTGTACATCGGTGCCACGGTGCACGAGGTGGCCCAGGTGGTCGCCGCGGGTCGTTCGATCGGCATCGAGGCAGCGGATACCGCGGTGATCGCCAAGATGGTCCGGGTAATGATGTTGGCGCCCTTCCTGATCCTGCTCTCGGCCTGGCTGGCACGCGACAAGGCGCACCGCCGGCAGCACAGCGGCGCGACCAAGATCACCATTCCCTGGTTCGCCGTCGGCTTCGTACTGGTCGCCGGGCTCAACTCGCTGGTCAACCTGCCGCCGGCGCTGGTCAGCCACGTCAACGACCTCGACACCTTCCTCCTGGCCATGGCGATGGCCGGCCTCGGCCTCGGCACGCACCTCTCGGCGATCCGCCGCGCCGGCCTCAAGCCGCTGCTGCTGGCCGCCCTGCTATTCGCCTGGCTGGTGCTCGGCGGTGGATTCCTCACCCGCCTGGCGCTCGCCTGAGTCCTCCGCCAGGAAGCCCTGCACGGCCCGTCGCAAGGCCTCATGCAGGGCTTCCACCTCGTCGATGCCGTGGCCGCGCAGGCAGCCATGGACCAGCCCGTTTCCCGGATAGAACCCTGCCTCGCCACCCGCCGCGCGTAGCGCTGCGCCATAGCGCTCGCCGTCGTCGCGCAGCGGATCGAATTCGGCGACCGCCACGAAGGCCGGCGGCAGGCCAGTGAAATCAGCGGCCTCCAGGGGCAGCGCCAGCGGCTGTCGGTGCAGCGCCGCCAGCGGCAGGTAGGCGTCCAGGCACGCCTGCACATCGCCGAGGCCGAGCAACGGCGCGTCGACGCAGTCGATCCGCGAGGGCGATGGCGCGGCGGACAGCAAGGGATAGAGCAATATCTGCGCGGCCGGCGACGGCGCACCGCCATCGCGCAGGGCCAGGCACAGCGCCGCCGCCAGGTTGCCGCCGGCGCTGTCGCCGGCCACCAGCAAGCGTCGCCCATCCAGCGCTTCGTCCAGCTCGCCCAGGCTCAGCGCCTGCCAGGCACGCAGGCAATCCTGCAATGCCGCCGGGAACGGATGCTCCGGCGCCAGTCGGTAATCCACCGCCAGCACCAGCAGGCCCAGGCGCGCCGCCAGGTCGGCGCAGATGAAATCGTGTGAATCGAGGCCGCCGAGCATCCAGCCGCCACCGTGCAGGTAGAGCAGCGCCGGCCAGCCGCCGGGCGGTGCCGGGCGGTCGGGGCGATAGCGGCGCACGCGCACCGGCGGCGCGGCCGGCAAGCAGGAGTCGAGCACCCGCAAACCGGCCGGGCGCGGCGGCGCGAACGCCTGGCACATCCGCGCGTAGGCCGCACGTTGCGCATCCAGGCGCGGACTGTCGCTGGCGAACGCCCGGCTGTGCTCGACGAAGCGCCACATCGCCGGAGACAGCGGATACTTCGCAGCCATCGCGCTCAGCGCAGCGGCGGCAGGCCGATCACCCGACCGACACCTTCCGGCACGGGGAGCGCGCGATGTGCCTCGGCGAGCGCCTCGACCCGCGCCAGCACCTCGCCTGCGAACGGTACCGAGCGCGGGCCGTAGAGGCTGACGTGGAGCAGCATCTGCTCGCTCAGCGCCAGCGCCTGCCCGCTGCCAGGCAGGTACAGGGCATGGTGGATATGCAGGCGCTTGCGATCGTGACCGAGCAGTTGCGTACGCACCTCGACCCTGGCGCCCTCCTTCACCTCATGGAGGAAGTTCAGGTGGCATTCCAGGGTGAACAGCGAGTGTCCGCTGGCGTCGCGGTTCTGGCTGTCCAGGCCGATATGCGCCATCAGCGCATCGGTGGCGTAGCTGAACACCAGCAGGTAGAACGCATCGCGCAAGTGGCCGTTGTAGTCCACCCACTCGGGCAGGACCGGCGTCTCGTAGGTCGTCAGGGCTTGGCTCATGGCAGGCTCCGTGGTTGCGCTACGCCCGGCGGGGCGGAAGGCGCGTCATGTCACTCGGCGAAGGCGAAGCCGTGCCGGGCCTTGGTTTCCCTGATCGCCCCGAGCACCGCCAGCAGGCAGTCGTCGCGGTAGCGCTCGAGCTCGGCGATGCTGCGCGCGCCCTGCTGCTCGGCGGTGCCCTCCACCACCCGGTCGATCAGGGCTTCGGTGAGTTCCGGCGCCGGCAGGTAGGTCCAGGGCAATTGCAGCGCCGGGCCGAACTGCGCCATGAAGTGGCGCATGCCGGCGTTGCCACCGGCCAGGGTGTAGGTCAGGAAGGTGCCCATGAACGACCAGCGCAGGCCGGCGCCGAAGCGGATCGCATCGTCGATCTCGCCGGTCGTGGCCACGCCGTCGTTGACCAGGTGCAGCGCCTCGCGCCAGAGCGCCTCGAGCAAGCGGTCGGCGATGAAGCCGGGCACTTCCTTGCGTACGTGCAGCGGACGCATGCCCAGCGACTCGTAGACCCGCATCGCCGCCCGCACGGCCTCGGCAGCGGTGCGTTCGCCGCCGACCACCTCCACCAGCGGCAGCAGGTAGACCGGGTTGAAGGGGTGGCCGACCAGGCAGCGCTCGGGGTGGCTCGCCTCGGCGTAGAACTCGCTGGGCAGCAGGCCCGAGGTGGACGAACCGATCAGCACGTCGGGCCGCGCCGCAGCGCTGATCCTGGCGTGCAGGTCGAGCTTCAGGTCGAGCCGCTCGGGGGCGCTCTCCTGGATGAAATCGGCGTCGCCCACGCATTCCTCGATGCTCGCGACGAAACGCAGGCGCTCCTGCGCCGCGCCGGGCGCCAGGCCCTGTTTCCGCAAGGCCGGCCAGGCATTGGCGACGCGCGCGCGCAACGCCGCTTCGGCGCCCGGCGCCGGATCCCAGGCGACGACGTCGAGGCCGTGGGCCAGGGCGCGGGCGATCCAGCCGCTGCCGATGACGCCGCTACCGAGGGCGGCGAAGGTCTTGATCTCGGTGACGAAGGACATGGACATCTCCAGAGGTTGTTCCCGCCCCCGACGGGGCGGGGAGGAAGAAATCAGCGCGGCTTCAGGTTCATCCTGCGGCGCCCTTCCGCCGGGCTCAGGGCGCGCCCGCCGAGGCGCTCGATGATCTCGATGGCGCGCTCCACCAGGCTGCCGTTGCTCGCCGGCACGCCCTTGTCCAGCCAGATGTTGTCCTCCAGGCCGACCCGCACGTTGCCGCCCAGCAACATGGCCTGGGCGACCATCGGCATCTGCGTGCGGCCGATGCCGAAGCCGGCCCAGGTCGCCCCCGGCGGCAGGTTGTCGGCCATCGCCTTCATGGTCGTGGTATCGGCCGGCGCGCCCCAGGGAATGCCCAGGCAGATCTGGAACAGCGGATCCTCCAGCAGCCCTTCCTTGAGCATCTGCTTGGCGAACCAGAGGTGGCCGGTATCGAAGATTTCCAGCTCGGCCTTGACCCCCAGCTCGGTGATGCGCCGGGCGCCGGCGCGCAGTTGCGCAGGGGTGGAGACGTAGATGTAGTCGCCGTCGCCGAAATTGAGGGTGCCGCAGTCCAGGGTGCAGATTTCCGGCAACAGCTCCTCGACATGCCTGAGCCGCTCCAGCGGGCCGACCAGGTCGGTGCCGGCACCGAACTCCAGGGGCTGCTCGCCCTTGCCGATCTCCAGGTCGCCGCCCATGCCGGCGGTGAGGTTGATGATCACGTCGGTGTCGCTTTCGCGGATGCGCTCGACCACTTCGCGGTACAGCGCCACGTCGCGACTGGGCTTGCCGGTGGCGGGGTCGCGGACGTGGCAGTGGGCGACGGTGGCGCCGGCCCTGGCCGCCTCGATAGCGGCCTCGGCAATCTGTTTCGGAGTGACCGGGATCGCCGGATGCCGGCCGACGGTATCGCCGGCGCCGGTCACCGCGCAGGTGACGATGACTTCATGGTTCACGGTGGTAGCTTCCTGTATTCGGGGTGTACGAAGCCCCGCCCGGCCGCGCCGGGCGGAACGGATAGGTGCGGGTTACTTCAGCGAGGCCTGGAGCGCGGCCAGGCCGTCCTTGCCGTCGAAGGTGCTCACGCCATCCAGCCAGGCCTTCAGCGGCTCGGGGTTGGCCTTCAGCCACTGGCGCGCGGCGTCGAGGGGCTGGGTGCGATCGAGGATCGGCGCCATCACCTGGCTGACCTGGGCGCTGCTGAAGCGCAGGTTGTGCAGCAGCCGGGCGACGTTGCCGCACTGCGCCTGGTAGCCGGCGGCGGTCATGGTGGAGACGGTGGCCGCGCCCTCGTCGGGACCGAACACATCCTCGCTGCCGGTGAGGTAGGTCATGTCGATCTGCAGGTTCATCGGATGCGGCTTCCAGCCGAAGAACACCACCCACTGCTTGCGCTTGATCGCCCGCTTCACCGCCGTGAGCATCCCGGCCTCGCTGGACTCCACCAGCTGGAAGCCCTTCAGGCCGAAACGGTTGTCGTCGATCATCTTCCGGGTGATGCGGTTCGAGCCGCTGCCCGGCTCGATGGCGTAGATGCGGCCGCCAAGCTTGTCCTTGAAGCGGGCGATGTCGGCGAAGGTCTTCAGCCCGCCCTCGGCGACGTAGCTCGGCACCGCATAGGTGGACTGCGCGTCGGCCAGGGTCGGCGGCTCGATCACTTCGATCCGGCCTTTGTCCAGGTAAGGCCTGGCGACCGGCTGCATGGTCGGTTGCCAGTAGCCGAGGAACAGGTCCAGCTGCTTGTCGGCCAGGCCGGCCAAAACGATCTGTTGCGAGGCGCTGGTCTGCTTCACCTGGTAGCCCAGGCCGTCGAGCAAGGCTTCGGCCACGGCGCTGCTGGCGACCACGTCGGTCCAGTTCACCGTGCCCAGGCGCACCGTACGGCACTGCTCGGGTTCTGCGGCCAGGGCGGCGCCACTGGCCAGGATCAGCAGGGCGCAGCCCAGCTGGCGAATCGTCGTCTTCATCGGTCTCCCCTCGTGCGGCTATTGATTGTTTTTCTGCGAGGTGGGCGCCGGCCCCTTGCGAGACCGACCCTGGCGACCAAGGTACGCAGCCGGGACGGCGGCGAAGCGCACTGCGGCGACCAGCTCTTGCACTGCAGCGACCTGGCCATTGCCAAGCGCGGCGGGCCTGCGCTACACACAGGCTGCGCAACCTCAACCCCGGAGCGCCCCATGTCCCAGGACTTCTGGTTTCTCCTGCTGCCCGGCTTCTCGGTAATGGGCTTCGTTTCCGCCGTGGAGCCACTGCGCGTGGCCAACCGCTTCCACGCCGACCTCTACCGCTGGCACGTGCTCAGCGCCGACGGCGGTCCGGTGCTGGCCAGCAATGGCATGTCGGTGAACAGCGACGGCGCGCTGGAGCCGCTGAAGAAAGGCGACCTGCTGTTCGTGGTGGCCGGTTTCGAGCCGCTGCGGGCGGTCACCCCGGCACTGGTGCAGTGGCTGCGCAAGCTCGATCGCAACGGCGTGACCCTCGGTGGCATCGATACCGGCAGCGTGGTGCTGGCCGAGGCCGGTCTGCTCGACGGGCGCCGCGCGACCCTGCACTGGGAAGCCATCGACGCCTTCCAGGAGTCCTACCCGCAACTGAGCGTGACCCAGGAGCTGTTCGAGATCGACGGTCCGCGCATCACCTCGGCCGGCGGCACCGCCTCCATCGACCTGATGCTCGACCTGATCGCCCAGGCCCACGGTCCGCAACTGGCGGTGCAGGTTTCCGAGCAGTTCGTGCTCGGCCGCATCCGCCCGCGCCAGGACCACCAGCGCCTGCAGGTGGCGACCCGCTATGGCGTGAGCAACCGCAAGCTGGTGCAGGTGATCGGCGAGATGGAGCGGCATACCGAGCCGCCACTGACCACCCTGGAGCTGGCCGAGCGCATCCAGGTCACCCGCCGCCAGCTGGAACGGCTGTTCCGCGTGCACCTGGACGACACGCCCTCGAACTTCTACCTCGGCCTGCGCCTGGACAAGGCCCGCCAGTTGCTGCGCCAGACCGACCTCAGCGTGCTACAGGTGAGCCTGGCCTGCGGCTTCGAGTCGCCTTCGTACTTCTCCCGCAGCTACCGCGCGCGCTTCGCCGCCAGTCCCAGCCAGGACCGCGCGGTGCTGCCGCTCAAGGCTCCCGCAGCCACGCCGCCAGGCGCGCCAGCAGGGCGTCGCACGCCTCGAGCTGAGCGAGGCTGACGAACTCGTCCGGCTTGTGGCCCTGGTCCATGCTGCCGGGACCGCAGATCACCGCCGGGATACCGGCCTGGTGGAACAGCCCGCCCTCGGTGCCGAAGGCCACGGTGGAGAAATCCGTCGAACCGCTGAGCAGGCCGATCAGCTCCGCCGCCTGGCTGTCGTCTGCGGTGAGCAGGCCGGGATAGGCCGATAGCGGCGTGAAGCGGATATCGGTACTTCGCTCTACCGCACGCATCCGCGGCAGCAGTTCGCTTTCGGCATAGTCACGGAGTTCCTCGGCGACCTGCCGCGGGTCGTCCGCCGGCAGCGCGCGGACCTCGAAGTCGAAGCGGCACTCGGCGGGCACGATGTTCAGCGCCCGGCCGCCCTGGATCAGTCCGGTCTGCACCGTCGAGTAGGGCGGGTCGAAACGCCGGTCGTGGCGCTCCGGCGCCGCCAGGCGCGCGCCGATCTCGCCGAGGCGGCCGATCAGCCGCGCGGCGTATTCGATGGCATTCACCCCCTGCGGCGCGTAGGCCGAATGGCAGGCCGCGCCGTGCACCTCGCAGCGCATGGCCAGCTTGCCCTTGTGGCCGAGCACCGGCTTCAGCTCGGTGGGCTCGCCGATGATGCACAGCAGCGGCTTGTGCGGACGCCGCTCCAGCGCCGCGAGCAGCGAACGGACGCCCAGGCAGCCGACTTCCTCGTCGTAGGAGAACGCCAGGTGCACCGGCAGGCGCAACGGCGCGGCGAGGAACGCCGGGACGGCCGCCAGCACGCAGGCCAGGTAGCCCTTCATGTCCGCCGTGCCACGCCCGTAGAGGCGACCATCGCGCTCGCTGAGCCGGAACGGCGGCACGCTCCAGGCCTGGCCGTCCGCCGGCACCACGTCGGTATGCCCGGAAAGGCAGACGCCGCCACGGTCGCTGGGGCCGATGGTGGCATAGAGATTGGCCTTGCGGCCGTCGGCGTCGAAGAACAGTTCGCTGTCGACGCCGAAACCCGCCAGGTAGTCGCGGACGTAGTCGATCAGCGCCAGGTTGGACTCGCGGCTGACGGTGTCGAAGGCCACCAGGTCGGCGAGGATGTCGCGGCTGCCGGGCATGTCGGGCTCCAGGGCGCAGGTCTCGCGCTGCGCCGTCGAGGAAGGGAACGACCCGCTCACTCGTCGCCGGGCACGCCGTAGCTCGGCGCACGGGTCGGGTCGAGGGCGCGGGTCACATAGTCCTGCATCTGCGGCTTGTAGGCGAGCCACAGTCGCTCGAGCTGGCCGATGGGGTCGTGCTCGGCCCAGTCGACGCGCAGGTCGACCACCGGCCAGAGCAGGTCGCCGACCACCGACAGCGCCGCCGAATGCACCGGCCCGGCTTCGCCACCAGCGGCCAGCGCAGCACCCATCGCCGCCAGCAGGCGCTCGGCGAGCAGGCCTTCGGCGTTCTCGAAGGCATCCACCATCGCCTCGATCACTTCCGGCGCGGCCAGCAGGTTGCCGGCCGCCACGCATTGTTCGCCGGCCCGCGCATGGTGGACGCCGAGCGCCTCGCGGCCGGTGAACAACGCGGTGCGGCCGTGCTGGTCGATCACCGTGACCTGGCGATACTGGCCATAGCCGTTGCTGCTCAGCGCCTGGTCCAGCGCTTCGCCAGGGGCCAGGCCCTGGTCGAGGCGGTCGAGGATCTGCGGGCCGAGCGCCGGCAGGGTGATGTTCTGCGTAGCCACCGCGCCGGTGCCGGCGCGCAGCCAGGGACAACGGGCGCCGACGGCGATGCTCGACGAGCTGATGGCGATGCCCAACTGGCCGGTTTCGGCGCAGCGGCCGACGATGGAAAAGGTCATGGCGCGCGCCTCCTCATTGCTGCCAGTCGTCGGGAATCACCGCGATCACGTCGATCTCCATCAGCCACTGCGGCTGGCCGAGGGCCGAGACCACCAGTCCGGTGGAGATCGGGAACACCCCTTTGAGCCACTTGCCGACTTCGCGATAGACCGGCTCGCGGTAGCGCGGATCGATCAGGTAGGTGGTGGTCTTGACGATGTGCGAGAGGTCGCTGCCGGCTTCCTCAAGCAGTTGCTTGACGTTCTTCATCGCCTGCTCGGCCTGGGCGCGCGGGTCGCCGAGGCCGACCAGGTTGCCGTCGAAGTCGGTGCCGACCTGGCCGCGCACGTACACCGTGTTGCCGGCGCGCACGGCCTGGCAGAGATCGTTGTCCAGGGACTGGTTGGGGTAGGTGTCCTTGGTGTTGAACATGCGAATGCGGGTATGGGTAGGCATCAGCTGACTTCCTGGAGGCTGGTTTGCGGAGCTTGCGAGGCGCGGTCCTGTTCCTGGCGCTGGGCGGCGTCGCGGTATGCGAGGTACTTGCGCTGGATGGCGATGTGGTCGGCGACATGGCGCGCGTCGTGCCAGACGCCCCAGATGAACGAGGAGCCGCGCCGCGACAGCCAGGGCAGGCCGATGAAATACACGCCGGGTTCGCTGGACACACCACGCTGGTGGCGCGGCTTGCCGTCGCGGTCGAAGGCATCGACCTGCAGCCAGCCGAAGTCGACGGCATAGCCGGTGGCCCAGATGATGCTGCCCACCCCGGCCTCGGCCAGGTCCAGTTCGAGGATCGGATCGGTCACGCACTGCGGGTCCGGCAGCCGGCGGCGCGCCTCGGGCTCTTCCGGCAGGTCAAGGCCGTTGCGGGCGATATAGGCGTCGGCGGCGTCGAGCAACGCCAGGTAGTTCTCGTCGCCGCGCGCCAGGTTCTCCGCCAGGTCCGGCCGGAAGGTCGCGACGCCGTCGACGAAGGATTCGGTCAGTCCGACCAGGGTCACGCCCTGATGCGCCAGGGCGCGGAAGTCCACGGTATGTCCGCCGCGGGCACCGCTCACGGCGATGGTCACATGCTCGCGCCCGGGCTTGGCGACTTCCGCATCCCATTCGCCGAGCACGCCCAGCCACCAGCAGAAGTCGCGGTTGCGGTAGGAACGCGGCGGACGGTCATGAGCGCCCACCGAGAGGTAGACCTGGCGCCCGGCACGTTGCAGCTCGTCGGCGATCTGTACCCCCGACGAACCGGCGCCGACCACCAGTACCGCACCTTCGGGCAGCTGCTGCGGGTTGTAGTAGTGGGCCGAGTGGATCTGCCGGATACGCTCGTCGCGCGGCGCGATCGGCGGGATCACCGGACGCTGGAACGGGCCAGTGGCGGCGACCACGCGGTTGGCCTCGATGGTCCCTGCGGAGGTTTCCACGGTGAAGCCGGGGCGGCCGACATTGCGCACCACCTTTCTCACCTCGACGCCGGTACGGATCGGCGCGTCGAATTTCTTCGCGTAGGCCTCGAAATAGGCCGCCACCTGGTCCTTGCCGGGGAAACCGTCGGGATCGATGTCGAATTCCATTCCTGGGAAGCGGTCGTGCCAGGCCGGGCCGTTGGCCACCAGCGAGTCCCAGCGTCCGCTGCGCCAGGCCTCGGCGATGCGGTTGCGCTCCAGGACCAGGTGCGGCACGCCGAGCCGGCTCAGGTGCTCGCTCATCGCCACGCCGGCCTGGCCGGCGCCGACGACGAGGGTGTCGGTCTTTTCCACGGTCCCGTCCGTGCGCGAGGGCAAGGCGGTGCGATTCAGGTCGGTCATGGCTCGGTTCCTCGGACTCTGGTCGTTCTTGTTCTGCGGTTGCGTGATGGCCGCATTCTGTTCAGAGCCGGGGAATAGCGAAATTATGATTTTTGTAGTCGCTGGCTAGGGAAAAGCTGCACGCCCGCGCGGTCGGCGGGCGGCAGAGGCGTCGTTCAGGACCTGCCGACGATCTGGCGAACTGGAGAAACCGGGCGAAAACGGACGGGGAAGCGGAGTCCCCGAACGGCAACCGAGCTTTCCGAAGCCGTTTCCAACGCGGTTTTGCCGACGTACAGAGTTCGCGAAGGTTTTCAGAGGATCGGCGAGACCAGCCGCGCCACGCGCATCCCCAGTTGCTGCAGGCGGCGCACGCTGCGGCGGTCTTCCGGAGTGAATTCGAGCGACTCGGCGAAGTCCGCCTCGAGCATCGCCTCCACCTCGCCGGCGAAGCCCTCGTCGACGGTCACCACCATCACCTCGAAATTCAGCCGGAACGAACGGTTGTCCAGGTTGGCGCTGCCGACGGCGGCGGTGTCGCGGTCCACCAGCACCACCTTCTGGTGGAGGAAGCCGGGCTGGTAGCGGAACACCTTGACCCCGGCACGGATCGCTTCCAGCGCGTAGAGGCTGGACGCGGCATACACCGTGCGGTGGTCCGGGCGCGAGGGGATCAGCAGGCGCACGTCGACGCCGCGCAGCACCGCCAGGCGCAGGGCGGCCATCACCGCTTCGTCGGGAACGAAATACGGCGAGGTGATCCAGACCCGCTCGTGGGCGGCGTTGATCATCTCGACGAAGAACAGCGAGCAGGTTTCCTGGGCATCCGCCGGGCCGCTGGCGACCACCTGGCAGAGCGCGCCCTCGCTGTCGTACTGCGGCGGCAGGATCAGCGGCGGCAGGCTGTGGGTCGCCCAGTACCAGTCCTCGGCGAAGCTTTCCTGCAGGCACGCCACCGCCGGCCCGCGCAGTTCCATGTGGGTGTCGCGCCAGGGCGCCAGCGGCGGCTTCTCGCCGAGGTACTCGACGCCGACGTTATGCCCGCCGACGAAACCGCACTCGCCATCCACCACCACGACCTTGCGGTGGTTGCGGAAATTCACCTGGAAGCGGTTGAGCATGCCGCTGCCGGTGCTGAAGCCGTGCACCTGCACGCCGCCCTGGCGCAGCCGCTCGACATAGCGGTGCGGCAGCGCGTGGCTGCCGATGGCGTCATAGAGGAAGAACACCTCGACGCCGTTGGCCGCGCGTTCCAGCAGCAGTTGCTGGAGGCGCTGGCCGAGGGCGTCGTCGCGGACGATGAAGAACTGCACCAGGATCACCTGGCGGGCGGCGGAAATCGCCTTGAACATCGCTTCGAAGCTGGCCTCGCCGTTGACCAGCAGGCGCACCCGGTTGTTCGCCAGGGTCGGCGTGCGGGTCATCCGCACCAGCGCCTTGAGCCCCTTGTAGCCGCTGACCTGGCGGGCCGCCAGGGCCTCCTCGACCCAGGGACGCCAGTCCAGCTCGGCGGCCGCCAGGTGCATCTCGCGGTTGGCCTGACGCCGCGCCTCGATGTAGGCGTCGAAACGGCTGCGACCGAACACCAGGTACGGCAGCAGGGTCAGGTACGGCATGAATACCAGCGAGGTGGCCCAGGCGATCGCGCCCTGGGCGGTGCGCACGGTGAGCACGGCATGGATGGCGGCGACGAAGCCGAGTACCTGGATACCGACCAGCAGCAGGCCGAGGTAGGTGGTGGAGGTCATTGCGCGAGGTCGATCCTTGTCCACTCCGGTGGCGGCCATCATAGCCCTCTCCGGGGTAGGTCTGGCCAGCCTGGCAAACAGCCAGGGGGCGAGGCGGGATTGGCAGGATCCGTGGGATCGACGTCATTCGGCCGCGCTCGCCCTGCCCTACGCTGCTCCCATCGAAAACCACCGCAGACCGAGGAGCCCGCCATGAGCGACGTCCGTCCCCCGCTTCCCCCCTTCACCGCCGAAACCGCCGCGCAGAAGGTCCGCGCCGCCGAGGACGGCTGGAACAGCCGCGACCCGCAGCGCGTCTCGCTGGCCTACAGTCCCGACAGCGTCTGGCGCAATCGCTCGACCTTCGTCCGCGGCCGCGAGCGGATCGTCGAATTCCTCAGCGGCAAGTGGCAGCGCGAGCAGGAGTACCGGCTGATCAAGGAACTCTGGGCGTTTACCGGCAACCGCATCGCCGTGCGCTTCGCCTATGAATGGCACGACGACTCGGGCAACTGGTTCCGCTCCTACGGCAACGAGAACTGGGCGTTCGACGAGCAGGGTTTGATGTACGAACGTCACGCCAGCATCAACGACCTGCCGATCCGCGAGGACCAGCGGCTGTTCCGC
This sequence comes from Pseudomonas sp. HMSC067G02, assembly GCF_001813485.1. Classification (NCBI taxonomy): domain Bacteria; kingdom Pseudomonadati; phylum Pseudomonadota; class Gammaproteobacteria; order Pseudomonadales; family Pseudomonadaceae; genus Pseudomonas; species Pseudomonas sp. HMSC067G02. The sequence goes on from NZ_KV812692.1 coordinate 28,716, forward strand.
TGGCCGCTGGGGCGCCGGCCGGACGACCATCCGTCGCTCGGCGAACTCGGCCTCTGAACCCGCGCCGGCAGGAGCGCGCGCACTCCCCGTTGCCGGCCCCGGGCGGTCAGCGCCTGTTCCATCCGCGACATTGCCCTCCGTCGTTGCGGTCGCACGCTTGACGCTTTCGGCACGACCCTGGTCGTTTTCGGGCCGGGTCGCGCCGGGCCCCGACGATATGCTGCCCCCAAAGCGTCGGCACAAGTCCCGGCGCGCCCAGCCTGAAAGGGGTATGCCAGATGAGCCCAGCCGAATTGCACGCCGACAGCATCGTCATCGACGGTCTGATCATCGCCAAGTGGAACCGCGAACTGTTCGAGGACATGCGCAAGGGCGGCCTGACCGCCGCCAATTGCACCGTATCGGTATGGGAAGGCTTCCAGGCGACGGTGAACAATATCGTCGCCAGCAACAAGCTGATCCGCGACAACAGCGACCTAGTGATCCCGGTGCGCAGCACCGCGGACATCCGCAAGGCCAAGGAGCAGGGCAAGACCGGCATCCTCTACGGCTTCCAGAATGCCCACGCATTCGAGGACCAGATCGGCTACGTCGAGGTGTTCAAGCAGCTCGGCGTGGGCATCGTGCAGATGTGCTACAACACCCAGAACCTGGTCGGCACCGGCTGCTACGAGCGTGACGGCGGGCTCTCCGGCTTCGGTCGGGAGATCGTCGCGGAGATGAACCGGGTCGGCATCATGTGCGACCTCTCCCACGTCGGCAGCAAGACTTCCGAAGAAGTCATCCTCGAATCGAAGAAGCCGGTCTGCTACTCCCACTGCCTGCCGTCCGGTCTCAAGGAACACCCGCGCAACAAGTCCGACGAGGAGCTGAAGTTCATCGCCGATCATGGCGGCTTCGTCGGTGTGACCATGTTCGCGCCGTTCCTCAAGAAAGGCATCGACTCGACCATCGACGACTACGCCGAGGCCATCGAGTACGTGATGAACATCGTCGGCGAGGACGCCATCGGCATCGGCACCGATTTCACCCAGGGCCACGGCCACGACTTCTTCGAGTGGCTGACCCACGACAAGGGCTACGCCCGGCGCCTGACCAACTTCGGCAAGATCGTCAACCCGCTGGGCATCCGCACCGTCGGCGAATTCCCCAACCTCACCGAGACCCTGCTCGAGCGCGGCATGCCCGAGCGCGTGGTGCGCAAGGTGATGGGCGAGAACTGGGTAAGGGTCCTGCGCGACGTCTGGGGCGAGTAACTCCCGGCCCATTCCCGACTCGTCGCCTCTCCCTCCAGGGAGGGGCATTGCATCGCACCCATCTTCCCTCTCCCCGCCTCTCTCCCCGAAGGGAGAGAGGGAGTCAAAAGAATCGGAGCTTACACCATGGCCAAACATGCCCCCCAACTGCCCATCGAGGTCGACAGCGAGACCGGCGTCTGGACCACCGACGCCCTGCCGATGCTCTACGTACCGCGACATTTCTTCGTCAACAACCACATGGGCATCGAGGAAGTGCTGGGCGCCGACGCCTACGCCGAGATCCTCTACAAGGCCGGCTACAAGTCCGCCTGGCACTGGTGCGAGAAGGAAGCCGAATGTCACGGCCTGGAGGGCGTGGCGGTGTTCGAGCACTACATGAAGCGCCTGTCCCAGCGCGGCTGGGGCCTGTTCGAGATCGAGCGGATCAACCTCGAGGAAGGCACCGCCGAGGTCCGCCTTCGTCTACGTCTACGGCAAGGTCAATCGCAAGGTCGATTACATGTTCACCGGCTGGTTCGCCGGCGCCATGGACCAGATCCTCGCCGCCCGCGGCAGCAGCCTGCGCACCGTGGCCGAACAGGTCTACAGCGGCGCCGAGGACGGTCACGAAGACGGCCTGTTCGTCGTCAAACCCCTGTAAGCCGAGGAAAGGGTCATGGCCTTCGAAGCAATGTTCCAGCCGATCCAGATCGGCAAGCTGACCATCCGCAACCGCGTGCTCTCCACCGCCCACGCCGAGGTCTACGCCACCGACGGCGGGATGACCACCGAGCGCTACGTGAAGTACTACGAGGAAAAGGCCAAGGGCGGCATCGGCCTGGCCATCTGTGGCGGCTCCTCGGTGGTCGCCATCGACAGCCCGCAGCAGTGGTGGAGTTCGGTGAACCTGTCCACCGACCGGATCATCCCGCACTTCCAGAACCTGGCGGACGCCATGCACAAGCACGGCGCCAAGATCATGATCCAGATTACCCACATGGGGCGCCGTTCGCGCTGGGACGGCTACCACTGGCCGACCCTGATGTCGCCGTCGGGTATCCGCGAGCCGGTGCACCGCGCCACCTGCAAGACCATCGAGGTGGAGGAGATCTGGCGGGTCATCGGCAACTACGCGCAGGCCGCCCGCCGCGCCAAGGAAGGCGGCCTGGACGGTGTCGAGCTGTCCGCCGTGCACCAGCACATGATCGACCAGTTCTGGAGCCCACGGGTCAACAAGCGCACCGACGAGTGGGGTGGCAGCTTCGAGGGGCGCATGAAGTTCGGCCTCGAGGTGCTCAAGGCGGTGCGCGCCGAGGTCGGCGAGGACTTCTGCGTCGGCATGCGCATCTGCGGTGACGAGTTCCACCCGGACGGCCTGTCCCACGAGGACATGAAGCAGATCGCCAAGTACTACAGCGATACCGGCATGCTCGACTTCATCGGCGTGGTCGGCTCCGGCTGCGATACCCACAACACCCTGGCCAACGTCATCCCCAACATGACCTTCCCGCCGGAGCCGTTCCTGCACCTGGCGGCCGGCATCAAGGAAGTGGTCGACGTGCCGGTGCTGCACGCGCAGAACATCAAGGACCCGAACCAGGCCACGCGCATCCTCGAAGGCGGCTACGTGGACATGGTCGGCATGACTCGCGCGCACATCGCCGACCCGCACCTGATCGCCAAGATCAAGATGGGCCAGGTCGACCAGATCAAGCAGTGCGTCGGCGCCAACTACTGCATCGACCGCCAGTACCAGGGCCTGGACGTGCTGTGCATCCAGAACGCCGCGACCTCCCGCGAATACATGGGCGTGCCGCACATCATCGAGAAGTCCGCCGGACCGAAGCGCAAGGTGGTGGTGGTCGGCGGCGGGCCGGCCGGGATGGAAGCGGCCCGCGTGGCGGCCGAGCGCGGCCACGACGTGACCCTGTTCGAGAAGAAGGAGCAGCTCGGCGGCCAGATCACCACCGCCGCCAAGGCGCCGCAACGCGACCAGATCGCCGGCATCACCCGTTGGTACCAACTGGAGCTGGCGCGCCTGGGCATCGACCTGCGCCTGGGCACCGCGGCCGACCCCGAGACCATCCTCGACCTGCGCCCGGACGTGGTGGTGCTGGCCAACGGCGGACATCCGTTCCTCGAGCAGAACGAACACTGGGGCGCCGCCGACGGCCTCGTGGTGAGCAGCTGGGACGTGCTCGACGGCACGGTCGAGCCAGGCAAGAACGTGCTGGTCTACGACACCATCTGCGAGTTCAGCGGCATGTCGGTGGCGGACTTCCTCGCCGACAAGGGCGCCCAGGTGGAGATCGTCACCGACGACATCAAGCCGGGCGTGGCCATCGGCGGCACCACCTTCCCCACCTACTACCGCAGCATGTATCCCAAGGAAGTGATCATGACCGGCGACCTGATGCTGGAGAAGGTCTACCGCGAGGGCGACAAGCTGGTGGCGGTGCTGGAGAACGAATACACCGGCGCGCGGGAAGAGCGGGTGGTCGACCAGGTGGTGGTGGAAAACGGCGTGCGCCCCGACGAGAGCCTCTACTACGCGCTCAAGCAGGGCTCGCGGAACAAGGGCCAGATCGACGTCGAGGCGCTGTTCGCGATCCAGCCGCAGCCCTGCCTCAGCCAGCCCGGAGAAGGCTACCTGCTGTTCCGCATCGGCGACTGCGTGGCCCAGCGCAACACCCATGCGGCGATCTATGACGCGCTGCGCTTGTGCAAGGATTTCTAAGACACGCCTCGTGGCATCCGACCGGCACGGCCGCCCCCCCTCTCCCGCAAGCGGGAGAGGGGGCCGATCCAGCGCCGCCTGACGTCCCGCAGGGAGACCAGAAATGCTCGACACCCTCCTTCCCGTCCTGCTCTTCGCCGCCCTGGCACTTGCCGTGCTCGGCGCCGCGAAGCGCTTCCTCATGTGGCGCCGCGGCCGACCCGCCAAGGTCGACTGGATCGGCGGCCTCTTGCAGATGCCGCGTCGCTACCTGGTGGACCTGCACCATGTGGTAGAGCGCGACAGGTACATGTCCAGGACCCACGTCGCCACCGCCGGCGGCTTCGTCCTGGCGGCGCTGCTGGCGATCCTGGTACACGGTTTCGGGCTGCACGGCCGGATCCTCGGCTTCGCCCTGCTGGCGGCCACGGCGCTGATGTTCGTCGGCGCGCTGTTCGTCGCCCGCCGCCGCCTCGACCCACCGTCGCGGCTGTCGAAGGGCCCCTGGATGCGCCTGCCGAAGAGCCTGCTGGCGTTCGCCGCGAGCTTCTTCCTCGCCACCCTGCCGGTGGCCGGCATCCTGCCGGAAGGCTTCGGCGGCTGGTTCCTCGCCGGCCTCCTCGCCATTGGCGTGGCCTGGGGCGTGTCCGAGCTGTTCCTCGGCATGACCTGGGGCGGGCCGATGAAGCACGCCTTCGCCGGTGCCCTGCACCTGGCCTGGCACCGCCGCGCCGAACGCTTCGGCGGCGGCCGCTCCACCGGCCTCAAGGCGCTCGACCTGGCCGATCCGCACGCGCCGCTGGGCGTGGAAAAGCCCAGTGACTTCACCTGGAACCAGTTGCTCGGGTTCGACGCCTGCGTGCAGTGCGGCAAGTGCGAGGCGATGTGCCCGGCGTTCGCCGCCGGCCAGCCGCTGAACCCGAAGAAGCTGATCCAGGACATGGTCATCGGCCTGGCCGGCGGCAACGACGCGAAGTTCGCCGGCAGCCCCTATCCAGGCAAACCGCTGGGCGAGCACGGCGGCGGCCCGCACCAGCCGATCGTCGCGCTGGATGGCAAGGCCCTGGTCGACGCCGACACCCTGTGGTCCTGCACCACCTGCCGGGCCTGCGTCGAGGAGTGCCCGATGATGATCGAGCACGTCGACGCCATCGTCGACATGCGCCGCCACCTGACCCTGGAGAAAGGCGCCACGCCGAACAAGGGCGCCGAGGTGCTGGACAACCTGATCGCCACCGACAACCCCGGCGGTTTCGCCCCCGGCGGCCGGTTGAACTGGGCGGCCGACCTGAACCTGCCGCTGATGAGCGAGAAGAAGAGCGCCGACGTGCTGTTCTGGGTCGGCGACGGCGCCTTCGACATGCGCAACCAGCGCACCCTGCGCGCCTTCGTGAAGATCCTCAAGGCAGCCGCGGTGGACTTCGCCGTGCTCGGCCTGGAGGAGCGCGACAGCGGCGACGTGGCGCGCCGGCTGGGCGACGAGGCGACCTTCCAGAACCTGGCCAGGCGCAATATCGCGACCCTGGCGAAATACCGCTTCACCCGCATCGTCAGCTGCGACCCGCACAGCTTCCATGTGCTGAAGAACGAATACGGCGCCCTCGGCGGCGACTACCAGGTACTGCACCACAGCACCTTCATCGACGAACTGCTGCGCGCCGGCACGCTGCAACCGGGCCGCAGCAAGGCCGGCAGCGTCACCTACCACGACCCCTGCTACCTGGGCCGCTACAACGGCGAGTACGAGGCGCCGCGCAACGTGCTGCGCGCACTCGGCATCGAGGTCAAGGAAATGCAACGCTCCGGCTTCCGCTCGCGCTGTTGCGGCGGCGGTGGCGGCGCGCCGATCACCGACATCCCCGGCAAGCAACGGATTCCCGACATGCGCATGGCCGACATCCGCGAGACCGGCGCCGAGCTGGTGGCCGTCGGCTGCCCGCAGTGCACCGCGATGCTCGAAGGCGTGGTGGCACCGCGGCCGGAGATCAAGGACATCGCCGAGCTGGTGGCGGAAGCGCTGATAGAGCAGGCGGAAGCGCCGGCAAAAAAGCCGGTGCGGCGTGAAGCCGTGGCGGAGGTGCATTGATGAGAGTGTCGAGCTTCACATCGAATCCGCTGCTGACCGGGGCAGCACGGATAGCGGCCTCTCCCTCCAGGGAGGGGGCCGCGGGACCGGGTAGCCGCAGCCACAGGAAGCATTCCGCATGAACGACATCGTCCGTCGCGATCCACGCGCCGAATGGATCGCCCGCAACCGCCTGCATCCGCTGCATGCGGCCATGCACTCCGCCCAAGGCGGCGAGGTGCGCTGGATGGGCCCCCACGGCGTGGTCCGCAAGAACCCGCACGCCGTCGGCTTCGTCGGCCCCAACGGCATCCGCCGCATCGATCGCTCCGGCGGCCAGCAGGGCAGCGGCGCGCGCCGCGCCAGCGCAGTGCAGGAAGCGCAGTTGCCGCTGCATGTGGTCGAGCAACCGGCATTCCTCGTCGCGGTGGTCCCGGACATGGTCGGCGGCCGTCTCTCCAGCCACGACAAGGACCTCCTCGGACTGGCCCGCAAGCTCGCCGGCAACGACGGCGCGGTGCTCGCCGTGGTGTTCGGCGAACACAAGGAAAGCGCCTTCGACAGCGCCGGCGTCGACCGCCTGCTGCACCTCGCCGGCGGCGAGTACGACGGCTACGCGCCCGAGCAGCGAATACTCGCCCTGCGCAACCTGGAGAACCAGCTCGCCCCGCGCCACTGGCTGTTCCCGGACAGTCGCAACGGCGGTGGCGAACTGGGCCGGCGCCTGGCCGCCGCACTCGGCGAACGGCCGGCCGGACGCGTCTGGCAGGTCGAGGACGGCCGCTGCATCGGCCGCGCCGGCGCCGGCCGCGAGGACATCCAGCGCGCCCTGCCGCGCCTGCTGCTGGCCGCGGCGGAATGCGCCGAGCCGGTCAGCGAAACCCGCCATGAGGCTCG
>NZ_KV812692.1:35731-49098 GCF_001813485.1 Pseudomonas sp. HMSC067G02
GGAGCCGGTCAGCGAAACCCGCCATGAGGCTCGCGAACTGCACATGGCCGCGCAGGTGGCGCGCAACCTGCCACGCATCGAGGACCTCGGCCCGGTGGCCGTGGACCCGGCGCGGATCCCCATGGCCGAGGCCGAGTTCATTCTCTCCGGCGGCAACGGCGTGCAGGACTGGGCGCTGTTCCACCAGGCCGCCGCCGCCCTCGGCGCCACCGAGGGCGCCTCGCGGGTGGCGGTGGACGACGGGCACATGCCGCGCAACCGTCAGGTCGGCGCCACCGGTACCTGGGTCACCGCGCGGGTCTACCTGGCGGTGGGCATCTCCGGGGCGATCCAGCACCTGCAGGGCATCGGCGCCTGCGACAAGGTGGTGGCGGTGAACCGCGACGCCGGCTGCGACATGATCAAGCGCGCCGATCTCTCGGTGATCGGCGACTCGACGGAAATCCTCCGCGCGCTGATCCGCCTGGCCGAGGCACACCGCAACGGCGCCGCCCGCGATGCGGCCTGAACCCGCTTCCACGTACCTTTCATCGGTATCGAACCATGACTGAGCTGAACATCGTCGCGCTGGTCTCCATCGGCGCCCACCCCGCCTCCGGACGCCCGCGCCGTGCCGAACAGGACGCCCGCGCGGTGGAACTCGGCCTGCGCCTGAGCGGCCCACGCCTACAGGTGCTGCACGCCGGCGACCCGCACGCCGAGGCGCTGCGCGGCTATCTCGGCATGGGCCTGGAACGCTTGTCCGTGCTGGAACAGCCGGCCGGCGCCGACGCCCTGCCCGCACTGGCCGAGCACCTGCGCGACTCTCGCGCGCAACTGGTGCTCACCGGCAGCCAGGCGGAAACCGGGGAAGGCTCCGGGATGCTGCCCTTCCTCCTCGCCGAGCGCCTGGGCTGGCCACTGGTGGTCGGCCTGGCCGAGGTCGAGAAGGTCGAAGACGGCAGCGCCCAGGTCCTCCAGGCTCTGCCTCGCGGCCAGCGACGCCGACTGCGGGTACGCCTGCCGTTCGTCGCCAGCGTCGACAATGCCGCGCCGGTGGCCCGGCAGAGCGCCTTCGGCCCGGCTAGGCGTGGCGAGATCGAGGCCCATGAGGTGGAGGTGGTCGACGACCCGCTGCTCGCCGAAGACAGCCTGCAACCGGCCCGGCCGCGCCCGAAGCGGCTCAAGGTAATCAAGGCGAAGACCGGCGCCGAGCGGATGAAAGCCGCCACCGCCAAGGCCTCCGGCGGTACCGGGCAGGTACTCAAGGATCTTTCGGCGGAAGCCGGCGCCGAAGCCATCTTCAAGCTCCTGCGCGAGGAAGGCGTGATCCGCTGAAGCGGGTCAGAACGCACTGTGCGCCAGATCACAAGTTATGACGTGGTGACGATAAATTATTGTATTACGATAATTTATTCCCTAGTTTCGCCATCCAGACGCGAAACACACAGGGGAACCCGGCATGGCGCTGTCCACGCATCTCAGCAACCACAAGCTCTATCTGCTCGGCATGCTCTGCGCCATCCTGGCCTGGGGCATGGCCTGCATCGAACTCGGAGCGAACACCCACCTCTGGTTCTCCGGCCTCAGCGAGCAGGGCTACCTGCAGGCCTGGAGCGATGAAATGCCGCGCCTGGCCAGCGACGGCTTCGTCCTGTCCTGGAGCAGCCGGGCGCTGCTGATGCTGCTGGACTACCTGCCGACCCTGCTTTCCGCGTTCGGCCTGGCGCTCACCGGCCTGTTCTTCCGCCGCCTGGCCAAGGGCGAACGCTGGTCGCAGCGCAACGCCAGGACCCTGGTGCACATCGGCCTGCTGTCCTTCCTGGCACTCTTGCTCCAGCCATTTATCAATACGCTGCAAGGTCTTGTACTATCTCTCGACCTGCCCGACGGCGAGCGTGTCCTGAGCGTTTCGATAGGACTCACTTCCGAAGCGGCCTACGAGTTCCTCAAGGCGATCTTTCTCTGCTCGTTCGGCCTGATGATGAGCGAAGCCAGGAAACTGGACGAAGAAGTAAGAGCCTTCATATGACGACCCCATGATCATCATCCGACTAGACGTCATCCTGGCGAAGAACAAGGTCCGCTCCAAGGAGCTGGCGGAAGCCATCGGTATCACCGAACAGAACCTGTCCCTGCTGAAGAACGGCAAGGTCAAGGGCATCCGCCTCGACACCCTGGAGAAGATCTGCGCCTTCCTGGACTGCCAGCCGGGCGACATCCTGGAATACGTCGCGGACGACTGATCCCCGCTCCACCCTTTCCCAACCAGAAACCATGAACAGACACCTGAACCTCTCGGGCGTTGCGCTCGCGCTCGCCCTGATCTCGGGCTGCGGCCCCTCCGTCCGCTACCAGTACGTGATGCCGCCGAGCGAGGCGGGACGCACCTGCGTCGCCCAGTGCCGCACGCAACAGAGCCAGTGCGAAAGCCTCGCGCGCCTGGAATGGCAGAACGAAAACCGCCTGCGCGAAGCGGAACGGCGCAGCTACCACTATTGCAGCCAGGGCAAGAGCAAGAAGCAGGCGCGCAAGGAATGCCTGGCACCAGGCTATTCCTCCTCGTTCGGCTACAACGGCTTCGGCGGCTCCGGCAACTTCAACTGCGGTTCCGACTACGACCGCTGCTTCACCGACATCTGCGGCGGCACCATCCGCCGCATCGTCGAGCAACCCCAATGATCCCCACCCACCGGAGTATCCCCATGAGCCGACGCCTCTTCCCTTTCCTGCCGTTCCTGTTCCTGGTCGGCTGCGCCCAGGGCTATCCCTCCTTCTCCGGCATCCTTCCGGACGTCCGCGTCAGCGGCGACGAACGCAGCTACGCCGAGCGCGCCGATGACTGCCTGAAGCGGCGCAACTGCCCGCCGGCCACCGATCGCGATCCCTTCGTCGCCGACCCCGGGCACTACTCGCTGGGCGGCAGCTTTCACTGGTGAAGCCGGGTGCCGAAGCCTGGCAACCGACCACGGACCTGGCTTCGGCAGGCGCTTTTCTTTATCCTGCGCGCCCTTTGAACGACTGGGACGAGATCATGCTGGAGAACACCCTGGAACGCCTGGAAACCCTGGTAGCCGAGCTACTGCAACAGAACCAGGCCCTGCGCGACAGCCACGACCAGCTTCAGCAGCAGCTGCGCCAGGCCACCGAGGAAAACGAAACCCTGCAACTCTCCATGCTCGAGCAGGAAGAAAAGCAGAGCGGCACCCAGGCCCGCCTGGAAGCCCTGGTCGAGCGCCTCAGCGCGCAGCAACCGGTTAGCGCATGAGCCGCGACGGCGTCCAGGTCCTGTCGATCCTCGGCCGGGACTATTCGATCCGCGTGCCGGCCGGCGAGGAGCGGGCCCTCGCGGACGCCGCCGCGTTGCTGCAGGCGGAAGTGGACGCCAACAAGCGCAAGTTTCCCTACGTCACCAGCAACGAGCTGGTGGTGCTCTCCGCGCTCAATCTCTGCGCCCGCCAGCTCGGCGCGAACGACGGCGAGTCGCCGCGCCTGCGGGCGGTGGAGCAGCGCCTGGAGGCGCTGGTCGAGCGGATCGCCGGGGCATCCGGCTAGTCGCGCGCCTGCGGACTCGCCCAATACAGCTGCCGATGCCCGCGCGCCTGGTAGTCCTTGACCAGCGCGCAGGCCTCGTCGCGCGTCAGGTCGCGGCGCATGACGAAGGCATTGCCGTTGTCGTCCTGGCGCCACAGGCACCAGCGCGTTTCCTCCGCCGGCTTCGCCGCCACCGCGTCAGGCCTTCAGGGTCGAAGTCTTGCGCAAGCGCAGCGCGAGCATGACCAGCAACACGCCGAAGAACACCGCGTAGGCGCCGATCACCCAGACCACCGCCAGCGCCCCGGCGCCGGGGTTGGCGATCATCAGCACGCCGAACAGCACCGAGATGGCACCAGAGAGGATCATCCACCATTCGTTCTGGATCGACTTGCGCAGGCGGATCGCCGCGACGATCTGGAAGATGCCCATCGCCAGCGCCCAGCCGGCGATGATCAGGAGTAGGCCGATGGCGGTCAGCTGCGGCCAGAAGAACGCAACCAGGCCGGCCGCCACGCCGATCACCCCGACCAGCGCCAGCGGCCAGTTGAACTGCCCATCGCTGCGCATGTTGAACGCGGCGATCAGGGCGAACGCTCCGTCCACCAGCGCGTAGGCGCCCCAGAACAGCACCAGCACGGTCAGCGCCAGGGCCGGCGAGAGCAGGGTCAGGACGCCGAACACCAGCGCCGCCACGCCGCGCAGGGCCACCAGTTTCCAGTGCTTGCCCAGTTCGGCCCACAGGGGATTGTTTTCCACGCTTGCCTCCAGAGGCCGCCCTTGAGCGGCCCGTTCAGGTTGAGTCCTCCCACCTTAGTCCTTTTGCTGGGAGGCTGTCAGGGGGCGGAGGTGGGAGGCAAGGCGTGCGCGCGGGCTCAGGGCCGGGACTTCTCCGGCGGCCGCTGGCGGCGCCAGCAGGCGAACAGGTTCCAGGCCAGCAGCAGGCTGACGAAAGCGGAACTGACGTAGAACAGCAGGTTGTCCATGACCTTTCCTCCGCAGCGGCGCCCCGCCAGGGGGCGCCTCGTCCGGCTCAGCTGCCGGCCACCTTGCGCACGTGGGCGGACTCCTCGCCGAGGTTGTTCAGCATGCGCTCGCTGTACCAGTCGAGGAAATTGATCACACCGAACTCGTAGGTCTTCGAGTATGGACCAGGCTGGTAGGCGTCGGAGTTGATCCCGCGCTGGTTCTCCTCGGCCAGCCGACGATCCTGGTCGTTGGTCGCGTCCCATACCTCGCGCAGGCGCGCCACGTCGTAGTCGACGCCTTCCACCGCGTCCTTGTGCACCAGCCATTTGGTGGTGACCAGGGTTTCCTGGGCGCTGATCGGCCACACGGTGAAGACGATCAGGTGGTCGCCCATGCAGTGGTTCCAGGAGTGCGGCAGGTGCAGGATGCGCATCGAGCCGAGGTCGGGGTTCTTGATCCGGCCCATGAGCTTCTTGCTGCCTTGCTTGCCGTCCATGGTCATCGACACCGTGCCGTCCAGCAGCGGCATGCGCACGATGCGATTGCGCAGGCCGAAGCTGGCATGGGCGTACGGGATCTTCTCGGCGTCCCAGGCGCTGGTGCAGGCCGCCACCTGGTCCTTGAACGCCTGGCTGGCGCGCGGGTCGGTGACGTCGTCCCACTCCAGCAGGGTCTTCAGCAGTTCCGGGTGGGAGCCGTTGCAGTGGTAGCACTCGCGGTTGTTCTCGATCACCAGCTTCCAGTTGGCGGCTTCGCGGATGGTGGTCTGCACCGCCACCTTGGCGTTCTCCATGTCGTACGGCTCCATGTAGTGCTCGAGCGTCGCCAGGAAGTCGTCGATGGCCGGCGGGTTCTCCGCCAGGCTGATGAAGATGTAGCCGCCGGCGGTCTTCACCTGGATCGGCTTCAGGCCGTACTCCTTCATGTCGAAGTCGGCGCCCATCTCGGTGCCGGCGAACAGCAGGCGGCCATCCAGCTCGTAGGTCCACTGGTGGTAGGGGCAGACCAGCTTGGCCACCTTGCCTTTCTCGCTCACGCACAGGCGCGAGCCGCGGTGCCGGCAGACATTGTGGAAAGCATGCACCTGGCCTTCGGCGCCACGGATCACCAGGACCGGGTTCTTGCCGATCTGCAGGGTGAGGAAATTGCCCTTGGCGGGAATCTCGCAGGTCATGCCGGCGATCAGCCATTCCTTGTGGAAGATCTCCTGCATGTCGATCTCGAACAGGCGCTGGTCGCAGTAGAAGGGCTGCGGCAGCGAGAAGCTGTGGTCGCGGCTGCGCAGCATGTCGGCGGTGGCCTTGCGGGCCGGTTCCAGGGGATCGCCGAGACTCAGGGTGGAAGTGACGTCCATCGGTAACTCCTCATGCCGCCCCCGCGCGGGTGGCGGCGGAAAAAGTGGCTGATACGGTTGCTACGCAAGGTGGCGTTCACAGCCTTCCTCATCCCGGCGCGGCGTCCGGAATCCCGCCCTGCCGATGGACGGGCCCCGCCGTGGCGGGAATGAAGGTCAGTCGCTCTACACGTCCGGGCTCTACCCTCCCGGGGTTCATGCAAACCCTCGTCTCGGCTGGTCTGGAGTGTGGGCCCGCGCCCGCCGCCGACCTTATCCATGGGCGACATGACCGCATCCGTTTCCGACGCTCCGGGCCGCGCCCCAGCAGGCAGGTCGCGATAAGCATGTAAATGTCGCTGGCAGGTAAATGAGCGGCCACGGCGATGCGCACAATCCGCCCCATCAGGCCATCGTTCGGCCCCGTGCGCACGGAGAGATCATCATGTCGAGCAACTTCCTCAATCCGGTCACCACCCAGACCTGGGCCAACGGCCGGCACCTCGTGCGCTGCGTCAAGGTCATCCAGGAAACCTGGGACGTGCGCACCTTCTGCTTCATGGCCGACCAGCCGATCCTGTTCTTCTTCAAGCCGGGCCAGTTCGTCACCCTGGAGCTGGAGATCGACGGCGAGCCGGTGATGCGCTCCTACACCATCTCCAGCTCGCCCTCGGTGCCCTACAGCTTCTCCATCACCATCAAGCGGGTGCCGGGCGGGCGGGTTTCCAACTGGCTGCACGACAACCTCAAGGAAGGCCAGGAGCTACCGGTGCACGGTCCGGTCGGCCTGTTCAACGCCATCGACTTCCCGGCCGACAAGGTGCTGTTCCTCTCCGGCGGGGTCGGCATCACCCCGGTGATGTCCATGGCGCGCTGGTTCTTCGACACCAACGCCAACGTCGACATGGTCTTCGTCCACAGCGCCCGTTCGCCGAAGGACATCATCTACCACCGCGAGCTGGAGCACATGGCCTCGCGGATCGACAACTTCAGCCTGCACATCATCTGCGAGCGCCACGGCCTCGGCGAAGCCTGGGCCGGCTACCGTGGCTACCTGAACCTGCGCATGCTGGAACTGATCGCCCCGGACTTCCTCGAGCGGGAAATCTTCTGCTGCGGCCCGACGCCCTATATGAGCGCGGTGAAGCACCTGCTGCAGGGCCACGGCTACGACATGAGCCGCTACCACGAGGAAGCCTTCGGGCCGACTCCGCCGGAGGTCCGCGCCGACGTCAGGGAACTGGCCGCGGAAGCCGCCGAGGCGCCGGAGGTACCGGTCGCCGACCAGCACCAGGTGGAATTCACCGCCACCGGCAAGAGCATCCGCGTCAGCCCCGGGGAAACCGTGCACGCCGCCGCCGCCAAGCTCGGCCTGCACATTCCGAAGGCCTGCGGGATGGGCATCTGCGGCACCTGCAAGGTAATGAAGACCGCCGGCGAGGTGGAGATGGAGCACAACGGCGGGATCACCGACGAGGATGTCGCCGAAGGCTACATCCTCTCCTGCTGCAGCGTGCCCAAGGGCGACGTGGTCATCGACTACTGAGGACGCGAGGGAAACGCCAGGCGCTCCCAGTAGCGCCGCCGCGGCAGCTCCTCGGCCGGCAGCCAGCGTCCGACGCAGGCCTGCAGCGGCTCGGCGGGAGCCTTCAGCAGCGAGTCCAGGGCCAGCACGTAGCGCCCCGTCCCCGCGCAGCGGAAGCACAGGTCGTCGTCGAAGCTGTCGAAGCACGGGTACTCGCCGAGGTCGTCGCGGTAGCGACGCAACGTCCGCTCTTGCACGTCGAGCAGCAGCAGGCGCCACTGGTCCCGCTCCAGCTCGCTTTCCTCGTAGCGCTGGACGTGCCGGGTCAGCGCCAGGTAGCGACCGTCCGCCGACCAGATCATTGGCGCCGCCAGGTTGCCCAAGCCGATGCCCGACGCGGTCAGCAGGTAGCCGTCGCGGCTGAACCCGGCGCGCACGTCCTCGTCGCGGTGCATGCCCTCGTAGTGGAAACCGAAGCCCCAGGCGGCGTCCTTCGCGCCCACCGACGGCAAGACGAAGTCGCCGTCGCTCCAGGGCCGCGGCGGTGCGTCCAGCCAGCGCGACGCGGGGCACAGCCGCCAGGCCGTGCCATCGAACGCCACCCGCGCCTGCTCGTAGTAATGCCGCCAGTCGTCGTGGAAGCGGCCGAATGCGTGCCAGGCGCCGAGCTCGGGCAAGCCTTCGTCGAAGCGGCGCAACAGGCCGGGGTCGCCTTCGCCCGGCCCGCCCGGCGGCTGGTAGGCGTTGCGGCCGAGCAGGTGGAGCAGATGCACCTGGCCATCGATGAAACCTTGCAGGTGTAGATCGGCCAGCGGCTCGGCGAGCCACTCCAGACGCCGCTCCCGGCTATCGAGTATGGCCAGGCGCTGCGGCAGGGTCGGCGCCTCGGCGAAGGCCACCAGGGCCAGGTAGCGACCGCAATCGGACACGCGGTGGTCGAGCGTCCACTCGCCATCCAGGCGCCAGTCGCCCAGGCGCAAGGCATAGGCGCCGCGCTCCGCCTCCTGATCGTCGCGCAACCACTCCCAGACGGCCCGGCTGCCATCGGCCAGCGGTGCGCTCTGCAACAGGCATCCCGGCCTGCCGGCCGCGCCATCCAGGGGCAGCAACAGGTCCAGGCGCGGCATGTCGGCCTCGCGCCAGCGCGGCCGGTCGTCCGCATCGCGAGCGTGCAGAAGGTAGAGGCTGGAATGGCTGTACGAACCCAGCGTGCCGTAGCGTTCGTAGGTCAGGCAGGGTTGCGCCAGGTCCAGGCCGAAACGCAGCCAGCCATCCTCCAGCCCGAGCAGTTCGGGCCCGCCGGCATGGGGCTCGGCGGGCAACGCCGACCACGGCGCGCCCAGCGCACGCAGGCCGCCACCCTCTCGCCAAAGCCAGTAGGTATCCTGCCCCAGGGGCTCGCCTGCTGCCTGCAGCGCCAGCGCCCGGCCGTCATCGTTCCAAGCCAATGGCGGCGCTTCCCGCGACAGGTAGAGGCCGCTGGCCTCGCCGTTTATCCACAGCTCGCCGCGGTTGGCGCGCAGCGGCGCGAAAGGATCGTCCAGGGCCAGCAGGCTGGCCGGCAGCCAGGGGCGGATTTCCAGCGCGGGCCCGCCAAGCGGGGACGGTAGCGGTTGCGCACGCAGATCCCCGCTCCAGCGCTGCCATTCGCTTTCGGGCAGCCAGAGGTCACCGATGGCAACGAAGGCCTCGGCCTCGCTGCCGGCCTTGAGCGCCTGCAGCTCGAGGCGCTGCGGTGCGTTGGACGTCAGCGGGCTGTGCCGGCCGATCACCTCGCGCTCGGTGACGCTGTCCAGCTCCCAGAAGTTGTCCACGGCACAGCGGTAAAGCAACCGCTCCTGCCGGTCGAAGATCGCCAGGCCCCACGCGCCTCGGCTCGGTATCGGCGAAACGAAGTGGCAGCCATCGCTGGAAAAGCGTGCCGAAGGATTGCAGTCGGGGATGAAGCAACCGTCGGGCATCAGGTAGTGGCATACCAGCGGGCCGCCCATGGCGATCTCGCCGCCGTCGAACAGGCGGATCGGCTCGCCCTCGGGGGTTCGCTCGGGCGCTTCGCCGCCCCAGGCGCTACCTCCCGCCGGCAGCGGTACGTCCAGCGCCTGCGGAGCCTGGCGCTCCAGGCGCAGGCCACGCTCGAAACGGATCTGCAGCAGCACGCCGCCGATCACCGCCAGCAAGCCACCGCCCAGTCCCAGCCAGAAGCCCGGCAGTGCCTGGCCCAGGGCGATGCCGCCACCCAGAACCCAGAAGAACAGCGCCTGTTGCAGGCGATACGGCACCTTGCCGCGCCAACGATCCATGGCCCACTCGGCGCCCAGCAGCAGCGCCCAACCCAGCGCTACCAGCGGCAACGGCAGGAGGACGCCAAGGGCCACCAGCACGGCGATCCAGGCGATCTCGCCGAGGCCTTCGAGCAACAAGCGGCCGAGCGGCTTGTCTGACATCCGATCATCCATGATCCATCCCACTTTCCTGGCAAAAGCCAAGGGTAATCAAGGCTCCGGCCAACCACCAGAGCCATCGCGCAGCTCTGTCCTTCTCATACTTGAAAACACCAGGGCGCCAAGGTTGTCCACATTCGGACTGGAATTCCATACAGGTGTCTTCTCGCCACCTTGGCGTTCTCGACGATCGATTGTAAGCATTTGAAGTTAAAGGTAAAAACGACAACTTCAAGTTGGTTTCAGGCTCCAGGAACAAAGCCCTTGCCGATCTCTGGAGAGGCCTTTCGAGGGTAGGTTGATCACAGACTTATCCACAGACCGTGTGGTCCATGAGACCCCCCCTGATACCCCGCGGGTCAACGATCGCTATACCGACGATGTCCACTCGCCCTGGCGCATGGGCTCCGCCAGCACATCCGGCTACCCCTCCGGGTAAATCGCGCTTCTCCTCCGCTCGCGCTAGGCGCAGTCTCCTGCTCATTTAACGATCAATCCGCCAGAGACCCCGCCGTCCGGCCGCCCCAAGCGTGAGCGAACAATTTTTCCACAGGGCTTTACACTCCCCTTGGGGAAAACCAGAAAAATATTCACAGGATGAAGAAAAAACCTGGCCTATTCTGGCTCTTCATCCCTTCCCGCCCGGCCTGACCATTTATTGACCAACTCCATGCAGGCCTTACCTTATAAGGCTTACAGAACTATCCATACAGGTTGTCCACAAGGCTTTCCAGGCCTTTTGTGAGCAACCCTGCGTTTGTGCACATGCCCCCTAAAGCAAGCCGGCAGCCTGTTGACAGAAAATCCGCTCAATTCTTGACCAATAGCCTGGAAGGCGCGGGCCCTCTGGCTCCCAGCATTCTATAAACAGGCTCTGCACACTGACCTCAACAGGAATTGGGGGAAATTCCCGGCGGCGGCCGCAACCGCTGTTCCACCGCCATCGGAGCGGGAGAATTTTGTCTTTTTCCTCAAGCCGTTACGTCCGCGCAGGGGGTTTGCGGCATTTGCCCCCACTTCGCTCCTTGCTTTTCTATCCACAGGCCTGTCTGGGTCCCGCAGGGACAATGCCCGTCACCGTTTCGTCAGCGCTTTTCACCTGAACCTTCATCGTCCTTTCACAAACGGCTGTTTTCGCTCAAAAACCGACCAACCTCCGAAGAGCCCGGCAGGGCGCCGCGCGGAAGCGACTGCGAACACGTTATTCACATTCGACTCCACAGTGTTTGTGGATTGGCCAGGTTCTCCTGGCATGGGAGTGGAACCGCGTGGATAAAGGCTTCCAACACCCCCGGCGGAGATAGGGAGGGTGTTGCCGGGGGCACTTTTGCATAGCTCCCGAACAGTTAGCCCACAGAGTTATCCACAAGAACTGAGGAAAGAGCGGCCGCCCCGGTTCATGGAGGCGGCCGAGAGCGGACTCAGGCGCCCATCACCAGGCGGATGTCCCGCGCCAGTTCGCGGACCCGCTCGATATCGGTATCCCAGGAACACATGAAACGCGCGCCACCTTCGCCGATGAAGGTGTAGAAGCGCCAGCCGCGCGCGCGCAAGGCTTCGATCGCCGGCTCGGAAAGCTGCAGGAACACGCCGTTGGCTTCTACCGGGAACATCAGGCTGACGCCGGGAACGTCGGCCACCAGTTCGGCCAGCAGGCGCGCGCAGCGGTTGGCGTGATCGGCGTAGCGCAGCCAGGCATCGTCCTGCAGTACGCCGACCCAGGGCGCGGCGAGGAAGCGCATCTTCGAGGCCAGTTGGCCGGCCTGCTTGCAGCGGTAGTCGAAGTCCTCCGCCAGGTCGCGGTTGAAGAACAGGATCGCCTCGCCCACCGCCATGCCGTTCTTGGTGCCGCCGAAGCAGAGCACGTCGACCCCGGCCTTCCAGCTCAGCTCCGCCGGCGAGCAGCCGAGGAAGGCGCAGGCGTTGGAGAAGCGCGCGCCGTCCATGTGCAGGTGCAGGCCGAGTTCCTTGCAGGTGGCGCTGATCGCCTTCAACTCGTCCGGGCGGTACACCGTGCCGACCTCGGTGGCCTGGGTGAGAGTCACCACGCGCGGCTTCGGATAGTGGATATCCTGGCGCTTGAGAGCGATGTCGCGGATCGACGCCGGGGTCAGCTTGCCGACCTCGGTCTGCGCCAGCAGCAGTTTGGAGCCGTTGGAGAAGAACTCCGGCGCGCCGCACTCGTCGGTCTCGACGTGGGCGGTCTCCGAGCAGATCACGCTGTGGTAGCTCTGGCACAGCGCGGCCAGGGCCAGGGAGTTGGCGGCGGTGCCGTTGAAGGCGAAGAACACTTCGCAATCGGTCTCGAACAACTGGCGGAAGTAGTCCGAAGCGCGTGCGGTCCATTGGTCGTCGCCATAGGCGCGCTCGTGGCCGCGGTTGGCTTCGGCCATCGCCGCCCAGGCTTCGGGGCAGATACCGGAATAGTTGTCGCTGGCGAACTGTTGGGTGTTATCGGTCATGTGGGCCTCGGATGGAACGGTTGCCGAGCCCTCGTGGGGCTCCGTGCGGTCGCGCCGGTACGGGTACGTGCCGGCACAGTCTGTCAGGGTAGCTTGGTCAGCTTCATCTGCTCGACGAACGGCACCAGCACCTGGCGCATCGCCGTGGCGCTGCCGCCATTGGGCATGTCGCGGGTGCTGAGGGTCAGTACGTAGCGGTTCTTGATCACTCCGCTGAGGGTCGAGACGCCCTCCTCGCCCTTGGCCGGGACCATCACCCCCAACGGGTCGCCCATTCGCGTGGTATCGATCAGCGGCAGGTAGTCCTCGCCGCCGAAGCGCTCGGCGGTGCCGTTCTTCAGGGCGGTCTCGCGGGTCTTGTGGAGCAGGGTCAGGTTGGTCTGGGTCATCTCGCGCAGCTTGTCCTGCGCCGCCCGATAGGCCACCGCGTCGCCCTCGGTCGGCGGCGCCGGCAGGCCGGTGTCGGTGAGGACGATCTCCAGGCGCTTGCTGTCGTCGGCGGCGCCGAAGACCACGGTGGCATCGTTGTAGCCGCACTGGCGGGAGAGGAAGTCGTAGCCGAACAGTGGCTTGCCGGCCGGCGGCAAGGCCACTTCGAGTTCATGGCCGGTGCAGGAATCGGCCGGCAGCGCAGGCGCGGCGGCCTGCTTTTCATCGCCGCCCCCGCACCCTTGCAGGGATGCGCCGAGCAGCACGGCGGAAAGGAAGATCAGCGGGCGTTTCATGGTGTTCTCGCAAGACGAAGAGCACGCAGTTTAGCGCCAGCCCGGGGCGTTCCGCATCGGTTGCCGAATCCCACCGCCATGTCGCAAACGCACCTCCCCGTGGCGTGCATAGGCATCTGGGCCGGCAGGGCCGGTCATACCATCGCTGGCAAAGGGACCGCGTGTCCCGTTGCAGCCATTCCGGCGCGGTTCCGGCGCCGCAGGGAGACCCAGCGATGTTCAGCAAGCATGACCAGATCCGCGGCTACGACGACGAACTGCTCGCCGCGATGGACGCCGAAGAGGCCCGCCAGGAAGACCATCTCGAACTGATCGCCTCGGAGAACTACACCAGCAAGCGGGTCATGCAGGCGCAGGGCAGCGGTCTGACCAACAAGTATGCCGAGGGCTATCCGGGCA
>NZ_KV812693.1:0-5609 GCF_001813485.1 Pseudomonas sp. HMSC067G02
CGGTGCGCGCGCAGAAGCTCAAGGCCGGCGAGTGCCAGATCACCCTCAACCCACGACCCGCCGACCTCGACGCGCTGAAGAAGGACCCGAACCTGAACCTGCCGTCGCAGGCCGGCTTCAACCTCGGCTACATCGCCTACAACGTCACCCACAAGCCGTTCGACAAGCTGGAAGTACGCCAGGCGCTGGACATGGCGGTGAACAAGAAGGCCATCATCGACGCCGTCTACCAGGGCGCCGGCCAGTTGGCGAGCAACGGCATGCCGCCGACCCAGTGGTCCTACGACGAGACCATCAAGAACGCGCCCTACGATCCGGCCAAGGCCAGGGAGCTGCTGAAGAAGGCCGGGGTCGCCGAAGGCACCGAGATCACCCTGTGGGCCATGCCGGTACAACGCCCCTACAACCCCAACGCCAAGCTGATGGCGGAAATGCTGCAGAACGATTGGGCGAAGATCGGTATCAAGGCGAAGATCGTCACCTACGAATGGGGCGAATACATCAAGCGCGCCAAGGGCGGCGAGCATGACGCCATGCTGATCGGCTGGAGCGGCGACAACGGCGACCCGGACAACTGGCTCGGCACCCTCTACGGCTGCGACGCGGTGGACGGCAACAACTTCTCCAAATGGTGCGACGCCGGCTACGACAAGCTGGTCAAGGATGCCAAGCGCACCACCGACCAGGGCAAGCGCACCGAGCTGTACAAGCAGGCCCAGCACATCCTCAAGGAACAAGTGCCGATCACCCCGATCGCCCACTCCACCGTGTACCAGCCGATGCGCAAGACGGTACACGACTTCAGGATCAGCCCGTTCGGCCTGAACTCGTTCTACGAGGTCAGCGTCGGCAAGTAGCTTCGCCTGCCAGCCGCGCCGCCCCGCCACGAGCGAGGCGGCGCCTCTCCCCAGGGCGGCCGACCCGGCCGTCCCGCTCCAGAGGAGTCATCCATGCGACCACGCTCTGCCCTGCGCTACAGCCTGCTGCTACTCGCCTTCGCCGCCAGCGCCGCCATCCAGGCCCAGCCGAAGACCCTGGCGGTGTGCACCGAAGCGGCGCCGGAAGGGTTCGATCCGGCCCGCTATACCTCCGGCTACACCTTCGACGCCTCAGCCCATCCGCTGTACAACGCGCTGGCCGCGTTCGCTCCGGGCAGCGCCACGGTGATCCCGGCCCTGGCGGAAAGCTGGGACGTCTCCGCTGACGGCCTCGTCTACACCTTCCGCCTGCGCCAGGGCGTGAAATTCCACAGCACCGACTACTTCAAGCCAAGCCGCGAATTCAACGCCGACGACGTGCTGTTCAGCTTCCAGCGCATGCTCGATCCGCAGCACCCCGCCCACGACCTTTCGCCCAGCGGCTACCCCTACGCCGACGCCATGCAACTGCGCGACATCATCGAGCGCATCGAGAAGATCGACGAGCACCAGGTGCGCTTCGTCCTCAAGCACCCGGAGGCGCCGTTCCTCGCCGACCTGGCCATGCCGTTCGGCTCGATCCTCTCCGCCGAATATGCCGGCCAACTGATCGCCAGGGGCAAGGGCGACGAACTCAACAGCAAGCCGATCGGCACCGGCCCGTTCGTCTTCACCCGCTACCGCAAGGATGCCCAGGTGCGCTACGCGGCCAACCCCGACTACTGGAAGGGTAAGCCGGCCATCGACCACCTGGTGCTGGCGATCACCCTCGATCCCAACGTGCGCGTGCAGCGCCTGCGTCGCAACGAATGCCAGATCGCCCTGACGCCCAAGCCGGAAGACGTCGCCGCGTTGCGCCAGGACCCGCAACTGACGGTGCTGGAAGAAGCGGCGATGATCACCTCCCACGCCGCGATCAACACCCGGCACGAACCGTTCGACGATCCGCGCGTGCGCCGGGCGATCGCCATGGGCTTCAACAAGTCGTCCTACCTGAAGATCGTCTTCGGCGACCAGGCCCGCCCGGCCATCGGCCCCACCCGCCGATGCTGCTCGGCTACGACGACAGCATCCGCGACTGGCCCTACGACCCCGAACAGGCCAAGGCCCTGCTGAAGGAAGCCGGCGTCGCCCCGGACACACCCCTGAACCTCTACATCAGCACCGGCAGCGGCCCCGGCGGCAACCCGGCGCGAGTGGCGCAACTGATCCAGTCCGACCTGGCCGCCATCGGCATCCGGGTGAACATCCACCAGCTCGAGTGGGGCGAGATGGTCAAGCGCACCAAGGCCGGCGAACACGACATGATGCTCTACAGCTGGATCGGCGATAACGGCGACCCGGACAACTTCCTCACCCACAACCTCGGCTGCGCCTCGGTGGAGTCCGGGGAAAATCGCGCGCGCTGGTGCGACAAGGGCTTCGACGAAGCCATCCGCAAGGCGCGCATGAGCAACGACGAGAGCCAACGGGTAGCGTTGTACAAGGAAGCGCAGCGGATCTTCCACGAGCAGATGCCCTGGTTGCCGCTGGCGCATCCGTTGATGTTCGACGCGCAACGCAAGAACGTCAGCGGCTACCGCATGAGCCCGATGTCGGCGCGGGACTTTTCGCGGGTGAAGCTGGACTGATCGCTGCGCCGCACGCGGGAAGCCCTGGCCCTTGCCTTGCCGCGTGCGGCGTTATCGTTCGGCCGGCTCAGCCGCCGAGGCCGAAGGGATCGTCGATGGACGGGCTCGGTTGGGTGAACCAGCGCGGACCTTCCTCCGTCATGTAGAAGTGATCCTCCAGGCGAATGCCGAACTCGCCGGGCACGCAGATCATCGGTTCGTTGCTGAAGCACATGCCGACATCCAGCGGCGTGCGATCGCCACGCACCAGGTACGGGCCTTCGTGGACGTCCATGCCGATGCCATGCCCGGTGCGGTGCGGCAGGCCAGGCAGGCGGTAGTCCGGCCCCAGGCCGTTGGCCTCCAACGAACGCCGCGCGGCGGCGTCCACCGCCTCGCAGGGCTGGCCCAGACGCGCGGCCTCGAAGGCCGCCAGTTGGGCGTCGCGCTCCATCCCCCAGAATTCGCGCTGGCGTGCGCTGGGCGTGCCGAACACATAGCTGCGGGTGATATCCGACTGGTAGCCGTGCACCTGGCAGCCGGTATCGATCAGCACCATGTCGCCATCCTTCAACACCTGCGCATGCTTCACCCCATGCGGGAAGGCACTGGCGGCACCGAACAGGACGATGCAGAAGGTCGAACCGGGCGCACCCACCTTGCGGTGCGCCTGGTGGATGAACTCGGCGACTTCGGTGGTGCTGATGCCTTCACGGAGAATGCTCGCCGCGGCCTTCTGCACTTCCAGGGTCATGTCCTTGGCCCGCTGCATCAGCGCCAGCTCCTCGGCCGACTTGCGCATCCGTCCCTGGTCGATCAGCGGCGCGGCGCTGACGAAGTTCCTGCCCGGCGCCAGTTGGCGCAAGCGCTCGAACATGCCGAACGGCAGGCTCGGACACAGTGCGACCGTGCTGCGCTCACCCACGCCGAGCGCCTCCAGGCGATCGAGCAGCAGGCGGTAGGGATCCTGGTGTTCCTCCCAGGTGTGGATGGCGCCGTCGACCACCTGGAAGTCGCGCACCGTCCCTTCCTCGAAGGCCGGCGCAAGGTATTCGAGGGCGCCCTCGGCGGGCAGCAGCGCACCCACCAGGCGTTCACTGGGGTGCCATTGCACGCCGCTGAAGTAACGCAGGTTGCTGCCTGCATGCAGGTACGCCGCGGCGATGCCATGCTCGCCCATCCACGCCTGGGCCGCGGCGATTCGCGCACGGTAAGACGCCAGGCCGATCGGCTGCGCGCCGTCCATCATGTTCCGCAGACGCTCCAGCGCCTGCGCAGGGGTACTCCCGCCAACACCCACGGTCATTTGTTGTTCTCCTCGTCTGGACCGGGCTGAAATTTAAGTCGAGCTTAAATTCAGGTCAAAACAAATTTTCAGTCACACTTAAAAAATAGGGGTTCGGGTAGTTCATCTGTCAGACTTTATTGACGCCCCGCGCTGGGTATACTGCGCCTTTCAACAAGAGTCTCCCCAATGACCGTAGACCGCATCGGCGAACGCCTGCGCCGCTATCGCCGCGCCGCCAAGAAGACCCTGCACCAAGTCGCCAGCGAATCCGGTCTCACCGCGAGCTTCCTCTCCCAGGCGGAGCGCAACCTCACCGGTGTATCGATCTCTTCCCTGGCCAACATCGCCAAGTCGCTGAATATCCCGCTCAATGCCCTGTTCGACCAACCGGCACAACCCCAGCCCGACTCCCACGAAGGCGAGCGGGTACGCTACACCATCGAGGGCCAGCCGCTGGCCTACGAACGCCTGTCCAGCTCCTTCCCCGGCAACCTGATCAATGCGGTCAAGATGAACATGCCGGTGGGCTACCAGTCGGAGCTGATCTCCCATGAGGGCGCAGAGTTCTCCTACGTCCTGTCCGGGCAGATCGTCTACACCATCGAGGGGCGCCAGTACCCCCTCGGCGCCGGCGACTCGGTGCACTTCGACGCGACCAAGACCCATTGCCTGGCCAACGTCGGCAGCGATGTGGCGGAAGTCCTGACCATCACCACCATGGGCCTGTTCGACGACCATCCGACGCCCTGAGCCAGTCCGCAGCGCACCTTCCCATCCTGTCAGGCAAACGTTTTCGCAAGAGAAATGTTAGTCGTGCTTAATTTTCGTTGACCACAATTTCAGCATGACTTAATTTCGGCATCAGCGAATCGTCGACCAACAACAAACGGACGATCGCTGTCGCCGCACAGGGTCCATGGCTGTCACCCGCCATCCATGGAAAGGCGAGAGTTGCCATGGCCCATAAGGCCGATCCTCAGACGATGCCCTTAGAAAAAGAAAAAATGAGGTTTGCATGCGTAAGATCCTTCCCCTTCGGGCCTGGCTGGCAGCCGGTCTGATCCTCGGCTCCCCGTTCTCCCACGCCGCCAGCAACCTGGTGTTCTGCTCGGAGGGCAGCCCGGCCGGCTTCGATCCCGCCCAGTACACCACCGGCACCGACTACGACGCGACCTCGGTCACCCTGTTCAACCGCCTCGTCCAGTTCGAGCGCGGCGGCACCCGGGCGATCCCGGCCCTGGCGGAAAGCTGGGACATCGGCGACGACGGCAAGACCTACACCTTCCACCTGCGCAAGGGTGTGAAGTTCCACAGCACCGACTACTTCAAGCCGACCCGCGAATTCAATGCCGACGACGTGCTGTTCACCTTCGAACGCATGCTCGACAAGGATCATCCGTTCCGCAAGGCCTACCCCACCGAGTTTCCCTACTTCACCGACATGGGCCTGGACAAGAACATCGCCAGGATCGAGAAGCTCGACGAGCACACGGTGAAATTCACCCTCAACGAGGTCGACGCGGCCTTCATCCAGAACCTGGCGATGCCCTTCCCATCGATCCAGTCCGCCGAATACGCCGCGCAACTGCTCAAGCAGGGCAAGGCCAGCGACATCAACCAGAAGCCGATCGGCACCGGCCCGTTCGTGTTCAGCCGCTACCAGAAGGATGCGCAGATCCGTTTCAAGGGCAACAAGGACTACTGGAAGCCGGACGAGGTGAAGGTCGACAACCTGATCTTCGCCATCAACACCGACGCCTCGGTGCGCGCGCAGAAGCTCAAGGCCGGCGAGTG
>NZ_KV812694.1:0-60364 GCF_001813485.1 Pseudomonas sp. HMSC067G02
CGGGCTTCTTCTCGATCAGGTGGACGATGGCGTGTTTGATAGGCATCAGAAAGACTCCTGGTTCAGGGAGCGCTGCCTGTCGGCTCGACGGAGCAGGGCGCGGGCATTGAGCTCGCCGCGTGCGTCGCTTGGCGTGGAAGAAATGAAGATCGAGGCGCAGCCGATCTTGCTGAGCTTCAAGTGGCCGCCTGCGGAGCGGTCGACGCTCCAGCCTTCTGCTTGAGCGAAGGCCACCAGCCGGCGAACGCTTTCCCGGGCGCCGCGAAGGAAACTACGCATTCGTGGTCTCCTCGCTGTTGAGCTGCAGCCAGGTCTCCATCTCTGCAAGGGAGCGGGGAAGGCTATCGGTGGCGGCGGCATCCAGGAGACGTTTCACCAGCGCCTGAAGGCTGCGACGATCGCTCTGCCGGCTGCAGGCCAGGTCGTCATGCGCGGAACGCAGCATGCGGACCTCTGTGCGCAGTTGAGTGCATACGTCGTCAGTTGCTACTGGTGCCGTTGACGCGACAGGTGACCGCGACCGTGTCCTGAGGCGGTTTTCCCACTCTTCCCTTGCTGCCGAGAAGCGATGGCCACGACCTACACTCCAACCGCTGGTCCAGTAGCGCGACTTTCCGCAGTCAGGGCAGGGCTGTGCGCCGCTGCCATCCAGGTGATAGCCGCAGTTCAGACAGATCCACGAAGGACCTTCACGCAACTTGAGCTCAAGCATCAGCTCGACTTTCTGGAAGTGCTCGAGCGGCCGGTAGGCTGTGACGTCAGGCATCGCGCGCTACCTCCTTGGGATTTCTACAGGACAGCGCCCAGCGGCTCTCGATGCGCTTTTCGTGGTCGCCTGCCTGTACCGGCATACGGGTGATGTATGCGTTGTCCTCGCCAAACAGTCGTTCGGCAAGGCGGGAGGCTGCCACCTTGTCGCTCCAGGTGCAGGTCGCACGCTGCTTCTGAATGGTATTGGTCCAGAAACCGGCGCCATCGAACTTGACGATGCACTGATAGGTCTGGGACGCCTTCATGACTCGGCCTCCTTGCTGAGTGCATCACCGACCTGAACGGCCACCAGTTCGGGCAACTCCGGCTCATGCCCGGGATAGTTGTTGGCCAACTGATGCAGGAACTCGCGCGCGGCGTCCTTGCTGCCTGCAATGCGGAACACGGCAGTGAGGTGCTGGGAGTCCTGAGTGCCGCAGCAGAGGTGCGGCACCAGGCTCACTTTCAGCGAGCAGCTGAACAGGTGTCGCGGGATCCATACCGACCAGAAGTAAGCCGAAAGCAATTGCCCCGGAGCGCGCGTAGTGACCACCAGAGTCCCGGCCTGGGTGGTCGAGATTTCGATGTACCCCAGTTCCTCCAGCTCACGAAGCTCTCGCTCCATCGAACTGGGTGCGACCGTGCTCTCGTCCCGCGAAAGGCGCGAGATCACTTGGCTGAGGGCGTCCAGCTCGATGGGGTTGACCCCAACGTGATTGGCATGAACCACTGCCGAGTCGGTGAACGCGGCCGAGGCGTGGATACTCGGAAAGCGGGCTTCAGTGTTCATCAAAGACAGCCTCCAACTGATGGACGTCGTAGCTTCCGCAGCAGGGGCAGACCAACACCTCGGCTTCTCCTTCTGGGGTGTTCTCGGCGGGGAGAACCTGGCGCACCAGGTGGTGTGGGTGGTGTTGACCGCAATTCATGCACTGGTGGGTGACCAGGTGCTGGGAAGTGTTCATGCATGGGCTCCTTGCCGGCGTGGGCCAGCAACAGGCAGTTGAAGATGAGATGAAAAATGAGGTTGCAGGGCCGGTAGCGCTGAAGGCGTGACGGTCGCTGCTAAAAGGGAGCCGGACGCATCCGGTGGTAAGGTCGGCGTCGCCAAACAATCCCACACAGACCACAGGAGGTCCGGCATGAAACCTAGAGAAGTACAGACGTACAGCGAGTTGGCAGAAGCAATATGGGCGGAAGCCGAGGCGCGGTTTGGCAGGGATGAACACACCGAAGCACGGGAGTGGTATGAGCAGACCTTCTGTCTATCGGCCTTGGGTGACGCGCTAGCTCTGGCAAGAGGATGGAAATTGGCAGGTTTGGAGGCCATCGAGTACGCGCTCATTCAGCGTCACTCCTGGCTGCCCAATCAGATTCGACAGCTCTCGCCTCGTGATAAGTGGCTATCACTGCATGAGGAGTTGGCAGGATTGAAGACGGCCGACGATGCGAATCAAGCATGGTGGGATCGGGAAGCAGCAGAGCTAAGCGCAGGAGACTCGTCGGAGTGCGTGTGGCATGCCTATCCTCGGGGACTCCCCATTCCATAAAGGGATGGTCTTCTATCTCGTGGAGATGCCACCGGTAGGCGACTTCGGCGACGTTGGCCGGAAGTACGTCCTTGGTTACCTGTACAAGGTGACGCCAGCGCGCACGGCCACCGAACTTGGAGTCGTAGCTGAGTACATACCGTTGCGGCCGCGATACTAGCCCCAGGACGACCAACACGTTGACCCAGTCGTTGGGTTTGAGCTGCTGCGGTAGGTGATTTAGCTTGATGTTTAGGCTAGCGGCGAGCCAGGCATCATCAATCCAGAGGCTGTCTTGCGTCATCCACGCAAATGGGCAGGGTGAGTTCTTCAAGGCCTGAACTGCGAGTTTGTGCAGAAGAGGGGTCAGATGTTCTTTGGTCAGCTCAATGAGAGGGCTCATGCATGGACTCCTTGCCATGTCCCCGGCGCCAGGTCGGCAAAGCGGGTCTGGTTGGCGATGAAGGCGGTGTGGACGGTGCCGATAGGGCCATTGCGGTACTTGCCGATGATGATTTCGGCGATGCCCTTTGCCTCGGTGTTGGGGTGGTAGACCTCGTCGCGGTACACGAACATGATCACGTCCGCGTCCTGCTCGATTGCGCCGCTCTCTCGTAGGTCCGCGCAGTTCGGTCGCTTGTTCGTCCGGTTCTCTAGGCCGCGATTTAGCTGGGATAGAGCTACGACGGGACAGTCCATCTCCTTGGCCAGCGCTTTCAGCGAGCGGGAGATTTCCGAGATCTCGGTGGCTCGATTCTCCAGGCCTGGGCAACTCATCAGTTGCAGGTAGTCGACCAATATCAGCGCGGGGTGTCCGTACTTCCTGGCCGCCCGGCGAACCTTGGCGCGCAGCTCTGTCGGCGTGAGGTTGCCCTGATCGTTGATGACCAGCCGGCTGCCATAGTCGTTTATGCGCTGGATCGCGCCAGACAGTCTGGGCCAATCCTCTTCTTGCAGTTGGCCCTTCATCAGCTTGCCCAGGTCCAGGTGGCCGAACAGGGCGGCAAGCCTGAACAGCAACTGCTCTGCCGGCATCTCCATGCTGTACACCTGAACAGACTTCTGTTGGTCGCTCTGGAGCGCGGTGTCGACCAGGTTGAGGGCAAACGACGTTTTGCCCATCGCGGGGCGGGCACCGACGATGATGAGATCCGACTTCTGTAGTCCGCCGGTGAGTGCGTCGAGATCCTTTAGGCCAGTCGGGACCCCCGTTACCGTCACGTTGTTGTTGAAGCGGTAATCGATGGTGTCGACGATCTTCGTGAGACTCTTGTTGATATCGACGAAATCGGCGTTGTGGTGGTCCTGGCCGAGGGCGAACAGCTTCTGCTCAATCTCCTCCTGAACCTCAGAGGGATTTGCCTGGTGGTTCGAGGCGGTCCTGGTGCAGTGGTGCCCGAGAGACATCAACTGCCGCAGGTGCGCCCGATCGCGAACGATCTGCGCGTAAGCCTCGATATTGGCCACGGAGGGCGTGTTGTCGGCGAGCTGGCCGAGGTAGGCCAGCCCGCCAGCTTCTGGAAGGTCTTCGATCGCTTCCGACACAGTCACGACATCAAACGGAGCATCCTTCGCGGCCAACTCGCTGATGGCGGTGAAGATCAGCCGATGCTCATGCCGGAAGAAGTCCTCCTTCTGCAGGTCGCCGACAATGTCCCATGCCGCGTTGTCCAGCATCAGGCCGCCGAGTACCCCTTGCTCCGCCTCGACGGAGTGCGGCGGCGTAAGTTCCAGAACACTCACTTCGAGTCCTCCCGGCTGATCTGCAGAAACGTGCTTCCGCTGCCGTCCGGGGAGCCGATGATCTCCAGCGCTTTCACTTCCACCTTGGCGGACTCGATGATCACCGAACCCACATGAGCCACCGCTTTCGCGCGCTCGATATCCAGGGGTTTGTCTTCGTCAAGCAACCCTTCGATGGTGGCAAAGAGGTGATTCCGCAGATCCTCAATCTTGTTCTTCATGCTCGACCTCCTGAATGGTGCGCTTGAGCTTGCTGATGACGCGGATTGCGCTCTTCAGCTCAGGCGGATAGCGATGGATGGAGTTGCGGCGCATGCGTTCGGCCCGGGTGATGAGCTCCAGGTTGTCGATGACGACGTTCTGCTTGTTGTTGTCCTTGAAGCAGACGCAATGGCCGGTTGGGATGGGGCCGAAGTGTTCTTCCCAGAGCAGGATGTGGATGCCCTTCCAGTCCCGGGGGGGGATAGCCGGTATCCGAGATCTTTCGTTGCAGGTAGCCATCAGCGCTGACCCGCGTGCTACCGACTGGGAGCCATGTGTGGGGCTTTTGCCCCTTCTTGAACTGCGTTTCTGGTGCGCGTCCTCGCGCGGGCAGCCCCTTCATGCCGCAGTTCCATGGGGTGTTTCCCTTCTTGAACCGAGTTGCGCTGCCCCAGTCCTGCCGGATCTTCTTGGAGAACTCGGGACTTTTTTTCAGCCCGAGCCGATACGCTTTGGAGCAGATCTGCTGGAGCGTTTTGTTCAACCTGGCTGCCAGGACCTCGTTCGGCATATCCGGATACAGGCGCAGCAGCACCAGTTCCTGTTCGGCGGTCCAGGTTTCGCGGATGCAGCGCTCCTCTCGGTTGCTGAATTTGCGGCGGGCACGCACCAGGGCCTCGTAGGCGATGGTCGAGAGAGCAGAGCGAGTCATCGGGAGCCTCCCTGCTCGAGCACGCCCTGAACTCGCCGGCTGACGCCGCGGTGCAGGCGAGTGTTTTTGCCGTGCTCCCAGCCTGCTTGCAGCGAGGCCTGGTCATAGGCAAGGGCCTTCGTAAGCGCCGCCGGCTCCAGGTACTTCAACGCCGGATGGTGTAGTTCGAGGTAGGCCTTGATGGCTGCTTGAGTCGACTCGTCCGGCCTGCCGGCAAAGTCACGTACCAGCGAACGCACTGCGAGAAGCCAGCCTTCGACGAAGAGCTTGCTGCGACGGCGCTTGGTCGACAGCTTGCAGCGCTTCTGTTGGGCGACATGAGCCGAGCGCGCCGCCACCAATTGGTGGTGGAGCGTAGAGTAGGCGTGAGCGGCCAGCTCAGGGCCGATCCTTTGGCCCATGAACTTGAACGTCCAGCCCGCTGGCATCGCGTATGCCGCCAGGTAGTCGCAGCCGAAGGAACTGGCGCAGATCCCGGCCAGTTCATGCAGCCATGGGGCAGGAGAGCGCCTGGTTCGAGTGGGAACGCACGCGGTTTCCACCGTGTGGGCCGAGATCTCCGTATCGCTGAGGTCGAACTGGCGCTTCAGGATCGCGGCCTGGCGCAATGCGGTTTCCGCCTCGTTCGGCGTGGCCCCCTTGGCATTCGCCAGGGCCATCAGCTTCTCGACCTTGGCGAGGACTTTTTGCTTGTCCATTACGCGCCCCCCTTGCAGCAGGTTGAGCCCTGCTCGGTGGCGGAGCGGTCCAGGCGCTCGATCTCGGCCAGCACTAGGGCGCCGGCGCGTACCAGGTTCTCGCGCGCCGACTTAGGCTTCCACCACTCTTCGTCCCAGGGCCAGAACAGTGCAGAGCCATTCCGAATGCCGCCCGGCCAGTCGGTGCCGATGCCGCCGGCATGGAGCGCGTAGCAGCCGGCCGCCAGGGCGATCAGGCCAGCGCTAGCGTCGTCGTTGCTGGTATCGAAACCTTCGACTGTGATCTGGCGCCGGCGCTCGGCCTGTACATCGAGCCAGGCCTGCGGAACAGGGGAGAGGTTCGAAGTTGGGTAAATTCGGTCTGTGGCCTGTCTTACCCGATCGACAATAGCCAGGGCTGCTACGTCGCCCAGTGCGACCTCCAGGGCGGCGAGCAGGTTGGCCATCAAGAACTGCTCACGCTCGTCCGCGTGGTTTTTTGCGCTTGGGCGTCTATTCCAGTCGATCTGTGCTGAATACCTCGCTGTTACCGGGTCTGGCTCGCAGTAGGACGGCCCGATGTGAACCTGGCAGTCCAGGCATTCAATGGCACAGTTCCAGGCATCGGTGTCGAGTAGCTCGGGTTCCAGCATTCGAATGTTCGTGCTACTGCAGAGCGGGCAGGGCTTGAGCTTGGGGGCACTCATGGCCTGCCTCCCTGCCCGTCGTCGGTGCTGGGCTTAGCTTGGGAGGAGCCGGCGGCGAGCAGGTCGGCCAGCTCGTTTTCGGTGTCCCAATCGATCTGCTGAAACACATCCTTTATCTCGTCGAGTGCCGAGCGGCATTTGTTCCAGTTCGCGTACACCTTGTCTTCGTCGTAGATGTTCCGGCCCCGGTACGCATCGACCTGCTCAGGATCGAGCTGCGCCTTGATGGCGGCGAAGTGTTCGAGGCGGATCAGGCGGTAGCCTTCCGGCACGCTGTGCTGGGCCTGGGCGGGCGGGGCGCACAACTCCACCCCGCGCGGAGACTTCGCCTCATACCCAATCCTGGCGATGAACGCCGGGAAGAACTTACGCCACGCGGCATGGCGTGAATGTCCGCCTACGTTCGGCAGTAACGCCTCCGCCTCGGCCAGCATGTCCACCGCGTCTTGCAGGTGAGTCTCCAGCTCCGCGACCCTAGCCAGGGCGGCGTCGCGCTGATTCAAGGCCTTGGCACAAGCCTCGCTGAGCAGGCGCTCATGCTGTTCTGCTGCCGCATCGTGATCGATTGGGCTGAGGCTCTCTGCGAGCGGCCTCACGTACTGGCACACCGGGCCGTTCTCGGTATCGTGTATTGACAGCACGAACCAACCGGAGCCTTCGGGCCGCGTTGGGATCCACTCGCTGTATCGTTGGTCCGATCGTGCAGAGTCGTAGAGGCGAGGCGCATCCGACTCCATGAAGACGGTCTGCAACTCAAGGCCAAGCCGGCGCAGCGTTTCCTGCGCTTCGTTGGAAGAGCAGTTGTCGGCCAGGTCCGGATAGTTCGGATGGGTCCAGAAGCCGAACTGATCGCGCTCGACCAGGTGGGCCTGAATCATAGGTTTCATGCCAGGCCTCCCACGCTCATGCCGAGCACCGCACTTGCCTCGGCGGCCAGTTGCTGGCCTTCAGTGCTTGATGAGCTGCCGACGAAGAGCATCAGCCGTTCGATGACCCTCACAGTGTCCTGCGAGGGTTGGGCGAACTCGGCCAGGTGATCGATGGCAGTAGCTATGTTCCAGATCGCCCTGTTCATGTCCCGCTGGATCACTTGGATCGAACTGGCATTGGCCGCGATGGCCAGTTGCGATTTCGTCTGCAACAGTAGGTCGTGGGCGATTTGGAGCAGGGCGTTCTGCAGGGACTGTCCACAGGCACGCTGCTGAGCGCGAACCGGAGCGACCAGGCCCTGCAACATCGCAGCACCTTCAGCCTCGATTTGCAGATTCTCGGAAGCACCGGCGGCAGCGCCTGCTTTGGCCATGTAGCCTTGCACGTAGGCGTCGAACTGGGTCTCGGCGATCAAGCTCAGGAGGAGGTTGTTGCGGTTCTGGAGGTTCATATGAGGCCCTCCGGAGCCGATTGCAGAGCGTCTTTCCAGAGCCGAAGGGTTTCCTGCTCCTCGCTGGTCAGAGCGGTGCAGTCAGCGACCTTCTGCTTGATGACGCGCAGACGCTCCTCGACTTCACTGCCATCGTCGTAGGCGATCTCGTTAGTCAGGTGCCAAATGAAGTCACTACGCAGACTCCCAACCTGACTCGCGAAGTACTCGGCTTCACTATCAACGCGCCAACCGATTAGCCGCTTGGGGCGCTCCAGCCAGCTTTTCAGTCTTGAGTGGAGCTCTCGGGTGGAGTACATAGGATCGAACACCCCGGCCCGGTTGTAGATCAGCGCGATCTGCAGTATTTCCAGCCGTTCTTCGAGCGTATTTCCCGGAAGCGGGTAGTTCGAGGCGACCAGTTGCTTGGCCAGGCGCTCACGTAGCTCACGCTGCTTCTTGGCTTTTTTCTCGTCGCGATCACGCTTTTCCTTCGCATGCTCGATCTGCTTGTTCACCGAGTCGAGCAAGCGCGCTGCGTCTTGTAGGAGCTGCTTTTGTTCGAAGCTCAAGTAGCAACCCAGCTTCCCGAACAGGTCGGTACCGCCACCAGTCAGCTTGCGTATTTCTCGCGCAGCGCCGGTCAATTTGGCCTGCTGGCTCCGAAGGTCGGCGGCGCTGCCGAACTTGTTCAGTTGCAGCACAAGTTCCGCGTCGACGTCGCGGGCTTGGGTGATAGGAGTCTTCGCCATGTCAGCGCCCTCCCTTGACCAGTGCTGCAACCGCCTCCGGCGTCAGCGCCAGGAAGCGGTCAGTCCACTCGGGAAAGACCTCGATGGCCAGGTTGCGGATGATTTCCAGCGCGGGCGCTGATGTGCGATTTGAGGGTTGCCGCGTTTCGAGGCGGTGCGCTGGTAGCCCGCGCGATGCTGCGTTGCGAAACACGACTGCATCCGGAACAGTCGTTTCGAGCACAGAAATGTCCTGATGCTCATCGAAGATGGCACGCACATTCTCATGAATTGCCCGGGAGTCATTGGTCTGGTCCAGGCAGTTGATGACGATCTGAACCTTGGGGATCCGCATGCCAAGACGCTCATAGGGGCGTAGGCCGTCGAGCATTTGCATGGTGCCGCGGTTGAACTCACGGGCGGTAAGCATGTTGGGTTGGAGGGGGGAAACAACCAGGTCCGATGCAAGCACAACCATCTCGAGGAGGGCAGAGCGCGCCCCCTGGGTGTCGATCAGCACCAGGTCGTAGCCTTCTTTCAGAGCGGGCATCAGGTTCGCCAGGCGTAGCCGGCCATCGGGCGCCTGAAGCAGTAGGTTGTTGAGCTGATTGTTCTGGTCGTTGGAAATCACGACGTCCAGATTGGGGATAATCGTCCTGGAGATGATCCTCGCCGGGTCCGTTATGTTGGCGGCGAGCAGGTCGTAGATGCCGCCCTGGGCAACTTCCGGAAGCTCGTAGTACGAGGATAGGGAGGGCTGGACGGGGTCCAGATCGATGAGGAGGGTTCGTATGCCTGCATCGGCGCAAAATGCACCGAGGTTGGCGGCGGTGGTGGATTTCCCTACACCACCCTTGGTGGATACAACCGAAGTCGCTTTCATTGAGATAGCCTCTAATGGGGTCATTAGAGGCTGCTCAGCTAAATCGGTACGGGGCTTTAAAACCCTTCCTAGAGAGACCTAGGCCAATTGTCTTTTAACCAATTGGTCGTAGGTTCGAATCCTACACGACCCACCATATTCAAGACGAAAAAGCCCACCTGCAAAGGTGGGCTTTTTCGTTTCTGTGCCATTACTTTCCGAATGCTGGCCTGTGGGAAGGAGGATGGTCCGCTCTTCCAGCCCAGTTTCTCCCGACGCCTGGCCTTCCAGCATGGCATTCCATCGAGCGTCTGGAGGCGGCGGGCCCTGAGGCCCGGCCGCTCCATCGAACAGGAAGCCTCCCGGTACGGGTACCGGGAGGATCGATTCACAGGTTGTAGTGGCGACCTATCATGGGAACGGTCGCCGCAGCCCCGTATACCGAGTTCCAGGACTGCCAGCCAAAATTGATGCCGATCAGTCCGCCATGGATCTGGTTGGGGATTTGCGGCTCCAGCCTGCCGCTGGCCGAAGAACCCATGACATTCCCCTGGTTCCAGGCGACCAGGCCGCCCAGCAGGCCCGAGCCTCCGACCTTGCCGGAAGCGGAGGCGCCCCTGATGGTGCCGGTGCTGAAGCCTGCCAGCCCGCCGATATAGCTGTCATATCCCGCCCTCGCATCGCCGCTGGCCGAGGCCCCCAGGACGAGAGCCCGCCAGCCTTCCAGGGAGCCGACCAGCCCGCCGACACTGGCGCCGCCGCCCCCGGTGACCGCGCCGGTGGCGTTGGCGGAGCGGATCGAGGTATTTTCACCGCGGCCGAGCAGTCCTCCCAGGTTGTGGCCGGTCATGTCGATCACCGTCCCATGGCTGCTGGCGAGCATCAGCGAGCCTCGCAGATCGCTGCCGAGCAACCCGCCGATGGCCCTGGAACCGTTGGCGCTGACGTTGCCCGAAGCCGAGACGTTCGTCAGCGAGGCGGCATCGTTGTAGCCGACGAGTCCGCCGACGCGACTGCCCTTGCCCCCGGTTACATTGCCGGATGCCGCCAGGGTGCTGTGGTTGCCGCCCCGGTTGTGGCCGATCAGCCCTCCCACGTCACTGTTCGCCCCTGCGTTTACCCACCCGGAGGCCTTCAGGTTGGAATGATTGCCGCCGAGGTTGGACCCTATCAGGCCACCCAGGGTTTTGCCGCTGCCGTCGGTGACTTCGCCACTGGCGGAACCGTTGATGATGGAGCCGTACAGGTTTTCGCCGAGCAGACCGCCAACCGCTTCTGCTCCGCGGGTAGCGACGTTACCCTTGGCGGAGGCATTGACCAGCGAGGCATTGGCGTTGAGACCGATCAGGCCGCCGGCCTGGAGCAGCGACCCACCGCTCAGGTTGCCGCTGGCACTGACGTCGGCCAGGTTGCCTGCCTGGTTGTGGCCGATCAGGCCTCCCAAGTAGCGACCGGCTTGCAGGACGACGTCGCCATGGGCGCTGGCGTTGGTGATGGCCGCGTTCAGGTTCCGGCCGATCAGCCCGCCCAGTGCTTCCGCGTCTGTGCCCCGGACCTTGCCGCTGGCCGTGGCGTGGGCGATACCACTGTTTACGTTGAGGCCGATGAGCCCTCCGTACAGGCCGTGCTGTCCGTTGCCTGAGACGTCGACGAAGGCGGATACGTCCGCCAGTCCGCCGGCGGAGCTGTATCCGACCAGTCCTCCCAGGTTCATCCCGTGACCGCTCAGCGACAGCGTTCCCTGGCTGCCGCTGCTGCGGATGAGGCCGCCGCGGCTCCTGCCTACCAGGCCCCCCGCGCCGTAGTGGCTGGCATGGTCCTTCAACTGGCCGGAGATGGCAAAATCGGCCCGGCTGTTGGAGATGCTGGCCACGCCCCTGGCTGTGCTGATGTTTTCGGCTGCGAGTCCGCCCAGAGCATAGGTGTGGCGGTTGCCGACCAGCGTGCCGCTGGCGCTGGCGTTGTCGATGCTGCCCAGGTTCAGCGCGACCAGCCCGCCGAGGCTGTTCAGCTTCGAGGCCGCGGCGATACGGATGTCGCTGGCGTTCACATTGTCGATGCGACCGAGGTTGACGGCGGCCAGGCTACCGACCTGGACGTTGTAGTGGGTGGCCCGTGCTCCATCGGCGGAAATGCGTTCCAGGTTCAGGTTGCGAAGGGTGCCCCGGTTGACGCTGAACAGGCCGGAGTAGGCGCCGGTGCCGTAGACGGCAAGATTATCGATGGTGTTGCCCAGGCCGTCGAAGGTACCGCCGAAGGCGCTGGCGTTGCCTATCGACAGGAAGCTGGAATGGCCGCCTGCGATTCGATTGCCGAGGACATAGCTGCCGCCCAGGTCCCTATCGATGCCGCGCAACTGCTGCAGGTCCTGGATCACGCTGTAGTCCCGCCCATTGGCGCGGAATCCTGCGTTCTTGCCGGACAGGGTGATCCGGGCGCCTTCGGCGAGGGCATAACCCTTGTCCGAATTGAATTCGACCCGGGCTCCCTGGCCAGTGAGAGAGAGGCTGTCGTCGATACGGAGAGGGCGCTGCCCGGCATTGAGAGTAAGGCTGGCGTTTTCCCCCTGGGCCGTCAGCGCGCCATTGATCCTGAGGTCCCCGCGCTCGGCGGTTAGCGTCAGGCCGTTGCCGTTGTCCCAGGACACCGGCGCGCCGACATGCGCGTTGCCCCGGGTGGCGACCACTTCGACGTTGCTTGTGGAAAGGTTGCGGGCCAGGGTATCGGCATGCAACGTCGGGCCTTTTCCCGCGCTGCTTGGATTCGCCAGGCCGGAACCGACATTCTCGCTACTCCGGGCCTGAACGGTACGTGACCTGACGTTGGTGGCGGAGTTGCCGAAGACCTTGTGACCGCCGGTCTGGACCTGCACGACATGCACATTGCCGGCGTCGGAGGCGATATCGGGTAGCGTCTGGACCTGGACGATGCTGGAGCCATTGGCGCCTGGGCTCAGGTTGGGGAGAGTCTGGGTCTGGACGACATCGATTCCGCTGACGCCGGGGCCGATGTTGGCACCGCTCTGGCTCTGCACGATTGTGACGCCATTGACGCCCGAGCCGATGCTGGGGCCGCTCTGGCTCTGCACGACGCTGATGCCACTCGCGCCTGAACCTATATTTGCGCCATTCTGGCTTTGCACAACGCTGATGCCACTTGCGCCCGAACCGATATTGGCACCGTTCTGGCTCTGCACGACAGTCACGCCATTGACGCCCGAGCCGATATTGGGGCTGTTCTGGCTCTGCACGACGCTGATGCCACTCGCGCCGGCGCCGATATTGGCGCCATTCTGGCTTTGCACGACGCTGATGCCATTGGCGCCCGAGCCGATGTTGGGGCTGTTCTGGCTTTGCACGACGCTGATGCCACTTGCACCCGAACCGATGTTGGCGCCGCTCTGGCTCTGCACTGCGGAGATACCGTTGGCGCCGGCGGCGAGGTCGACGGCCGGCTGCTGCTGAACGATGGTCACGCCGTTGCTATCGGACGCATTGGCCCCGGCTGGGCCCTGCGCTACATGGACCTGGCCGGAACCATCACCGGCAGCGTTTGCCTGGCCGACAGCGGCTACGCTGACCTCGTGCGAGAGAATCCTCCAGGTGCCGGTTGCGCCCTGGTCGGCATGGGTGTCCACCTGTGCGGTTCGCTGTATCTCGACGTTCGCGCCCTGGTTCAGCACCAGGCCGCCATTGCCTCCGCCGATGGCGCTGGCGTCCTGCTTGCCGGCCACCCGCACGGTACCCTGTTCGCCGCTGTCAAGGACGATGCGTCCTTCCGCGCTGCGTAGCGTCCTGGCCTCGAGGGTGCCCTGGTTGTTGACGACGGTCTTGAGCAGGCTGTCGGCGCTGCGGGCGCTCATCAGCACCTGGCCGCCATCGGCGCGGATGAGGCCGCCGTTGTGTGCAAGAGCGTCGACCGAGCCCTTGTCCACCTGCAGGTTGAGCAGGCCGTCGCCGTCGAAATTGAGGTTGATGCCCTGGCCTGCGCCCAGGGCCACGTCGCCGAGTTGCGCCTGGATCACGCCGTCGTTGCTGACCCGGGCGCCCAGCAGGGCGATGCTGCCGCCTTCGCTGGCTTTCAGGCTGCCGGCATTGCTTACGGTTGCGCCGGAGTCGCCGGAGAACTGGTAGTTGCCGGCGAGGAAGTCCCTGTCGGCCAGGTCCAGGGTGGAAGCCACCAGGCCGCCTACGTTTACCTGGGCGGACTTGCCGAAGACCACGCCGTTGGGATTGACCAGGAAGACCTTGCCGTTGGCATCTATCCGCCCCTGGATATCGCTGCCGTTGCGGCCGATCACCCGATTCAGGGCGACGGCGTCCTGGCCCGGCTGGTGGAAGCTGACCCGCTCATCGGCACGGACGCTGAACTCGTTCCAATTGGTGATCAGCTTGTGGCTCTGCTGGTCGATGACCATATGCCGGCCGTCGGTGGATGTCTGGAATCCGGCATCGCCTGAAACGACCGTGGCGCCGCTGGGCAGGGCGAAGGCAGGGGCCTGGCAGAACAGGCCGAGCAGTGACGCTCCGGCGACTACGAGCGCCTTGCCGCGTCCGCTCTTGCTGCGCCGACGGGTACCTTCGCTTGCGACGTTCCAACAGCCTGTGGCCTGGTTCCAGACCAGCGTATAGCTCTTGTTCATGGCTTTTCCTTTCAGTGGGGCCCGCCGGCATGGCGGGCGGGAGCTTGCTCAGAAGTAGCGGGTCGCTTGCAGCCACAGCCGGGGAGTGCGCTCGGGCTCGATGTTGTTTTCCTGGCTCAGGGGCCAGGCGGCGGTCAGGCTGACCTGGTGATCCGTTCCGTACCAGGTTGCGCCGCTGCCGACGGCGGCCATGCGGTTGCGATTGCCTTCCTTGGTGTTGGGGTGCTTGAGGAATTTCACCGCGCCCTGGTCGATGAACGAACTCAGCTGCCAGCCCGGAGCCAGGCTGTAGCGCAGCTCCGCACTGGCTTGCCAGCCTTCGTCGCCGTAGCCCTTGTAGCTGCCCAGGGGGAACGCCCGAACGCCGTAGGGGCCGCCCATGTCGAACTGTTCCGCGCTGTCGAGGTTGCCGCCGCTCCACTGGGCGTTGAGTTGGGCGAACAACTGCAGGCGGTCGCCCAGGTGCTGCAGGCGTACGGCGTTGAGCATGATCTTGTCGAAGCTGCCGGCGGTACCGATGGTGTAGCGGTCCAGCAGCCGCTCTTCGGCGGAGTCGATGGCGAGCTGGCCGTGGGCATAGGCCAGCGAGAAGCCGCTCTGTCCACCGCCGAACAAGCGGTCCTGGGCGTTTCCGCTGATGCTGGCGGTCCACAGGCGGATCTCCTTGCGGCTATGCCTCCCGGTACGCTCCTGGTCATCGCGAAGTCGCTTGTTTTCATATTGCAACTGGGTGGACAGGCTTAAGCTGCGGCTACGCAGCAGGGGCTGGCTGACGAACAGGCTGTCGGTAATGGCCCGGCCATGGGCGTCCAGGCGCGAGAAATCGCGTACCAGTCGATAGGTCGTCTCGGCGTGGGCCAGTCCGATGCGCGTGCCTCGGGAACCAAGGGGCAGTTGATAGGCTGCACGGTAGTAGCGTTGGTGCCGGTCGCTGCCCAGCAGGCTCAGTCTCGCCTGGTCGCCCAGTCGCAGCGGGCTGTTGAAGTCGAGGGTGGTTCCCAGGCGATATTCCCCCATGTAGCGGCCGCCATAGTTGTCTGCCTCCAGCCTGCCGCCGACCAGCGGGCCGGGGCGGGCCTCGACGCGCAAGTCCGTGGTTCCCTGCGCCTGGCCCGGCAGCAGGGTGCCTTTGGCCTGGAGGCCGGGAATGTCGCTCAGGAGCAGAAGCGCACGCTCCAGCTCCGAGCCCTGGACCGCGGTATCTCGTTCGAGTGCGCTCAAGGGGCGGAGTAGAACGCGGTCCAGCGTTCGGGACGTGTTGTGCAGTTCGATCCTGCCGTAGCGCCCCTCGAGCACTTCGATGCGTACCGTTCCATCCTGGATTTCCTGTGCCGGGAGGAAGGCGCGCGCCAGCACATATCCCTTTTCCCGATAGAAATCGCCGATGCGGGCGGCGGCGGCGTGCAATTGGCTCAGGTTGAGTTCCTGGCCCGGCAGGTCGTGCAGGAGCGCCAGCAGGCGTCGATCGTCGAACTGTCTGTTGCCGCTGAGTTGGAAGCGCTTGACCAGCACCGTCGGGCCGCCCTCTTCGGCAGCCCGTGATACGCCGTCCTCGGGGCTGGGGCGCTCGGCGTCCAGTTCCACCGGCGCGGGCAGGTTCAGGCGTCGGCTTTCCACGTCACGCAGCGCCTGCCCCGCATCCGGGGCGGCACTGGCAAGGCAGGACGACAGCATGGCCATTCCCATGAGGCCCGTACGGAGCAACGGTCCGGCCCTGAAGGATTGAACGATCGAAGTGGAACTGCCGGAAGGCTTTGGGGAGGGCGGGGGGAAAGAAAGGCTAGCCTGGTTACGCGGA
Source organism: Pseudomonas sp. HMSC067G02 (assembly GCF_001813485.1). Taxonomy (NCBI): domain Bacteria; kingdom Pseudomonadati; phylum Pseudomonadota; class Gammaproteobacteria; order Pseudomonadales; family Pseudomonadaceae; genus Pseudomonas; species Pseudomonas sp. HMSC067G02. Next base: position 15,713 of record NZ_KV812694.1, read on the forward strand.
AAAGCTGGATGCATGGTCAATCGGCCCGGAGCGCGGTTCTTGCAGGGAAAAGAAGCCGATATCCGCAGGCATGTGCAGAACGATCGGTTTCAAGGCGGAGAATCGAGTGGGCGATAGCCTGGGGCGAGGCTGAAACGGCGACAATCGTAGTTTTCTGGCGTTGGCCGGTAGAACTTCTTGGTTTTCGTAGGGGACTGGGAGGACTGCTGTAGGAAAAAACTCCGGTGATAACGGGCTCGGCTGCGGAAGCGGCGGAAACAGTGGGGCGGAAGTAGCTGCTGAGCGCGATTCCGTATCGCGACCGTGGCGGTCATGATCAAAGGGCCTGTCCGACTATCGCCCGCCGTTCGGTCTGGCGGCTGGAGCATGGACAGGACGCAGCGCTAGAATGCCGTTCTCGGTTTAAGGGCCCTCTCAGGCTGAGCATCAACGGCGTGTGTCTTTCGGTTCTTTTTCGTGGCGTTCACCCATGACTGGCATCAAGCCCACAACGCCCGTAGCCCGCTATTTCCACCAAGAGGCGCAACGGCGCGGCTATGTGCTGGACGCAGCCCAGGGCAATGCCATTCTTCATCTCGATCGATTGGCGGAGCGCTTGCGTCGAGGCCCGTCGCTATTCCGGCAAGCGCCGCGCAGCCTCTACCTGTGGGGTCCGGTCGGGCGCGGCAAGAGCTGGCTGATGGATGGCTTCTTTCGCAGCGCCGATTTGCAGGGCCTGCGCCGGACGCATTTCCATGCGTTCTTTCGCCGGCTTCATGACGGTATGTTCCGCCGCCAGGGGCGGCCCGATGCCCTGGGCGGTGCGCTCGACGAACTGCTAGGAGATTGCCGGCTGCTTTGCTTCGACGAATTCCATGTCCACGACATTGGCGACGCGATGCTGATAACACGCCTGTTCAGGGAGCTGTTCCGCAGGAAGATCACCCTGGTCTGCACCTCCAACTACGCGCCGCGGCAACTGCTGCCCAATCCGCTCTACCACGAACGCTTCCTGCCGGCGATCCGGTTGATCGAGACGCGCATGGAAGTGCTGGAAGTAGCCGGCGCCCGGGACTACCGGACGGTTTCGCCGCGGCAGGAGATCGCTTCCGGTTATGCCAGCGGCGGGTATTGCTGGCCAGCCTCATGCGCTTGCCTGGACGAGCTGGGCTTGTCCGCGCCCGAGCCCTCGCAACGCGTGACCCTGCAAAGCGGCGCGAGGACGTTGCAGGCGCGCGCGGTGTGCGGCGACCTGGTGTGGTTCGCCTTCGCCGACCTTTGCGAGGCGCCAACCGCGGTGATGGACTACCTTGCCCTCGGCGAACGCTTCTCTACCTGGGTGCTGGACGGCGTACCGCCGATGGCGTGTTGTTCGGTCGCCGCCCAGCAGCGCTTCATCAATCTCGTCGACGTCCTTTACGACAATGACCGGCGTTTTTTCCTGAGTGCCGAAAAGGCGCTGCCGGCCCTGGTCGAGGGCAGCGACCTGCCTGCGGACATGCAGCGTACCGCCAGTCGGCTGGCGCAGTTGCGCCAGCTTCGCTGTTGAAGGAACGCCCCGCGCCGACGGCAAACGGGGCGCAATGGCTCAGTGCAGCTTGAGGCGTGGCTCGGTGCTGCGCAGGCGTCCGCTGAGCATCAGCATCGCGGTGCGCAGCGGACCGTACAACGCCATCTGGTGCATGCGGTATAGCGATACGTAGAACATCCGCGCCAGCCAGCCTTCGAGCATGACGCTACCCATCAGATTGCCCATCAGATTGCCGACTGCGCTGAAGCGCGACAGCGAGATCAACGAACCGTAGTCGCGGTAGTGATATTCGCCCAGCGGCTTGCCTTCGAGACGGGCACGCAGCGATTTCACCAGCAGCGAGGCCTGCTGGTGCGCGGCCTGGGCGCGTGGCGGCACGTTGCGCGGTTGCTCTCCCGGTTGCGCCGGCTGGGGACAGGCGGCGCAGTCGCCGAAGGCGAAGATGTCGTCGTCGCGGGTGGTCTGCAGGGTCGGGCGGACCACCAGTTGGTTGATACGGTTGCTTTCCAGGCCGTCGAGTTCCTTGAGGAAGGCCGGAGCCCGGATGCCCGCCGCCCAGACCTTGAGCGTCGCCGGGACGAACTCGCCGTCGCCGGTCCAGAGGCCGTCCGCATCTACCTTGCTCACCGCGGAGCCGGTCATCACCCGTACGCCGAGCTTGCTCAGGGTCTGGTGTACCGGCTGACTGATACGCTCGGGCAGCGCCGGCAGCACCCGTGGGCCGGCTTCGACCAGGCTGATGTGCAGGTCTTCCGGGCGGATCCGGTCGAGCCCGTAGGCGGCCAGCATCTGCGCGGCGTGGTGCAGTTCCGCAGCCAGTTCGACGCCGGTGGCGCCGGCGCCGATGATGGCGATACTCACTGCGTTGTTGTTCGCGTCGTGCCCGGTATGCGCACGCAGGTACTGGCCGAGCAGCTGGCGGTGGAAGCGTTCGGCCTGGGCGCGGGTATCGAGGAAAATGCAGTGTTCCGCAGCGCCCTCGGTGCCGAAGTCGTTGGTGGTGCTGCCGACGGCGATCACCAGGGTGTCGTAGGCGATGTCGCGCTCGGGAACCAGCTCAACGCCATTCTCGTCCACCAGTGCGGCCAGGCGGACCCGCTTGCTGGCGCGATCCAGGCCCTGCATGCGGCCGAGCTGGAATTCGAAGTGGTTCCATTTCGCCTGGGCGACGTAGTTCAGCTCGTCCTCGGAGGAGTTGAGCGAGCCGGCAGCGACTTCGTGCAGCAGGGGTTTCCAGATGTGGGTGAGGTTGGCGTCGACCAGGGTGACCTGGGCCTTGCCGCGTTTACCCAGGGTGCGGCCGAGACGGGTGGCGAGCTCCAGCCCGCCGGCGCCGCCGCCGACGATCACGATGCGATGGGACATGTGGATATCTCATAGTGGGAATTCCGTGAGGCGGTCGTCGGGAGCGTGGCTCGACCGGACGACTCAGGCCAGGTAGCTGAGGAGGCGGCTGAGCAGGCCCAGGCCGATGACCACGGCGAGCAGGACGAACATCAGGAACCACGGGCGGAACGGCGCACGCTCGACCTGGTGCAGCGGCGAGGCGAGGTACTGCTCGACCTTCTGCTGGTCTTCGGGGCTCAGTCGGCTGGACATGGCAGGCCTCCGTTTTCGATGTCGGTCATTCTAGACAGACAGGGGGCTCGATCACCAGCGGATCGTCGAGGCGGATCACTCCGCTGCCGATCACCCGCGCGGTGATGCCGCCCTGTTCGCGCACGCTTTTCAGCGTGCGGTGGTCGATGTGCTTTTCCAGGCGTCCGCAGGGTTGGTACCAGCCAGTGGTTTCCAGCAGCGCGCCGCCGAGGCGGAAGCGACGGTCCTTCAGGCTGAGCAGGTTGATGCCGGCGACGGCGATGTTGCGGCGCATCTCGTTGGGCAACAACGGCCTGCCCAGCAGGGTACCGAGGGCCTCGATGTGTTCCCACTGCACCAGGGTGACCTGGCGCGGCGGGTGCGGGTGATCGCCCGTCAGTCCCAGGCCGCGCCGTGCCTCCACCGCCTCCAGTTCCTGGATCGGCGCGCGACTGCCGGAGCGCACGCCGATCCACTTCACCCGCCCTTCGCTCACAGGCCTACCCCGGCGTCGAACAGGATGCTGCGGCCGAGGTTGGCGCGCAGGAACTCGGGGGCGCCGGAGTGAGCGAAGAGCACCCGGGCAAAGGTCGGACCGACCATCGACAGCGAGCGCCAGCCTTGGCGCAGGTATTCGGTGGGCGGCGGGAAGGGCGTATTGAAATCGGGCACCGCGCGCTTCAGGTTGACGAAGGCCAGCAGGTCCAGTTCGCCGTGGTCGATGCCGCGCTCGCTATAGTTGTGCGCCTTCTTGCGCAGGGTTGGCGCCAGCCGTGCCTGCAGCTCGGCGGCGGCGATCCGTTGTGGCCGCTCTTCGCGGCGGATCAGTTGGCGCAGGCTGACGGCCTGGCGGCGACGGGTCAGTTCCTCGCGCCACTCCTCGTTCAGCCGGCGACCTTCATCGAGGACGAAGAACACCTCGAAGCCGGCACCCTTGAACAGGACGTCCGGCGGCTGCTCCCCGGGGGCGGCGAAATCCTCCTGGCGATAGGGCACGTTGAGGGCTTCGAGGAAGCGCTGGCAGACCCAGCGCTCGCGGTCCCATTTACGTGCGTTGGAGAGGAAGTCGTTGGCTTGTTCGGCCTGACGGGTGAGCAGGCGCAGATAATCCGCTTCGTTCATGGGCTCAGCTTAGTCTGCCGGCGGGCCCGCTTTCCAGCCCGCAGGCGCTCCGGCTGCGACAATCCGTCCCGGAGCGCGCCAGCGGCGAGGCTCGGTGTACACTGCCGTTCCCCTTGGGCCGGAGCCGTTCCGATGCAACTTCGCAGCGTCATCGCCGCCGATCACCCGGCACTCTTCGCGCTGTGGTCGCGAACGCCAGGTATCCGCCTCCGTGCGGAGGACGCCTATCCCTTCTTCCTCGCCTACCTTCAACGCAACCCCGGGCTGAGCCTGCTGGTCGAAACCGAAGGGGAGGTGATCGCCTGCCTGATGGCCGGGCATGACGGTCGCCGTGGTTACCTCCAGCACCTGGTGGTCGATCCCGGTTATCGAGGGCTGGGGCTGGCGCGGCGGATGCTCGACGAAGTGCTGGCGCGTCTGGCGGGGGAGGGGATCGGCAAATCCCATGTCTTCGTCCTGGATGCCGCCGAGGAGGCACAGGCATTCTGGCGAGCCCAGTCGGACTGGGAGCGGCGCAAGGACATCCAGGTATTTTCCACTCGGGAGGGACACGCGTGAAACGATTGCATTGGGTTCTGCTGGGCATGCTGCTGCCCGGCCTGGCGCTGGCCGTGGAGAAGGGCTCCACCCTGGAGCCCTGGACGTTGCAGGACCAGTTCGAAAAGGCGCACTCGCTGGACGACTCCACCCGGGTCCTGCTGGTGGCGCGGGACATGGACGGCTCGAAGCTGGTCAAGGCGGCGCTGGCGGAGCGCCCAAAGGGCTACCTGGAGGCGCGCCACGCGCTGTTCCTGGCGGACATCAGCCGCATGCCGGCGCTGATTTCCCGGCTTTTCGCGGTGCCGGCCATGCGTGACTACAGTTATCCGGTGCTGCTCGATCGCGACGCGGCCATCGCTTCTCGCTATGCCTCGGACGAGGGCAAGGTGCTCTGGGTCAGGCTGGAGCAGCGCCGCGTGTTGGAAACCCGCCAGTTGGATTCGCCGGTGGCCCTGCGCATCGCCCTGGAACAACTGCAGCCGTGATCGCTGCCGAATTGCTGTCGGCGGAAAGCCTGGAACTGGGCTGGGCCATCTATGCGCCGCTGCTGCTGCTCGCCGCCTGGCGCGCGCCTTGGGTCGAGCTGGTCAGTGATACCCGCCGCCAGCACCTGGTGTTCGGTACCATGCTCGGGCTGTTCCTGCTCTGGCTGGTGCGCCGGGACTTCGAGTCGGGACTGTCCTTCCATTTCATCGGCATGACCGCCGTCACCTTGCTGCTCGACTGGCCGCTGGCGATCGTGGTGGGGCTGGTGGCGCAGCTGGGCTTGTGCCTGCTCGGTCGCCAGGATTGGCTGGCGATCGGCGTCAACGGCGTGCTGCTGGTGGCGATCCCCGCGCTGATCGCGGAGCTGGCGGCGTTGTTCGTGGAAAAGCGCCAGCCGCGCAATCTGTTCGTCTACATCTTCTGCTGCGGTTTCTTCCCGGCGGCCCTCACCGCGGTGGTGGTCCTGCTGCTCGGCCTTGGCGTGGTCTGGATCGACGGCCTTTTCCCGATGCCGCCCTGGCTGGAGGACTTCGCTGGTTACCTGTGGCTGATCATGTTCCCCGAGGCCTTCATCAACGGCACGGTGATCACCGGCCTGGTGGTCTACTACCCGGAGTGGCTGGAAACCTTCAATCGCACGCGCTACCTGCAGGCGCCCTGGAAGGACGAAGAGCGCAAGCCCTGATGACCAGTCATTCGCCAGGTTCATGGCGGGCGGCGGCTGACTTGCGTCAGTGTTTCGGACGAAGCTGGCCGCGATCCTGCCGTTTTCCCAGGTGAGGAGCGGAACATGGGTGTCCATGAATGGGCCCGAGAGGGCCTGCGAGAGTTGCTGTCGAAGAGCGACGAGGCGGACCGAGCAATGCGCCTGCGCGCGCTGCTCAGCGCAATCGTCGAACTGAACCGGGCGGAGCGCGATGCTGGCGACCTGGCCAGCGAACTGCAATTTCTTGCGGAGAATCTCGACGACCAGCGCGACTACGCTTTCATGCGTCCCTGAAGGAACGGGCCTGCCGGATTGGCTGGCCCGTTGCGTTCAATGCTCGCGAGGCGGCAGGTCGGCGGAGAAGATGTCGTCTTCCAGGGTGTCGCCGGGGATCGCATGTTCCTCGGCGGCCCAGGCGCCGAGATCGATCAGCTTGCAGCGGTCGGAGCAGAAGGGGCGGTACTTGTTGTCGCTTTTCCATTCGACGGGCGCGCCGCAGGTCGGGCACTCCACGGTCAGGGGCTGGCTCATGCTCGGCCTCCTCGCAAGGTCAGGTAGAAGGCGTGCAGTCGTTCGACTTCACGCTGCAGGTGGGACAGGTCGCCGTCGTTGACCAGCACGTCGTCGGCGTGCTTCAAGCGCTCGTCGCGCCGGGCCTGGGCCTGGAGGATCGAGCGCACCTGCTCCTCGGAGACCTTGTCGCGAAGCATGGTGCGCTGTAGTTGCAGATGTTCCGGGGTATCCACCACCAGCACGCGCTGGGTCATCTGGCGCTGGCCGGACTCCACCAGCAGCGGCGAGACCAGGATGGCGTAGGGCGATTCGGCCCTGGCCAGGTACTGGACGATCTCCGCGCCGATCAGCGGGTGCAGCAATTGCTCCAGCCAGCGCCGTTCCTCCGGCGCCTGGAAGATCCGCTCGCGCAAGGCGGCGCGGTCGAGTTGGCCATCGGGCAGGAGGATGCCGTCGCCGAAGCGTTCGACGATCTTCGCCAGGGCCGGACGCCCCGGCTCCACCACCCAGCGGGCGGCATGGTCGGCGTCCACCAGGTGGACGCCGAGGGAAATGAAATGCTCGGCGGCTGCGCTCTTGCCGCTGCCGATACCGCCCGTGAGGCCTAGTATCCAGGGTTGGGTCATTTGAATCCGGCGAATTGCAGATAGGTCCGGGTTATTTGATCACCCCAGAGCAAAGCAATCCACCCGGCAATCGCCAGATAGGGACCGAAGGGGATCGGCGTGCCGCTTTCGGCGTTGCGCAGGCGCAGCATGATCACCCCGAGGATCGCCCCGACCAGCGACGACAGCAGGATGGTCAGCGGCAGGATCTGCCAGCCGCCCCAGGCACCGAGCATGGCCAGCAGCTTGAAGTCGCCGTAGCCCATGCCCTCCTTGCCGGTCACCAGCTTGAACAGCCAGAACACCGACCACAGGCTCAGGTAGCCGAACACCGCGCCGAACAGCGCATCGTCGAGGCTGGCGAAGAGGCCGAAATGGTTGGCGATCAGACCCAGCCAGAGCAGCGGCAGCACCATCACGTCCGGCAGCAGTTGGTGATCGGCATCGATCAGGCTCATCGCCAGCAGGCCCCAGGTAAGCAGGAGCATCGCGCCCGCCTGCCAGGTGAAGCCGAAATGCCAGGCGACGTAGCCGGAAAGCAGCGCGGTGGCCAGTTCCACCAGGGGGTAGCGTTTGCCGATGGCGGCCTTGCAGGACGAGCACTTGCCGCCCAGCGCCAGGTAGCTGACCAGCGGGATGTTTTCCCAGGGGCGGATCTCGTGGCCGCAGCGCGGGCACGCCGAATTCGGCAGCACCAGGTTGTAGGTCGCCTGCTTGGGTTCCGGCTCCAGCCCGAGCGCTTCGCGGGCCTCGGCCTTCCAGTTGCGCTCCATCATCTTCGGCAGGCGATGCACGACGACGTTGAGGAAGCTGCCGACCAGCAGGCCAAGGAGGATGGCGCACAAGACAAAGGCCAGCGGATGGCTGGCCAGGTAGTCGAGGAGGGTCATTTAGACGACGTTGCCCAACTGGAAGATCGGCAGGTACATGGCGATGATCAGGCCACCGACCAGGACCCCGAGGACCGCCATGATCATCGGTTCCATCAGGGCGGTCAGGTTGTCCACGGCATTATCCACTTCCTGCTCGTAGAAGCCAGCGACCTTGGCCAGCATGTCGTCCAGCGCGCCCGATTCCTCGCCGATGGCGGTCATCTGGATGGCCATGCTGGGGAAGATGTTGGTGGTGCGCATGGAGAAGTTCAGCTGCATGCCGGTGGAAACGTCCTGCTTGATCTTGCCCACCGCGTCCCTGAACACCACGTTGCCGGTGGCGCCGGAAACCGAGTCGAGGGCTTCCACCAATGGCACGCCGGCGGCGAAGGTGGTCGACAGCGTCCGCGCGTAGCGTGCCACGGCGGATTTGTAGAGGATGGCGCCGACGATCGGCAGCTTCAGTACCGTGCGGTCGGTGGCGTCGCGAAACTTCTCCGAACGCTTGTAGGCGTGGTTCAGCAGGAAGCCGGCGCCGCCCATCATCAGCAGTACCAGGAGCCACCATTCCTGGAGCACGTTGGAGATATTGATGACCATTTGGGTGAAGGCCGGCAGTTCGGCGCCGAAGCCCTCGAACACCGACTGGAACTGCGGCACCACCTTGATCAGTAGGATCGCCGAAACGATGATGGCGACGACGATCACCGCGATTGGGTAGGTCATGGCCTTCTTGATCTTGGCCTTCAGCGCCTCGGTCTTTTCCTTGTAGGTGGCGACCCGGTCGAGCAGGGTTTCCAGGGCGCCGGATTGTTCGCCGGCGTCCACCAGGTTGCAGTAGAGCGAGTCGAAGTACTGCGGCTTCTTGCGCAGCGAGTTGGCCAGGCTGTTGCCGCTGGCGACTTCCTGCTTGATCTCCTCCACCAGCTTGCGCATGTTCGGATTGTCGAAGCCTTCGCTGATGATGTCGAACGACTGCAGCAGTGGCACGCCGGCGGCCATCATGGTGGACATCTGGCGGGTGAACAGTGCGATGTCCATAGGCTTGATCTTCTTCCCCGCCCCCAGCAGGGAAATGCCTTTCTTGCGGACCTTGACCGGCGTGATGCCCTGCTTGCGCAGTTGCGCCTTGACCAGGGTCGGGTTCTGGCTGGACAGCTCGCCCTTGACCTTGGTGCCTTTCTTGTCAGTGCCTTCCCATACGAAGACACTGGTTTTTAACGCTTTGTCCGCCATGGATTAATCCTTGGTCACGCGGTTGACTTCCTCCAGGCTGGTGATTCCCTGCATGGCTTTCAGCAGGCCTGAGGTGCGCAGATCGTTGAAGCCTTCTTTGCGGGCTTGCTCGGCGATCTCGATGGAGTTGCCTTCTTCCATGATAATCCGCTGCAGGGCGGGGGTGTTTTTAACCACTTCATAAATACCGACGCGACCTTTGTAACCGCCTTTGCAGTTTTCGCAGCCTACAGGCGAATACAGCTTGAAGGTGCCGATCTTGTCTTCCGGGAAGCCCTCGTGAAGCAGGGTTTCCTTCGGCACGTCGTGTTCTTTCTTGCAGTGCGAACAGAGTTTTCGCGCAAGGCGCTGGGCGATGATCAGGTTCACCGAGGTCGCCAGGTTGAATGCCGGCACGCCCATGTTCAGCAGGCGGGTCAGGGTCTCGGCGGCGCTGTTGGTGTGCAGGGTGGACATCACCATATGCCCGGTCTGCGCCGCCTTGATGGCGATCTCGGCAGTCTCCAGGTCGCGGATCTCGCCGACCATGATCACGTCCGGGTCCTGGCGCAGGAAGGCGCGTAGCGCCTGGGAGAAGTCCATGCCCTGGCGCGGGTTGACGTTGACCTGGTTGATGCCTTCCAGGTTGATCTCCACCGGGTCTTCGGCGGTGGAGATGTTGATGTCGGTGGTATTGAGGATGTTCAGGCCGGTGTACAGCGAAACCGTCTTGCCCGAGCCGGTGGGGCCGGTGACCAGTATCATGCCCTGTGGCTGTTTGAGCGCAGCCAGATAGAGTTCCTTCTGATCCTCTTCGTAGCCGAGGGCGTCGATGCCCATCTGCGCGCTGGAGGAGTCGAGGATCCGCATCACGATCTTCTCGCCCCACAGGGTCGGCAGGGTGTTGACGCGGAAGTCGATCGACTTGTTCTTCGACACGCGCATCTTGATCCGCCCGTCCTGCGGCTTGCGTCGTTCGGAGATATCCAGGCCGGCCATCACCTTGAGTCGCGCGGAAATGCGGCTGGCCAACTGGATCGGCGGCTTGGCTACCTCGTGGAGCATGCCGTCGGTACGGAAGCGCACCCGGTAGGTCTTTTCGTAGGGCTCGAAGTGCAGGTCGGAAGAGCCGCCGCGGATGGCGTCGAGCAGCATCTTGTTGACGAAGCGCACCACGGGGGCATCTTCGGCATCGTCGCCGCCGTCGTCCTGGCTGGCGCTTTCCGCCTTGCCGACATCGACCCCGTCGAGATCGATATCGCCGAGGTCGCCGAGGGCGTCCATGGCGCCCTCGTAAAGCTTCTCGATGGCTACGCTGAGCTTGTCGTCCTCTACCAGCAGGGCTTCGGTGGTGAGGCCGGTGCTGAATTGGATATCGGTGACCGCCTGATGGTTGGTCGGGTCGGAGAGACCGATGAACAGTTTGTTGCCGCGTTTCCACAGCGGCAACACGCGGTGCTGGCGGACCAGGCGCTCGCTGATGACATCCTTCGGAATGCTTTCCCGATCCAGGCTGTTCAGGTCGCAATAGGCGATGCCGAACTGCTCGGCGGCCACCTCGACCAACGCCCGGCTCTGCACCAGCTTGGCCTGGACCAGGTGGCTGACCAGCGACTGCTTGTTGCGCGCGGCCTGCACCTGGGCCTGGCGGGCGGTCTTTTCGTCGAGGAGTTCGTTCAGGACCAGTTGCTTGGCAAGGCCGCTGAGAGGCGTGGAATCGTTCATTGGGGAACATCTGAAGAAGGCTTGGAGCGAGACTTATAACGCAGATGCCAAAGGCTGCCAAACCGACGATTCCGAGATGCCAAAAAGTGTCACATATTGCCGGCAGGGGAGAGCGGAACACTTTCGAAGTCCCCGCGAGAGTTGCGAAAGGAGGGCGTTTGAAAGGTTGGCATGCAACCTGCTTTGGAGGGGGAAGGCGTTTGGCCTATACATACCACATGGAGATATTCATGAAAGCTCAGAAGGGTTTTACTCTGATCGAACTGATGATCGTGGTCGCGATCATCGGCATCCTGGCCGCCATTGCCATCCCGCAATATCAGGACTACACCGCCCGTACCCAGGTGACCCGTGCCGTGAGTGAAATCAGCGCGCTGAAGACCGCTGCGGAGTCGGCGATTCTGGAAGGTAAGAAGCTCGTTTCTAACGATTCTCCCAAAAACGATGAGTATGATCTTGGCTTTACCAGTTCTACTCTGCTTACCGGTGACGGTAAGGGGCAGATCAAGATTGACAAAGCTGATACCGCAACTCCGGAGATTTCTGGTACCTTGGGCGGCTCTTCTGGTAAAGGTATTGCTGGCGCTGTCATCACTGTCAAGCGTGATGATAAAGGAGTATGGACCTGCGGCATCACTGGAAAGCCGACCAACTGGAAAGCCAACTACGCTCCGGCCAATTGCCCGAAATCCTAATAGGCTTTTCGGTCTGGTCTAGTGGTAAATGAAAAACCCCGCATTGCGGGGTTTTTCATTATGGACTCGCGATGAATCGAACAAGAGTGATCTGGCAAGACGGGACTGCTTTGCCTTCTTTCGTAGGGCTTGCACTGCTATCCCTGATAGCGGCTATGCTGCTATCGACTGTAATTCATTATGGGGTTTCTCCGAACTGGCACGACCAGCAACGCATATTCCAGTTGCTGTTGCTGAGTGGCTCGTCACTGTTTTTTTTCTTGTATTTTCCTTCTTCGCTTATTAGGCGAAAGGTTTTTGCCGCTCTATTGTTGACTCTCGGGCTGGGTGTTTTTTCCTCCTTTCTTTCTGATAATTCTTCCTGGGCGCTCAAGGAGTGGTCGGTATTCTCCGGCCTGATGCTGTTCTCCTTCAATATTTCCGTCAGTCCCGAGTGGGTTCGCCGTGCCGCTATCTGGGGGCTGGTCGTGTTGGGAGGGTTCTTCTGCTACCAGTTCCTGCTTTCCTATCTCGCGGCCTTCGTCAGCGGACTCCGTGAGTTGAATCCCACGGTTTTGCTCAGCGGCTTTTCCAACGTCCGGACCATGGGGCAGTTCCAGGCCATGCTGCTGCCGCTGATGGCTGCGCTGGGGTTGTACCTGCGAGAGACCGGGCGGTTCAGACTGTCCTGGCTTGTCATGCTGCTGCTGGCCATCCAATGGTGCATCTCCTTCGCCTTGGCTGGACGCGGGCTCTGGTTGGGTTTCGCCGTCGCGCATCTTGCGCTTTGCTGGATCGGCCCCGTGGGGCGCCGCTTTTTGATCGTCCAGTTGTCCGCGGCATTCGTCGGGTTGGCGCTCTATTTCCTGTTAATGGTTGCCTTGCCGACCTGGCTAGGTATCGACATGACCCTCATGTCCGGTATGCGCAGTGGTCTGTCTCTGCGCGACGTGTTGTGGCGAGATGCCTGGGGCATGTTCGTAGCCCATCCTTTGCTTGGGGTCGGGCCCATGCATTTCTCGGCGGTGCCGAACAGCGTCGGTGCCCACCCGCACCAGATGCTGCTGCAGTGGTTCGCTGAATGGGGCGGGGTCGCTGGCCTTCTGGTGGTTGGACTGATGACCCTTGGTCTGCTTCGCGGCGCGCGTTACCTGCGTGAACAGGGCGATCCGATGGACGCCGGACTGTGGCTGGCCCTTGTTTCGGTCTTGGTCCTGGCCCAAGTGGACGGCGTGTTCGTCATGCCCTTCACCCAGACCGTATTGGCCTTGCTGGTAGGCATCGCCATGGCGCGCTGGTCGAAGCCGGTCGCGCCGTCCCCCGCACAGCGCTGGCTCTGTCGGGGCCTGGCTGTCGTTGTCATTGTCGTGCTGGGGCGCGTGCTGCTGCTCGAAGTGCCGGGGCTGACCGCGGCCGAGGAGCGCTACCTGGAAATCCACGGCGGCGGTGAGGCGCCACGTTTCTGGATTCAGGGTTGGATTCCCATGTGAGGGGGAATATCGGTTGAAATCCGGCTGTGCCGAGTGATACCTTCCCCGCGCCGCCGGATTAGCTCAGTCGGTAGAGCAGCTCATTCGTAATGAGAAGGTCGGGGGTTCGATTCCTCTATCCGGCACCAGTCGCATAAAAAAGCCCCGCTTCGGCGGGGCTTTTTTATGCCTGCGATTCGTTCAGAGGGTGAGGCGCATGGACAGGTCGACGGCCCTGACATCCTTGGTCAAGGTGCCGATGGAGATGTAGTCGACGCCGGTCTCGGCGATGTTGCGCAGGGTGCTCTCGTTGATTCCGCCGGAAGCTTCCAGCTTGGCACGGCCGGCGGTGAGGGCGACGGCGGTGCGCATGTCGTCCAGGCTGAGTTCGTCGAGCATGACGATATCGGCGCCGGCCTCCAGCGCCTGGCGCAGTTCATCGAGGTTCTCCACTTCCACTTCCACCGCCTTGCCGGGTGCTATGCGCCGGGCCTCGGCAATTGCCCGGTCGATACCGCCGCAGGCGGCGATGTGGTTTTCCTTGATCAGGAAGGCATCGTAGAGGCCGATGCGATGGTTGTGGCAACCGCCGCAGGTGACCGCGTACTTCTGCGCGAGGCGCAGGCCTGGCAGGGTCTTGCGCGTGTCGAGGAGCTTCACCGCGGTGCCGGCGACCAGGTCGGCGTAGTGCTGGCTGCGGGTAGCGGTACCGGAAAGCAGTTGGAGGAAGTTCAGCGCGCTGCGCTCGCCGGTGAGCAGCGCGCGGGCCGGACCTTTTAGCTGGAACAGCATCTGGTTCGGCTCGACTCGCTGGCCGTCCTCCACCTGCCAGGTCACCAGCACTCGCGGATCGACCTGGCGGAAGACCTCGTCGACCCAGGCGCGGCCCGCGATCGTCGCGTGCTCGCGGGTAATCACCCGGGCCTCGGCCTCGCGTTGTGGATCGATCAACTGAGCGGTAAGGTCGCCGCCGCCGACGTCTTCCGCCAGGGCGGTGCGGACGTTGGCCTGGATTTCGCCTTGGAGGTCGGCAAGGGTGAGGTTAGGCATGGCGGGCTCCTGTACGAGATCGGGCGATTATACGGAGCGCGGCGGACGGCGTCTGTGCCTACCTGGGCGCCGGTCGGGACGGCCGCCATTCATCGGCCTTCGCTTGTGTGAAGAGAGTCATGTCTATAGGAAAACCCTCTATCTAGATTTGAAAGTATCTCTATAATGAATGTAGATACTTGTTTTTGACGCCTGGAAATTGACGTTACGGACGACGCCAATCGATCCTCTGTGCCCGATTTTTGCCATTCCATGCGCGGCCGCGAGGGTGGCAGGAGAGTCCCGATGCAGAACGATGCCAATGTGGTGCACCTGACCAGGGTCGCTTCCGAGCCGTCGCCGAACGCCGGAGCGGGGCGCCTGCCGGTCATCCTCGTGCAGGTGCGCGACAAGGCGGCGCTGCAGCTGAAACAGGCGTTGCAGGCGTTGTTCGACAACGCCGACGACACCCTCTTCGAAATGGCCGACCGAGCCACCAGCAACCTCGAACAGAACGCTTTCTTCGAAGCCATGCGCGACCTGCGCCTCAAGCGCAAGAGTATCGAGCGGGTCTACCTGCAGAAGGTCTTCGAGGAGTTCTCGGCGCTCAACCAGGTACAGTCCGGCAAATCCGTGCCGACCCTGGATACCGTGTCCTTCGACAGCCTCAGCCTGGTACAGAACGAGGAACTGGAGGAGTCCGTCGCGGTGGACGCGATGGTGGCGCGGGTGATGAGCCGCGATGCCACCGCGCTGGCCCACCTGAGCACCCGCCTGAACACCCTGGTCGGCCGGAAGGTCGACGAGAAGAGCAATCCCCTCGCTCCGCGTCCGCTGACCGCGGCTTTCCTCGATGCCTGCCAGGGGCTCGGCGTCGAGATCAAGGTCAAGCTGATCATTCTCAAGCTGTTCGAGAAGTACGTCCTGGCCCATTGCGACCAGTTGTACGCCGAGGCCAACCAGATCCTGGTCGCTGCGGGCGTGCTGCCGGAACTCAAATCCGCGCTGCCGCGGCGTCAGCCCGCTGTCCGTCCCGAAGCGGTGCGCGATGCCGGGACCCTGCAGGCACAGGCTGCGCTGCTCGACGGCGGTCAGCAGGAAGTCTTCGGCGCGCTGCAGGAACTGCTGGCGCAGGTCCGCGACAATCCTTCCTTCTACCGTCGTGAAACGCCTGAGAATGCCGCGCCGATTTCCAGCAACGACCTGATGCGCCTGCTTTCCCACCTGCAACAGCACTTGCCGGGCCCTGGCGCCGCGGAGTTCGACGTCCGCGATGGGGTCGACCAACTGCTCCAGCGGGTCAGCCACAAGAGCGGCCGTTCTCGGGTGGTCGGCCAGGTGGACGATGACGTCATCAACCTGGTGTCGATGCTGTTCGAGTTCATTCTCGACGACCGCACCCTGCCTGATTCGCTGAAGGCCCTGATCGGTCGGATGCAGATCCCGATGCTCAAGGTGGCCCTGCTCGACAAGACCTTCTTCAGCCGCGGTAGCCATCCGGCGCGTCGCCTGCTCAACGAGATCGCATCCGCGTCGCTGGGCTGGGCCGAACACAATGATGCCCGGCGCGACAGCCTGTACCAGAAGATCGAACAGGTCGTGATGCGGCTGTTGAACGACTTCGTCGACGACCCGGCGATCTTCGCCGAGTTGCTGGAGGACTTCATTGCCTTCACCGGCGACGAGCGCCGCCGCAGCGAGCTCCTCGAGCAACGCACCCGCGACGCCGAGGAAGGCCGCGCCAAGGCCGAACTGGCCCGGCAGGACGTGGAGCAGGTGCTGAACCAGCGACTGCTCGGCAAGGTCCTGCCGGAGGTGGTGGTGCGCCTGCTGCGGGATGCCTGGAGCAAGGTGATGCTGCTGATCTGCCTCAAGCATGGCAAGGCTTCGGCCGAGTGGCGGGAGGCCCTGGATACCATGGACGAGCTGATCTGGAGCGTCGGCCCGCATGATGATCCGCTGTCCCGCCAACAGTTGCTGGAGCGCGTGCCAGGCCTGCTCAAGGCGCTGCGCGAGGGATTGGCCAGCGCAGCCTTCGATCCGTTTTCCACCGGTGAATTCTTCAGCCAGCTGGAAACCCTGCATGTCCAGGGCCTGCAGCGCGACAAGCGCGGCGAGGCGGCGGTCGCGGACAGCCCCCTGCTCGACGAAGCGACCCCGGGCACGGCCGCGGAAAAGCCCCGGGCGCCGGTCATGCTGCGGGTGGTCGAGGAAATCGTCCTGACCTCGCCGGACGCCGCCCCGGCGCCTGTCGAGAGCGAAGTGCGCCTGCCGGACAACGACGAGGCACTGCTGCGGGTCGATGCGCTGCGTGTCGGCAGTTGGGTGGAGATCCAGGAGGACGCCGAGCACAAGCTGCGCTGCAAGCTGGCGGCAGTGATCCGGCCCACCGGTCGCTACATCTTCGTCAATCGCACCGGGATGAAGGTCCTGGAAAAGACCCGCATGGGCCTGGCGGTGGAGTTTCGCCGGCAGGCGGTACGCCTGCTGGACGATGCCTTGCTGTTCGACCGGGCCCTGGAGTCGGTGATCGGCAACCTGCGGCGCCTCAAGGGCGCCTAGCCGCTTCTCGAGGACCCGGCGGATGCCGGGTCTTTTCGTTCTTGCGGGGAATACCTTTCCTCGAAGCATGTCGATGCGGCCGATCCAGAGCCCGCCTGATCGTCATTCCGGCGCCGCTGGATTAGAGTGGGGGCTCGTTCAGGAGCCCGTATGCATTTCGATTCCGTTACCGGCTGGGTCCGTGGCGTCCGCCACTGCCCTTCACCGAATTTCAACCTGCGTCCGCAAGGGGACGCGGTGTCGCTGCTGGTCATCCACAATATCAGCCTGCCGCCGGGACAGTTTGGCACCGGCAAGGTCCAGGCGTTCTTCCAGAATCGCCTGGACCCGAACGAACATCCCTATTTCGAGGAGATCCGCCACCTGACGGTTTCCGCGCATTTCCTCATCGAACGCGACGGCGCCATCACCCAGTTCGTCTCCTGTCACGACCGCGCCTGGCATGCCGGGGTTTCCTGCTTCGACGGTCGCGAGGCGTGCAACGACTTCTCCCTTGGCATCGAACTGGAGGGGACCGACACGGAACCGTACACGGACGCGCAGTACACTGCCCTGGCCGGGCTGACGCGGCTGTTGCGCGCGGCCTTCCCGGGGATCACCCCGGAACGCATCCAGGGCCACTGCGATATCGCCCCGGAGCGCAAGACCGATCCCGGCGAGGCTTTCGACTGGTCGCGCTACCGCGCCGGATTGACCGATTCCAAGGAGGAAACATGACGTTCCTGGTGTTGCTGCTGGCCCTTGCGCTGGAGAAGTTCTCCGGCTGGCGCCGGCGTATCCAGCGCGATGGCGCCTGGCTCGCCTGGCTGGGCCTGGTCGAGGACCTGCCCTCGGTGTCCCGCCGCTCCTGGCTGGGGCTGCTGCTCGCGGTGGTCCTGCCGTTGCTGCCGCTGGCCCTGCTGCTGACATTGCTGCAGCCGCTGGCCTATGGTTGGTTGAGCCTTCCGCTGCATCTTCTGGTGGTGGTCTACAGTCTCGGCCGCGGCGACGTCATGGCCGACCTCGGGCCGTTCCGCGACGCCTGGCGGCGCGAGGAGGCCCAGGCTGCCTTCCATGTCGCCGAACGCGATCTGGGGATCCTGGGCGGCAGCGAGAGCGAACTGATCGGCCGGGTGCACAGCCATTTGCTCTGGCAGGGCTACCAGAGCTTCTTCGCGGTGATCTTCTGGTATGCCTTGCTCGGCCCGGTGGCGGCCCTGGCCTATCGCCTGCTGGCACTGGCGCTGGAGCACGCCCGCCAGCCGGCGTTGCGCGAACAGGCGGCGCGCGTCCGGCATATCTTCGACTGGTTGCCGGTGCGTGCGCTGGTGCTGAGCTTCGCCCTGGTCGGCAACTTCCTCGCGGTTATCCGCGTGCTGCTGCACTGGCTGCTGGCCTGGGACATCTCGGCGGCCGCGCTGCTGGGCAAGGCCGGACGGGTCGCCAGCGATGTCGAAGCGGTCGAACTGGGTGCCGCCGGCGTCGCCAGCCTGGATGCGCTCTGGCAATTGCTGGTGCGCGCGGCCGTGCTCTGGTACGCCGTGTTCGCCTTCTGCGCGCTGTTCCTCTGAGCGCAGCGACGGGGAATCCGCCTGCGATTCCCCGTTAACCTTAAGTTACAGAACACCAGGCCGATATCGGGTACACAGGTGAACGTGTCCGCATGATTTCGAAAGGCCATTACCGAGCGGACTCCGTGCGTCAATGTCGCCACGCGGCGGCATCTCTCAGAACGATAAGAACAATCAGGAGACGTCTGGGTGAAGACCGTACTCTATCCCGCTATCGCGCTGATGAACCGGCTCAGCTTCGGCATGAAGTTCGGCCTGATCAGCGTGCTGTTCTTCCTGCCGCTGCTGATCACCAGCTTCTATCTGGTGCGCGATGCCTATCGCCAGTTCAGCGACACCCGGATCGAACTGCAGAGCTTGACGCTGCTGGGTAGCGGACTTCAGATCCGGCGTGGCCTGGAGTCTCTCAACGATCTGTTGCAGATCAATGCGGTCATCGGCCAGTCCGGCAAGGCCGGCGATCTGGAAGCGCGCATCGCGGACGTCCAGAAGGGGCTGCGCGGGCGGCTCGAGGCGCTGGCGCCGCTCAGCGAGGATGGTGCGGCGGTAGCCGAATTCGAGGCCCAGCGCGACCGGTTGCTCAACGGCTTGCAGGCCGTGGAGGCCGAAGGGTCCTTGCAGGGCAAGGGCGCACGGGCGGAGAAGCTGCTCGGTAGCGCACAGGTATTCATCAAGTTGCTTATCGCCCAGGCCGGGCTCAGCCAGGACAGCCAGCGCCAGGTGCGCCAGCTCAGCGAGCTGGTCGGTGCGATAACGCCGGAGGTGACGGCGGCCATCAGCAAGGGGCGCGCCATCGGCGCCTACTCCCTGGGCCAGGGTTTCCTCAATTCGTCCTCCAGCGCGCGGCTCGACGAACTGCTGCTGGAGTTCGAGAAACTGCATGGCGAGTACGGCCTGAAGCTGCAGGAGTCCCTGGCCGGCAGCCCACCGGCGCTCGAGGAGGCCGCCCAGGCCAGTCGCGAGACCCTGAAGAGCCTGGGGCAGTTGTTCGAGGACCGGGTGATCGTGGCCGAGACGCTGGATACCCCGTGGACGCAGTTCTACGATCAGGTCAGCGCGGCGATGGACAAGACCTACCAGCTCGACGACGCCGTTCTCGGCTATCTCGATACCCAGTTGCAAAAGCGCCTGCAACAGGTGCGCACGCAGATGCTGTTGCTAGTCGCCGCGCTGGCCGTGGTTTTTGCAGCGATCCTATACCTCTACGGCGGTTTCTACGTTTCCACCCGCGCCACCCTGAAGGATCTCGGGCGAATGATGGAGCGCGTCGCCGGCGGCGACATGACGGTCAGCTTCCAGGCCCGCAGCCGTGACGAACTGGGCGAGCTGGGACAATCGTTCAACGAATCGGTGGCGAAGATCCACGACCTGATCGAGCGGGTCAGCCAGACCGTCGGCGAGGTCGAGCGGCAGACCCTGCGCGTCGAGTCGGTGTCGGCCGAAAGCAACCAGGCGGTAGCCGGGCAACGCAGCCAGATCGAGCAGGTGGCCACGGCGATGAACCAGATGGCCGCTACCGCCCAGGAAGTGGCACGCAGCGCGGCGATGGCGGTGAGCAGCGCGAACAGCGTGAACCAGGAAACCCTCAGCGGGCGCAGCCTGGTCGAGTCGCAGGTGGGTAGCATCCAGCGCCTGGCCGGCGAGATCGACCAGTCGGTGGCGGCGATCAATCGCCTGGCCAGTGACAGCGCCTCGATCAGCCAGGTGCTGGATGTGATCAAGGGCATCGCCGAACAGACCAACCTGCTGGCGCTCAATGCGGCGATCGAGGCCGCTCGTGCCGGGGAGCAGGGGCGCGGTTTCGCGGTGGTGGCCGACGAGGTGCGCACGCTGGCCAAGCGCACCCAGCAATCCACCGCCGAGATCGAACAGATGATCCTGCGCCTGCAGGGCGGCGTCGATGCGGCGGTGAAGGCGATGGGCAGCAGCCACCATACCGCCGATGGCACGGTCAACGAGTCGGCGCAGGTGCAGCAGGCACTGGAGAATATCCTCGGCGCGGTGGGCATGATCGTCGACCAGAACCAGCAGATCGCCGCCGCCGCCGAGCAACAGACCGCCGTGGCCCACGATATCGACCAGAACATCGTCGAGATCAACCAGGCCGGCGAGCGCACCGCGGAAGGCGCCAGCCAGACCGAACGGGCCAGCCGCGAACTGGGCGCCCAGGTGACCCAGCTGAAACGCCTGATCGGTGCGTTCCGGGTGTAGGCGCAAGGCCTGCGCGGGACGTTTTTCGTCCACCCGATTGAACGCTGGGCGGACGGGGACATCCCACTGTCATGCACATGGGGTAAAGGCTGAGCAGGTCAATCCGGCGGTGCGACAAGCGGAGGCGAAATCGCGGCATTTTTTTATTGATCTCGCGTCCCCTTGGTCCTAAAGTTCGCGCCCGAACGTCCATGCTGGAAACGATCCATCCGGCTCAAGTACTGACGACGAGAGATCGCCTTGTGGCAAGGCGACGTCCGCTGCTCAAGCGGCCAGGTCGTCGCGCGGGACACGCGCGCGACCTACCAGGATGAACAGGCGGTGGCTGCCGGCAGGCAGGTGATACTCGGCGACATGCCTTGGGAAGTAGGCGAACCAAAGTGGGGAAACGGATTAGACGTTCAGCTTCACCCCTACGAATCCATGTGTTTTGCCATTGGGAGTCCCAACCATGTCCATCAAGGTCGAGGATTATTTCGCCCCTGAAACCTTCCAGCGCATGAAGGCCTTCGCCGACAAGCAGGAAACCCCCTTCGTGGTCATCGACAAGCAAACCATCGCCGATGCCTACGACCAACTGACCGACTGCTTCCCCTTCGCCAGGATCTACTACGCGGTGAAGGCCAATCCCGCTACCGAAATCACCGAGCTGCTGCGCGACAAGGGTTCGAACTTCGATATCGCCTCGATCTACGAACTGGACAAGGTGATGAAGACCGGCGTCGGTCCGGAGCGCATCAGCTACGGCAACACCATCAAGAAATCCAAGGACATCCGCTACTTCTACGAGAAGGGCGTGCGCCTGTTCGCCACCGACTCCGAAGCCGACCTGCGCAACATCGCCAAGGCCGCTCCCGGCGCCAAGGTCTACGTGCGTATCCTCACCGAGGGCTCGACTACCGCAGACTGGCCGTTGTCGCGCAAGTTCGGCTGCCAGACCGACATGGCCATGGACCTGCTGATCCTGGCCCGCCAGCTGGGCCTGGAGCCCTACGGCATTTCCTTCCACGTCGGTTCGCAGCAGCGCGACATCTCGGTGTGGGACGCGGCGATCGCCAAGGTCAAGGTGATCTTCGAGCGCCTGAAGGAAGAAGACGGCATCGTCCTGAAGATGATCAACATGGGCGGCGGCTTCCCGGCCAACTACATCACCAAGACCAACGACCTGGAAACCTATGCGGAGGAGATCATCCGCTTCCTCAAGGAGGACTTCGGCGACGACCTGCCGGAAATCATCCTCGAGCCGGGCCGTTCGCTGATCGCCAATGCCGGCATCCTGGTCAGCGAAGTGGTGCTGGTCGCCCGCAAGTCGCGGACCGCCGTGGAGCGCTGGGTCTATGCCGACGTCGGCAAGTTCTCCGGACTGATCGAAACCATGGACGAGTCGATCAAGTTCCCGATCTGGACCGAGAAGCAGGGCGAGATGGAAGAGGTGGTGATCGCCGGCCCGACCTGCGACAGCGCCGACATCATGTACGAGCACTACAAGTATGGCCTGCCGCTGAACCTGGCGAGCGGCGACCGCCTTTACTGGCTGTCTACCGGCGCCTACACCACCAGCTACAGTGCGGTGGAGTTCAACGGCTTCCCGCCGCTGAAGGCGTTCTACCTCTAGCGCAGTCGCCTCTGTTACGAAGAGCCCCGCCTCGGCGGGGCTTTTTCATGTCGCTCTGGAAGCCTCGCGGCGCTCGTGCCAGCCTTGTTCGACAACCCATGACAAGGACGCCGACATGACAGGCAATGGTATTTCCCTGGTGACCCTCGGGGTCGCCGATCTGGCCCGCTCCTCTCTCTACTACCAGGCGCTGGGCTGGCAGCCCTCTTCGGACGGCAACGAGCAGGTGGTATTTCTCAAGGGCCGCAACCTGGTCCTCGGCCTCTACGGACGCAGCGCCCTCGCCGAGGATGCGCAGGTGGAAGATCGTCCGACCGGCTTCGCGGCTATCACCCTGGCCTGCAACTGCGCCTCGCGGGACGAGGTGGACCGTCTGTTCTCCGCAGCTACGGCGGCCGGCGGGCAGGCGACCAAGATGCCGCAGGAAGTGTTCTGGGGTGGCTACTCCGGATATGTCGCCGACCCGGATGGACACCTTTGGGAAATTGCCTACAACCCGTTCTGGCCGTTCGACGAGCAGGGCAACCTGGTCTTGCCCTGAGGGCGCTACGGATGGAAAAACGCCCCGCTCGGCGGGGCGTTTTCTTTGGCGGCGGTCAGCCTTCGTTCGGCTGGCGGGACGGTGCGCGCGGCGTCGTTGGCGCGGGTCGTCCGGCCTGGGCTACCTGCTGCCCGGCGTCGGCCTTGTCCAGCGGCAGCTTGTCGAAGTCGCGCAAGCCATTGTGGGCATAGGGGTTGCCGATCCAGCGGACTTCATGCTGGAAGTCGTTGCTCACCAGGCTCTTGGTCGGATCGAAGAGGTCATAGTTGAGGCCGGCGAGGTCGGACCAGGTATGGATCAGGTCTTCGCTGCTGTAGCGTCGGTCGACCAGGGCCTGCAGGTCGCGTGGGTGGGTCTGCTGCCAGCTGGGCGAAGTCCAGACCAGGAAGGGCACGGTGTACATGCCGCGGGTCGGGTCGCCTTCGTTGCGGCCGAGACGGTCGTGCGGGGCTTCGTCGAAGACTTCCTCGCCATGGTCCGAGAGGTAGACCAGGAAACCGTTCGGATCGCTGTTGGCGAAGCCCTTGATCAGGCTGGAGACCACGTAGTCGTTGTACAGCACGGCGTTGTCGTAGCTGTTGTAGACCTCCACCTGGTCATCGCTGAGAGCCGCCGGGGCGCCCTGACGGTCGACGAAGCGAGCGTAGTCGGCGGGATAGCGGTACTTGTAGTTCATGTGGGTGCCGAGCAGATGGACCACGATGAACTTCTTCGGCGCCGGGTCGTCCAGCACCTTGGCGAAGGGCGCCAGCACCGCGCCGTCCAGCTGGCTGGCGTTCTGGCTGCGCTGGTTGTTCAGGTAGAACTGCGCATCGGTCTGCTGGGCGAAGGTCGTCAGCATGGTGTTGCGCTTGGTCATGGTCTGCTGGTTGGTGATCCAGAAGGTTTTGTAGCCGGCCTGCTTCATCAGGTTCATCAGCGACGGATCGGTGAGGAAGCGGTCGGGATGCTCCTGGTCAGCGAACGTCAGCACCTGCTGCAGCACCTCGATGGTGTATGGCCGCGACGCCACCACGTTGTTGAATACCGTGAGGTTCCGGTTCGCGGCCTTCAGTGCGTCCAACTGCGGGGTCGTTTCGCGTGGATAGCCGTAGAGGCTCATGTGCTTGCGCGACGTGGATTCGCCGATCACCAGGACCAGCGTGCGCGGCGTATCGCCATTGGCATCGACGAGGTTCTTCAGCGGCGGTAGGGCCGCGTTCTTTTGCAACAGCGCCTGCATGCTGCCCAGCTGCTGGCGGTATTGCTGGTAGCCGATCAGCAATTGCCAGGGCACCGCCGGTTCCATGCGCGCCTGGACCTTGTCCAGGGCTTCGTCGAAGGGCCGGCCCTGGCTGACCAGTTGCTTGTAGAACGGATAACCGATGGTCGCGACGATCAGCAGCACCGCCACCGGCAGGGCGCTGAAGCGCGGCAGGTAGACTGGGCGCAGGCGGCGCCAGAGGAGGATGGCGACCAGGCTGTAGAGCACCAGGCCGAGGGTCATCCAGGGGTTGAAGTACTGGCTGAAATATTCGCTGGCCTCGGCGGTGTTCGACTCGAACATCACGAAGATCACGCTTTGCGAGAATTCCTGGTGATAGATGCCGAAATAGCTCAGGCCGACCAGCGAGGCGGCCCACAGCACCAGCCCGATGACGGCGGCCAGCGGCTTGGTCCAGCGCGGGAACAGCAACACCGGCGCAAGCCAGATGGTGCTCAGCACCATGGCGTTGCGGAAACCGGAGAAACCGCTGTTGCCGGAGGTCAGCAGGAGCAGTTGGGTGATACCGGAGAAGAACCAGAAGAACAGGAACAGCCAGCCCAGGCCGGCCCAGTCGATGCGATTGCGAGTAACGCTTGGTGGAGTGGGGGACACGATAGCCTCGTACGATGGACCGGAGGCGCGATCGTCGTTCGCCTCGATGAAACGGCGAGGGTAGGGAAAGGCTTGTCAAAAAAGTGTTATGTGGGCGTGAACAAAGGGTCGTGCGTTGTTCGTCAGGCGGGCAGTCGTGCGTGCCCGTGACGTTCGAGCGCCTGTTCCAGGGCCTCTCGATCGGTGTCGTCGCCCAACTGCGCCGCGCGTCGGTAGTAGGCCAGCGCCAGGCTGCGGAACGGTGGGTGGGCCGACTGCTCCAGGCCATGGCGGGCGCTGCGCAGGAAGTTCAGGTTGCCGCCTTCGAGGGCACGCCGGAGCCAGGTTTCGGCTTCGGCATGGCGGCCCGAGGCGCTGAGCATCGCGGCGTGGCTGAACTGGCCGCGAAAATCGCCACCCTCGGCGGAGCGTCGATACCAGTGCGCAGCTTGCGCCAGGTCGCGAGCGACCACCAGGCCTTCTTCGTGGTAGCGCCCCACCAGGTTCATCGATTTCGCGTGGCCCTGCTCGGCCGCTTGCCGATACAGCGCATAGGCGCGCGGCTGGTCCTGGGGCACCCCGCGGCCGGTAGCGTGAAGATTGGCCAGGTTGTAGCGGGCCCAGTCGAGGCCGGCCTGGGCGGCGATCCGATAGTGGACCGCTGCCGCGGCTGGATCCGCCGGGCCGCCCCAGCCATGTTCCAGGCAGCGAGCGAGCATATTGCGCGCCATTGCGTGGCCGTGCCCGGCGGCGATCGCGAACCAGGTCCGCGCCAGGGTCGGGTCGCGCTGGATGCCTTGGCCGTCCAGAAGGATCTGTCCGAGCAGGGCCTGGGCTTCCGTCAGGCCCTCGCGCGCAGCGCCGAGGATGGCCTGGGCAACCTCGCCCGGGGTACCGGCCAGTTGTGCGGCGAAACCTTCGGCGTCCAGTGCGTCGTGACGGAGCAGCAGGTGGCGCATGGTCAGAGTTCCGACCAGCGCCGCAGGAGATTGTGGTAGGTGCCGGTTAGGCGGATCAGCGAGGGATGGTCGGGCACGTCGTGGGTGAGTCGCTGGATCGACTGGTCCATTTCGAATAGCAGGGTGCGCTGGCTGTCTTCGCGGACCAGGCTCTGGGTCCAGAAGAACGAGGCGTAGCGCGCGCCGCGGGTGACCGGATTGACCTTGTGCAGGCTGGTGCCGGGGTAGAGCACCAGATCGCCGGCGGGCAGCTTCACCTGTTGCAGGCCGTAGGTGTCCTGGATCACCAGTTCGCCGCCGTCATAGTCCTCCGGGTCGCTGAAGAAGAGGGTCGAGGACAGGTCGGTACGGACCCGCTCGCGGCCGCCATGGACGTCGCGCACGGCGTTGTCGATGTGGAAGTCGAACGAGCCCCCGCCGGTATAGCAGTTGAACAGCGGCGGGAAGACCTTGAGCGGCAGGGCGGCGGACATGAACAGGGGATGGTTCCAGAGGCGCTGCAGCATGGCTTCGCCGATCTCCCGGGCCAGCGGGTGGTCCTGCGGCAGTTGCAGGTTGTGCTTGGCCTTGGCCGATTGGTAGCCGGCGGTCGCCTTGCCGTCGGCCCATTCCGCCTGCTCCAGGGCTGCGCGGATCCGGGAGACTTCCTCGGCGGTGAAGATGGCGGGAATATGCAGCAACATGGCGCTGTCCATGAAGGCGAAATGATTGCCAATGATATTGATTTGCGTTGGGCGTGTAAAACCGCGAGAGGTTGTAGACGAGCGAGATGGGAAAAAATGTAATGAGAAAATTGTAAAGAATGTAAATTCCTGTCGAATGCGAATCCGTAATAATTGATAACAATTCTGATCTGCAATAAATTCCGCGACCTTCACAGCTCCCGGGGAGGGGTTTCGAATGTCGCGTCAGTCCACGGATACCGCCGTTTCTTCGCAACGTCTGCTGGCTTCGGCCATCGGTGTCGCCATCACCGCCATCGCCGCACCGCAGGCAGCCCACGCCGACGAGGCCGGGCAGAAAAAGACCGACAAGGACCGCGTACTGTCGCTGGATGCGGCCACCATCGTCGGCGAGCAGCAGGACGAAACCACCTACAACGTCGACCGCTCGGCGTCGAAGAAGTACACCGCGCCGCTGCTGGATACGCCGAAGACCGTGACCGTGATCCCGCAGCAGGTGATCAAGGACACTGGCGCCCTGACCCTGGCCGACGCACTGCGCACCACCCCGGGTATCACCTTCGGCGCGGGCGAGGGCGGCAACCCCGCAGGCGACCGGCCATTCATCCGTGGCTTCAACGCCGAGAGCGATACGTTCCTCGACGGTATGCGCGACGTCGCCTCGCAAACCCGCGAGGTGTTCAACGTCGAGCAGATCGAGGTCAGCAAGGGCCCGGGCTCGGCCTACACCGGCGCCGGCTCCACCGGTGGCAGCCTGAACCTGATCAGCAAGACCGCCAAGCAGGACAACTTCACCGACGCCGGCTTCACCTGGGGCTCAGACCAGACCCGCCGCACTACTCTCGACGTGAACCGGATGATTGGCGACAACGCCGCCTTCCGCCTCAACCTGATGAAGCACGATGCCCACGTCGCAGGGCGCGACGAAGTCAGCGTCAGCCGCTGGGGCGTGGCTCCGACCGTTACCTTCGGCTTCGACACGCCGACCCGCGCCACCCTGTCCTATTACCATCTCAGCACCGATGACATGCCGGACTACGGCCTGCCGCTGACCAACGTCAACCGCAGCAAAGCCAATCCGAGCAAGCCGGCCTCGGTGGATCGCGATAACTTCTATGGCCTGAAGGACCGCGACTACCGCAAGAGCACCACCGACAGCGGCACCTTCCGCATCGAGCATGACCTGAACGACAACCTGACCCTGTCGAATAGCACCCGCCTGGTGCGCACGACGCTCGACTACATCGTCAGCAACCCCGACGACAGCCGTGGCAACGTTGCCAACGGCTACGTCTACCGTTCGGCGAAAAGCCGCAATTCGACCTCGAAGGGCTGGGTCAACCAGACCGACCTGAAGGCCAACTTCGAAACCGGCTTCATCAAGCACACCCTGGTGACCGGCCTGGAGTTCAGCTACGAGGACGTGCACAACCGTCCGTACGCCATTACTTCCGGTGGCGGCGCCGGCAACACCTGCAATGCACGATTGCTCGCCAGTGGCGACTGCACCAGCCTGAATCGCCCGACTCCGGGCGACAACTGGACCGGCAGCATCACCGACGGCCTGGCCTATACCGATACCGACACCAAGACCAGCGCGGCTTATGTGTTCGATACCCTGAAGCTAAGCGAACAATGGGAGCTGAATCTCGGCCTGCGCTACGACGACTTCGATACCAAGTCCAGCGGCTACCAGACGGCTGGCCGCAACGGTCCCGCCGGCTACTTCAAGCGCGAGAACAACAGCCACTTCTGGAACTACCAGACCGGTCTGGTCTACAAACCGGCGCCCAACGGCAGCATCTACCTGGCCTGGTCGACCTCGAGCAACCCCACCGGCGAGACCGGCGGCGAGGGCCAGGCGGACATCAGCGTAGGCAACAACGGGTTGGATCCGGAGCGTAACCGTAACCTCGAACTGGGTACCAAGTGGGCCTTCTTCGACGATGCTCTGTCGCTGAACGCCGCGCTTTTCCGCACCGACAAGACCAATGCCCGGGTCGCTTCGCCGGATGTCTCCACTCTTCAGGTACTGGACGGCGAGCAGCGGGTGCAGGGCGTCGAGCTGGGCTTCAATGGCAAGCTGACCGAGAAGTGGAAGGTCTTCGGCGGCTATACCTACCTCGACAGCGAAATCCGCAAGTCGACGGTGAAGAGCGACGAAGGCAACAAGATGCCGCAGACCGCGCAGAACAACTTCACTCTGTGGACCACCTACGATCTATTGCAGAACTTCACTATCGGCGGTGGTACCACCTATGTGGACAAGCAGTACGGCAACACTGCGAACTCTACCTATATCCCGTCCTACTGGCGCTATGACGCCATGGCCAGCTACAAGGTGAGCAAGAACGTCGACCTGCAACTGAACGTGCAGAACTTGACCGACAAGCGCTACTTCGACCAGGTCTACAGCACGCACATGGCCCACGTCGCTCCGGGCCGCACGGCATTGCTCGGGGTGAACTTCCACTTCTGACAGCCGCTCTCGCTCCCCACGAAAGCCCCATTCCCCCTGCGGGATGGGGCTTTCCCGCATCCAGGTGGGTAAATAGAGCGTAAAGAACGTTAATTCGGCTTTATCGCAACTGATTATCAAATAGAATTGCCCGCCGACGTCCTCGTGTCGTCTGGCCGGCGCTTGGCGTCGGCGTAGTCCCGTTGTTGCCGCGCGGCGGCCGTGAAGGTGATCCTGTGAAGAAAGTCTGGTTCCAGTTGCATTGGTTCTTCGGCATCAGCGCCGGCCTGGTGCTGGCGCTGATGGGCGTCACCGGAGCGACCCTGTCGTTCCAGGACGAACTGATGCGCGCGCTCAACCCTGACGTGCTGGTGGTGCAGAAGCGCCCCGAGGGCGTGCTGCCGCTGGACGAACTGGTGCGCCGTATCGAAGGCGCCGAGCCGGGGCGGAAAGTGGCCTTCGTCTGGGTCGAGATGGACAGCGACAAGGCCGGGCGGATCTTCTACACCCCGCCGCCGGGACAGCGCCGCGGCGAGTCGCGCTGGATCGATCCCTACACCGGGGCTTTCGTCGGCGAGCCGCGCGGCGAGGGTTTCTTCAACCTGATGATGCAACTGCACCGGTTCCTCGCCATGGGCGAGTACGGCAAGCAGGTCACCGCCGCCTGCACCCTGATCCTGATCTTCTTCTGCCTGTCCGGTCTCTACCTGCGCTGGCCGCGCAAGGTCCTCGACTGGCGCGCCTGGCTGACCCTCGACTGGTCGCGCAAGGGCCGCAGTTTCAACTGGGACCTGCATGCCGTGGCCGGCACCTGGTGCCTGGCGCTCTACCTGCTGGCTGCGCTGACCGGCCTGTACTGGTCCTACGAGTGGTACCGCAACGGCCTGTTCAAACTGCTCGACGACGCGCCCGCCGGCCAGCAGGCGCAGCGCGGCAAGCCGGGCGGACGTGGCGAGCGCCCGGCCGATGCGGCTCCGCTGGTGGTCGACTACGCGGCGGTATGGAACAGCATCCGCCAGGCCGGCGGCGACCGCTTGCAGGCCTACAACCTGCGCCTGCCGCCGGCTGGCGGCCAGCCGGCGACAGTGTTCTATCGCCTGACCGACGCGCCGCACGAGCGTGCCTTCAACACCCTGACCCTGGACCCGGCCAACGGCCAGGTGAAAAGCGACCAGCGCTATAGCGACCGTTCTTTCGGCAGCCAGTTGCTGGCCAGCGTCTATGCATTGCACGTAGGCAGCTATTTCGGCATGGCCGGACGCATCCTGATGATGCTCGCCAGCCTGGCGATGCCGCTGTTCTTCATCACCGGCTGGCTGCTCTACCTCGACCGCCGGCGCAAGAAACGCGCGGTACGGGCGAGCCGCGCCGACCTGGGCGGCAGCGCCGGCGCCAGCGGCGAGCCCTGGTTGATCGGCTACGCCAGCCAGAGCGGTTTTGCCGAGCAACTGGCCTGGCAGAGCGCCGGCCAGTTGCAGGCGGCCGGGTTGCCGGTGCGGGTCGAATCGCTGGCGCGCCTGGATGCCGGGCAACTCGCCGAGGCGCGCAAGGCGCTGTTCGTGGTCAGCACCTTCGGCGACGGTGAGGCGCCGGACAGCGCCCGCGGCTTCGAACGCAAGGTGCTTGGCCAGGCCGCCAGCCTCGATGGCCTGAGCTACGCCCTGCTGGCCTTGGGAGATCGCCAGTACGAGCAGTTCTGCGGCTTCGCCCGGCGCATGCAGGGCTGGTTGCAGGGGCAGGGCGCGCGGAGCCTGTTCGCCCCGGTGGAGGTCGATGATGGCGACGCCGCGGCCCTGCGCCAATGGCAGGAAAGCCTGGCCGAGGTGACCGGCGGTGCCGCCCCGGCGGCCTGGGAAGCGCCGGCTTTCGAGGTCTGGTCGCTGGCGCGGCGGGAGTGCCTGAACCCTGGCAGCCAGGGCGAGTCGACCTGGCTGCTGGACCTGCGTGCGCCGGCCGACAGCGCCATCCAATGGCGCGCCGGCGATCTGCTGGAGATCGTTCCGCACCAGGCGCCCGCGCGCATCCGCGAATGGCTGCAGCGGCATCACCTGGACGGCCAGGCGCGG
Organism: Pseudomonas sp. HMSC067G02; assembly: GCF_001813485.1. NCBI lineage: Bacteria > Pseudomonadati > Pseudomonadota > Gammaproteobacteria > Pseudomonadales > Pseudomonadaceae > Pseudomonas > Pseudomonas sp. HMSC067G02. Next base: position 46,239 of record NZ_KV812694.1, read on the forward strand.
GTGGCGGTCGAGGGCGTCGAGCAGAGCCTGGAGCAGGCCCTGGCCGGGCGCCTGCTGCCGGATTCTTTCGAACACCTGGTCGGCTTGCACCCGCAGGCGCTGCTGGATGCGCTGATTCCGCTTTCCGTGCGCCAGTACTCCATCGCGTCGCTGCAGAGCGATGGCGACCTGCAACTGATCGTACGCCAGGAGCAGCATGCCGACGGCAGCCTGGGCATCTGCTCCGGCTGGCTCACCGAGTACCTGCCGCTCGGCGCCGCGCTGACCCTGCGCCTGCGCCGCAACGCGGGTTTCCACCTGCCGGAGGATGACGTGCCGCTGATTCTCATCGGCAACGGCACCGGGCTCGCCGGCCTGCGCAGCCTGTTGCGCGCCAGCATTGCCGCCGGGCGCAAGCGCAACTGGCTGCTGTTCGGCGAACGCAATTTCGCCCACGACTACTACTGTCGTGCGGAGTTGGAGCAGGCCCTGGCCAGGGGCGAGCTGCAACGCCTGGACCTGGCCTTCTCCCGCGACCAGGCGGAGAAGATCTATGTCCAGGACCGCCTGCATGAAGCGGCGGATGAACTGCGGCGCTGGATCGACGAGGGCGCGGCCTTGTACGTCTGCGGCAGCCTGCAGGGCATGGCCGGCGGTGTCGACCGGGTGCTGCGCGAAGTGCTCGGTGAGGAGGCCTTGCAACGCCTGGCCGACGAAGGACGTTACCGACGCGACGTGTACTGAACGGATGAATGAAAAAGGCTCCCAAGGGAGCCTTTTCGTTGCCAACTGCTGGGACTGCCGGGCTTTGCGGGGTGTAGGGCGAATAACCGCAGAGCGGTTATCCGCCATTTCGGCGAGATATCGGCGGATGACGCCGTTGGCGTCATCCGCCCCACGGAGCTATCGGGGCCTTGCGTCGCCGGGCCTCAGATCCACAGGATGAAAGCCAGTACCAGGGCGAAGAAGCCCCATTTCTGCAGGTAGTAGAGCTTGCGGTTGCGCTTCTTCAAACGTTTGCCCTGCAGGCGGATCTTGTAGAGGCTGTCGAAGATCCGATTGAGTCCGCCGGTCCGGTCGCCTGCGTTGTTCGGGGCGGCCGCGGCAGCCATCACGTTGCGGCTGAACCAGCGGTTGAAGGCGGTGGCCCAGCCCTGGGTCAGCGGCCGCTCGATGTCGCAGAAGAGAATGATGCGGTTGTGTTCGGTGGCGTTTTCCGCGTAGTGGATGAAGGTTTCATCGAACACCACCGCCTCGCCGTCGCGCCAGTGGTAGCGCTCGCCGTCCACCTCGATGAAGCAGGCCGGATCGTTGGGGGTGAACAGTCCCAGGTGGAAGCGCAGCGAGCCGGCGTAGGGATCGCGGTGTCGCACCAGCTTCGAGCCCGGCGGCAGTTCGGCGAACATCGCCGCCTTGACCGAGGGAATCTGCCGCAACAGGGCGGTGGTCTGCGGGCAGAGTTGTCCGGCGGAGGGATGGGCCTCGTCGTACCATTTCAGGTAGAAGCGCTTCCAGCCGCTCTTGAAGAACGAGTTGAAACCGATATCGTCGTACTGTTCGGAACGCTTGATGTTGCCGGCGCCGTGCAGGTGCAGCGCCTCGCTGCGGATGGCTTGCCAGTTGTCGACCAGAACCTGCAGTTCGGGGAAGGTCTGCGGTGCCAGGTAGGGGCGGTTCGGTACCTTCGAGAACAGGTACATCAGGCAGTTGATCGGAGCGAGGAAGCTGGAGTGGTCGCTCAATTGGCGTGACAGCTTGTGGCGTACCCGGCCGCGGAAATGGACATAGAGGATGCTCAGCGCATAGGCCGCCAGGATGAGAACTTTCATGAATGCAAGGTCGTCGGTGCAAAAGAGGAGAATTTACTCCTGTTCTCAGTGCCTGAGTATGCTACCTGACGCTAATTCGCCAGCACTGCGCTCATTTTTCTGTAATCCTGGCCTCGAAAGGAACGCACAATGAACGACACCGGCCGGCGTATCCTGCTCAACTGCGACATGGGCGAAAGCTTTGGCGCCTGGCGCATGGGCGACGATGTCCACAGCATGCCGCTGGTTGACCAGGCCAACCTGGCTTGCGGCTTCCACGCTGGCGACCCGCTCTCCATGCGGCGCGCGGTGGAGCTGGCGGTACGCCATGGCGTGAGCATCGGCGCGCACCCGGCCTATCCCGACCTGAGCGGCTTCGGCCGGCGCTCGCTGGCCTGCTCTGCCGAAGAGGTGCATGCCATGGTGCTGTACCAGATCGGTGCGCTGGACGCTTTCTGCCGTTCCCTCGGTGCCCAGGTGGCCTATGTCAAGCCGCATGGCGCGCTGTACAACGACCTGGTCGGCGACGATGAGCTGCTGCGCGCCGTGCTCGACGCCTGCGCCGCCTATCGCAAGGGCCTACCGCTGATGGTGCTGGCCCTGGCCGACAACGGCCGCGAGCTGGAACTGGCCGACGAGGCCGACGTGCCGCTGCTGTTCGAGGCCTTCGCCGATCGCGCCTACCTGCCGGACGGCCGGCTGGCGCCGCGGCGGCTTGGCGGCGCGGTGCATCACGATCCGCAGCGGATCATCGAACAGGCCCTGGCCATCGCCCGCGGCGAAGCCTTCCCCGACTACGACGGCAACCCGCTGCGCCTGACCGCCGACAGTCTTTGCGTGCATGGCGACAACCCGCAGTCGCTGGCGGTCCTCCGGCGCCTGCGCGCGGCCCTGGACAGCCTGTGATCCGCATCGAACCCGCTGGTGCCGAAGCCCTGCTGCTGACGCTCGCCGAAGAGCCCGAAGTGGACCTGTCTGTGCGCCTGGCCGAGCTGGCCAGACGTCTGCGCGAGGGGCTCGGCGAAGGCGTCAGGGATCTGGTGCCGGGCTGGACCACCCTGATGCTGCATTACGACCCCTACCGCATCGCCCCGCAGGTACTGGAAGAACGCCTGGGTCCGCTGCTGGCGGAGTGGCACGCCTGGCGCCCCGCCGAGGATGCCGGGCGCCTGCACGAGATTCCCGTCTGGTACGCCGGCGAGGACCTCGCGACGGTAGCGGTTGCCTGCGGATTGACTGGCGAAGGGGTGATCGAACTGCACAGCGCGGCCGAATACCGGGTCGGTGCGATCGGTTTCGCTCCGGGATTCGCCTACCTCGGCGGCCTCGATCCGCGCCTGGTCCTGCCGCGGCGGGCCACCCCGCGGGCGCGTGTACCGGCCGGCAGCCTGGCCATTGCCGAGGCGCAGACGGCGATCTATCCGCAGGTCTCGCCCGGCGGCTGGCACCTGCTGGGACGCAGTCCGTGGCGTCCGTTCGATCCGGCCGCCACTCCTCCGTGCCCACTGGCGCTGGGCGACCGGGTGCGCTTCGTCGCCATCGGGCGCGAGGCTTTCCTCGACCTGGGCGGGCGCGAATGAATGGTTTGTGGGTCGTCAAGGCGGGTCCGCAGAGCCTGCTGCAGGACGACGGCCGGCGCGGCTGGCAGCACCTCGGCGTATCCGCGGGCGGCCCTCTGGACCGCCAGGCGGCAGCCTGGGCCAATCGTCTGCTCGGTAATCCCTGGGGGACGCCATTGCTGGAAATCGCTTTCGGCGGCTTGGCGCTGGAGTGCAGGGTGGAGGCGACCTGGCTGGCGTTGACCGGAGCGCGCCTGGCGCTGACGGTGGACGGTCGCGAATGCCTGCCCTGGAGTCGCTTCCGGGTCCGCCGCGGGCAACGCATCGAACTGGGCTTCGCCGAGGCCGGGCAGCGTGCCTACCTGGCCTGCGCCGGCGGTTTCCGGGCGAGGCCGGTACTGGGCAGCGTCGCCTGCCAGGTTCGCGACGGGCTCGGCGGTTTACAGGGCGATGGCCGGATCCTGGCGGAGGGCGATTGCCTGCCGTGTGCCGAAGCGGGAGCGGCGTGTCCGTGGGATGCCAGCGTGCCCTGGCGTTTCCAGCCGGACTACCGGCAGCAGCGGCCCTTGCGCGTGCTGCTCGGCGGCGATGCGGCGGCCTTCGACGCAGCCAGCCGGCAAGCCTTCTTCGCCAGCGCCTGGCGAATCAGCCCGCGGTCCGATCGCATGGGCGTCCGCCTGGCCGGCAAGCCACTGCGCGGGGCGCCGCGCGCCTGGTCGCAGGGCGTGGTGGAGGGCGCTATCCAGGTTCCGCCCGATGGCCAACCCATCGTGCTGATGGCCGACCGCCAGAGCATGGGCGGCTATCCGCTGCTGGGCTTCGTCCATCCACTGGACCTCTCGCGCCTGGCGCAAAGCCCCGCGCATAGCGAGGTAACCTTCGTCGAGAGCGACCTGGCGACGCAGCAGGCCGATCTGCTGTGCTTCTACCGCTTCTTCCGCGGCTGAGCGCTCAGCCGGCCAGGTGGCCGAGCGGCAGCGGCGAGGGCGCCTTGACCGTCTTGATCGCAAAGTTGCTGCGAATGTCGCTGACCCCGGGCAGGCGCAGCAGGGTTTCGCTGAGCAGGCGTTCGTAGGCGCGCAGGTCGGGGACCACCACTTGCAGGAGGAAGTCCGACTCGCCGGAGACGAGGTGCACCGAGATCACCTCCGGGAGGTCGACCACCGCACGGTGGAAGGCCTCGGCCTGCTCCTGGCGGTGGCGTTCCACCTTGATCCCGACGAACACCGTGAGGCCGAGGCCGACCTCGTCGCGGTCGATGCTGGCCTGGTAGCCGCGAATCACCCCGGCCTCTTCCAGCAGGCGCACGCGGCGCAGGCAGGGGGACGGGGAGAGGCCGATCTCCTCGGCCAGTTGGACGTTGCTCAGGCGGCCGTCGCGCTGGAGGGCGGCGAGGATGCGGTGGTCATAGGCGTCGAGTTTCATCTTGGCATATCCGGATGGATAGTCTCCAGAGAGTAGAATTTACTGCCAAATAGAATGGATAGGCTGGTGGAAAACGCAAGCACCTGCCCTGCCTTGCGGGCATAGAATCGTTATCCGGGTCACCTTCCTGGAGCCGATACGATGGACACGAGCGCTTTCCTGATTGCCCTGGCGGTGGTTTACCTGGTCCCCGGACCGGACATGCTCCTGCTGTTCCAGACCGGCGCCCGCCAGGGCCGTCGCGCGGCGCTGGTCACCGCCCTCGGCCTGGCGCTGGCTCGGGCCTGCCATGTGCTGATGGCCGCGACCGGGCTGGCGCTGCTGTTCCGTACCGCTCCCTGGACCTTCGACCTGGTGCGCTTGCTCGGCGCCGCCTACCTCGCCTGGCTTGGCCTGCAGATGCTGCGCGGTGGCGGACTGGCCTTGCCGACCAGCGACACGGGCTCCGCGCCGCTAGTCCCCCACGCCGACCGCCGGGCCTTGCTGCGCGGACTCCTGACCAACCTGCTGAACCCCAAGGCCCTGCTGTTCTGTTCGGTGCTGCTGCCGCAGTTCGTCAGCCCCGAGGCCGGTTCGCTGGCCGTCCAGTTCGCCGCGCTCGGTGCGGTCCTGGTTCTGGTTGGCCTGGCCTTCGACTGCGCCTACGCCCTGGTCGGTGGCCGCCTGGGCCGCTGGCTGGCGTCCCGGCCGCGGGCACAGCGCCTGCAGCAGTGGGGCTTCGGTGGGTTGTTGATAGGGTTCGGGGTAAGGCTGGCGCTGCTGCGCCAGCTCTGAAGGGCTGCGGGGCGGCGAGCGCCCCGTGGCGCTCAGCCGAGGAACTGCTCGGCGTGGTGACAGGCCACCTGGCGCTGGTCGAGCAGGCGCAGCTCGGGCACCTCGCTGCGGCAGCGCTCGGTGGCGTAGGGGCAGCGCTTGTGGAAGGCGCAACCCTCCGGCGGGTGCAGCGGGTTCGGCAGTTCGCCCTGGATGCGGATCTTCGGCTTCGTCGGGTCCGGGTGGATCGCCGGGGTCGCCGAGAGCAGCGCGCGGGTATAGGGATGCAGCGGGTTCTCGTAGAGCTTGTCCGCCGGCCCCATCTCCGCCGGTCGGCCGAGGTACATCACCAGGACGTCGTCGGCGACGTGGCGGACCACCGCCAGGTTGTGCGAGATGAACACGTAGGCGGTGCGGAACTGCTGCTGCAGGTCCATGAACAGGTTCAGTACCTGGGCCTGGATCGACACGTCGAGGGCCGAGGTCGGCTCGTCCGCCACCAGCACCTTGGGTTGCAGCATCATCGCCCGGGCCAGGGCGATGCGCTGGCGCTGGCCGCCGGAGAACATGTGCGGGTAGCGCTGGTAGTGCTCCGGCCGCAGGCCGACCTGGCGCATCATCTGCTGGACCTTTTCGCGGCGTTCCTCGCGCGACAGCGCGGTGTTGATCAGCAGCGGCTCGGCCAACTGGTCGCCGATCTTCTGTCGCGGATTGAGCGAGGCGTAGGGGTTCTGGAAGACCATCTGCACGTCGCGGCGCAACTGCCGGCGCTGGTCCTTGCTGGCGCCCTTGACCTCCTGCCCGGCGATTTTCAGCGAGCCGGAGGTGGGCTCCTCGATCAGGGTCAGGGCGCGCGCCAGGGTCGACTTGCCGCAGCCGGACTCGCCGACCACGGCGAGGGTCTTGCCGGCTTCCAGTTCGAACGATACGCCGTTCAGCGCGCGCACCTGGGCATGGCCCTTGAACAGGCCGCGGGAGACTTCGTAGTGACGGGTCAGATCACGGGCGGTCAGAACGGTTTCCATCAGGCCACCTCGTTCAGCAGGTTCAACGGATAGAAGCAGCGCACCGCGCCGCGCTCGTGCGCTTCCAGGGCCGGCCGCTCCTGGCGGCAATGCTCCTGGGCATAGGGGCAGCGTGGCGACAGCAGGCAACCGCGCGGGCGGTCGTAGCGCCCCGGAACGATGCCGGGCAGGGTGGCCAGGCGGGCTTCGCCGGCACAGTGCTCGGGGATCGCCTTGATCAGCGCCTCGGTGTAGGGATGGGTCGGGCGGTCGAACAGCGCCGGCACGCCGCCGATCTCCACCGCTTCGCCGGCGTACATCACGCAGACGCGCTGGGCGGTCTCGGCGACCACGGCGAGATCGTGGGTGATCAGGATCAGCGCCATGTCCTGGACGCGCTGCAGGTTCAGCAGCAGCTCCATGATCTGCGCCTGGATGGTCACGTCGAGGGCGGTGGTCGGCTCGTCGGCGATCAGCAGCTTGGGCTCGGCAGCGATGGCCATGGCGATCGCCACGCGCTGGCTCATGCCGCCGGAGAGCTGGTGCGGGTAGGCGTCGAGACGGCTGGCGGCGGCCGGGATCTCGACCCGTTCGAGCAGTTCCAGGGCGCGCTGGCGCAGGGCCTTGCCGCGCAGGCCGAGATGCAGGCGGAGAACCTCCTCGATCTGGTAGCCGACGGTGTAGCTGGGGTTGAGGGCGGTCATCGGGTCCTGGAAGACCATCGCCATGTCCTTGCCGACGATGCGCCGGCGCTGGCGGCCCTTGAGGGTGAGCATGTCGTGGCCGTCGAAGCGCAGGTGATCGGCGGACACCCAGCCGGGGGCGTCGATCAGGCCCATCAGGGCCATCATGGTCACCGACTTGCCGGAGCCGGACTCGCCGACGATGGCCAGCACCTCGCCCTTGTCGACGTTCAGGTCGAGGCCGTCGACCACGGGCACGGCGGTGGTGTCGCCGAAGCGCACGCTGAGGTTCTTGATATCGAGGAGGCTCATGCGGCGGTCTCCTGTGGCGCGGATACGGGTGCGCTGTTCATGGTTGTGCTCCTCATGCCGCGTTCTTCAGTTTCGGATCGAGGGCGTCGCGCAGGCCGTCGCCCATCAGGTTGATCGCCAGTACGCTGAGCAGGATGGTCAGGCCGGGCAGGCTGACCACCCACCAGGCGCGCTCGATGTAGTCGCGGGCGGAGGCGAGCATGGTGCCCCACTCGGGGGTCGGCGGTTGCACGCCGAGGCCGAGGAAGCCGAGGGCGGCGGCGTCGAGGATCGCCGAAGAGAAGCTCAGGGTGGCCTGGACGATCAGCGGCGCCATGCAGTTCGGCAGCACGCAGACGAACATCAGTCGCAGGGTGCCGGCGCCGGCCAGGCGCGAGGCGGTGACGTAGTCGCGGTTTAGCTCGGTCATCACCGCGGCGCGGGTCAGGCGTACGTAGGCCGGCAGCGAGACGATGGCGATGGCGATCACGGTGTTGATCAGGCCCGGGCCGAGGATCGCCACGATGGCCACCGCCAGCAGCAGCGACGGCAGCGCCAGCATGATGTCCATCAGGCGCATGATCAGCGGCCCGGCACGGTTCGGCGAGAAGCCGGCGAGCAGGCCGAGGAGGATGCCGGGGATCAGCGAGATCACCACCGAGGACAGGCCGATCAGCAGCGACAGGCGGGCGCCGTGGATCAGCCGCGAGAGCAGGTCGCGGCCCAGCTCGTCGGTGCCGAGCAGGAAGCGCGCCTGGCCGCCTTCCAGCCAGGATGGAGGGGTCAGCAGGAAGTCGCGGAACTGCTCGCTCGGATCGTAGGGGGCGACCCAGGGGGCGAACAGCGCGCAGAACACGATCAGCAGCATGAACAGCAGGCCGCCGAGGGCGCCCTTGTTGTGCGCGAAGGCCTGCCAGAATTCCTTCAGCGGGGACGGGTAGACCAGGCTCGGGTCGCTGGCGGGAGCGTTGTGCATGGCGTTCATCGGCTGGCTCCTCAGCGTTGGTGGCGAATGCGCGGGTTGGCCAGGCCGTAGAGGATGTCCACGACGAAATTGACCAGGATGACCAGGGTGGCGACCAGCAGGATGCCGTTCTGCACCACCGGGTAGTCGCGACGGCTGATGGCGTCGATCAGCCACTTGCCGATGCCCGGCCAGGAGAAGATGGTTTCGGTCAGCACCGCGCCGGCGAGCAGCGTGCCGACCTGCAGGCCGAATACCGTCAGCACCGGAATCAGCGCGTTGCGCAGGGCGTGCACGAAGACCACCCGGGCCGGCGACAGGCCCTTGGCGCGGGCGGTGCGCACATAGTCTTCGCGCAGCACCTCGAGCATCGCCGAGCGGGTCATGCGGGCGATCACCGCCAGCGGGATGGTGCCCAGCACGATGGCCGGCAGGATCAGGTGGCGCACGGCATCGAGGAACGAGCCCTGTTCGTCGGAAAGCAGGGTGTCGATCAGCATGAAGCCGGTCTTCGGCTCGATGTCGTAGAGCAGGTCGAGACGGCCGGACACCGGCGTCCAGCCCAGCGACACGGAGAACAGCATGATCAGGATCAGGCCCCACCAGAAGATCGGCATCGAATAGCCGGCGAGGGACACCGTCATCACCCCGTGGTCGAACAACGAACCGCGTTTCAGGGCGGCGATCACCCCGGCCAGCAGGCCGAAGGTGCCGGCGAAGAGCATGGCGGCCAGGGACAGTTCCAGGGTCGCCGGGAACAGGGTGAGGAATTCGTGCCAGACGCCTTCACGGGTGGTCAGCGATTCGCCGAGATTGCCCTGTGCCAGGTTGCCCACGTAGTCCAGGTACTGCTGGTACAACGGCTTGTCCAGGCCCAGGCGGTGTAGGGCCTCGGCATGCATCTGCGGATCGACGCGACGTTCGCCCATCATCACTTCCACCGGGTCGCCGGGAATCAGGCGGATCAGCGCGAAGGTGAGCAGCGTCACGCCGAAGAAGGTGGGGATCAGCAACCCCAATCGTCGTGCAATGAAACTAAGCATGTTGGCGGGTAACTCCTCATCGCGGACCGTGCGCCCCGCTGGCGGCAGGGCTGTGGTCCTTGTTCTTCTAGGGCTTCACCGAGGTGGTGGCGAAGTTGTTGTTGCTCAACGGATTGATCACGTAGCCCTGCACCGTGTTCCGCCGGACGTTGAACAGCTTCGGGTAGGCCAGCGGTATCCATGGGGCCTGTTCGTGGAATACCACCTGGGCCTGCTCGTACAGTGTCGCCCGCTCGGCCGGATCGCTCACCTCGCGGGCCTTGCGCATCAGCGCCTCGAAGTCCTTGTCGCACCAGCGCGCCTGGTTTTCACCCGACTCGGCGGCGGCGCAGCTCAGGTTCGGGCTGAGGAAGTTGTCCGGGTCGCCGTTGTCGCCGGCCCAGCCAAGCAGCGACAGGTCGTGCTCGCCGGCCTTCGAACGCTTGAGCAGCTCGCCCCATTCCAGGGAACGGATGGTCAGTTGGATGCCGGCCTTGGCCAGGTCTGCTTGCAGCATCTGTGCCGCCAGGGCGGGGTTGGGGATGGTAGGCGAGGTGCCGTTGCGAATGAACAGGGTGATCCTGAGATTTTCCGCACCGGCTTCCTTGAGCAGCGCCCTGGCGCGTTCGGGATCGTGCGGCCAGTCCTGGATCGAATGGTTGTAGCCGAGCAGGGTCGGGGGATAGGGACCGACCGCCGGACTGGCCGCGCCGGGGCCGAACACCGCGTCGAGCATGGCCTTCTTGTCCAGAGCGAGGTTGATCGCCTGGCGCACGCGCGGGTCGTCGAGCGGCTTGTGCTGGGTGTTGATGGCAATGTAGGTGGTCAGCAGGGCATCGATCTCGTCCACCGCCAGGTTCGGGTCCTGCTTCAGGCGCGGCACGTCCTCCGGTTTCGGGTACAGCGAGACCTGGCACTCGCCGGCACGGACCTTCTGCATGCGCACGTTGGGATCGAGGGTAATGGCGAACACCAGGTTGTCGATCGGCGGCTTGCCGGCGTAGTAGTCCGGGTTCGCCGTGTAGCGGACCTGGGCGTCCTTGGCGTAGCGCTTGAAGACGAACGGCCCGGTTCCGATCGGCTGGTTGTTCAGCTGGCCCAGCTTGCCGGCGGCGAGCAACTGGTCGCCGTACTCGGCGGAATAGATGGACGCGAAGGGCATCGCCATATCGCGCAGGAACGGCGCTTCGGGACGGTTGAGGACGAAGCGCACGGTGAGCTCGTCGACCTTTTCCACCGACTTGATCAGCTCGCCCATGCCCATCGCGTCGAAGTAGGCGTAGCCGCGCAGCGCCGAGGCATGCCAGGGATGCTTCGGATCGAGGGCGCGCTGGAAGGTCCACAGCACATCATCGGCATTCAGGCTCCGGGTCGGCTTGAAGTAGTCGGTGGTATGGAATTTCACGCCGGGGCGCAGGTGGAAGGTATAGCTCAGTCCGTCGGCGCTGACGTCCCAGCGCTCGGCCAGCCCCGGGATCACCTCGGTGGTGCCGGGGCGGAAGGCGAGCAGGCGGCTGAACACGGTTTCCGCGGAGGCGTCGGCGGTCACCGCGCCGGTGTACTGGACGATGTCGAAGCCTTCCGGGCTGGCCTCGGTGCAGACCACCAGGTTCTTCGCCTGGGCCGCGCCGGCGGCGCATAGCGCCAGGGCCAGGGGCAGGTGTCGGAGCAACGGATGGAGCATGGGGTCCTCCTCGTGGGCCCCGTCGCCGGGGCCGCCGGTTGTCGCAGGTTTACAGCAGGTTGAAGGGGAAGGTGCTGACCAGGCGCAGTTCGTTGACGCTGCCGTCGACCTGGTTCTGGCTGGCCTTGTGCATCATGTAGGTGAGCTTGAAGGTGCTGTCCTTGATCGGCCCGTTCTGCACCTTGTAGGCCGCCATCAGGCCCAGCTCGTGGTGCTTCTCGCCGTCCTGGGCGCGCACCTCGGCGTAGTTGCCGTAGGCACCGTTGCGATCGCCGTCGTAGTGGGTGCCGTCGATGTCCCAGCCCTTCACGTACCACACGCCGGTGCTCAGGCCGGGGACCCCGTAGTAGCTCCAGTCGGTCTCGTAGCGGATCTGCGCGGACTTCTCGTTGGGGCTGTTGTAGTCGGCCAGCATCGAGTTGGCCAGGAAGATCGCCGAGGTTTCGTGCACGTAGTCGAAGTATTCGTTGCCGTCGACCTGCTGGTAGGCCAGGGTCAGGGCGTGGGCGCGATGGCCGAGGGTGAAGGCCAGGCTCCAGGTGTCGTTGTCGATGTAGCCGGCCTCGCGCGCGCCGGTGTCGCCGGTGTGGTAGCCGTTGAAGGCGGTGCGCAGGGCGATGCCGTTCTCGAGGTCGCCGATGTCGTGGGTCACGCCCAGGTAGTACTGGTTCCAGACGTCCTGGAAATGCGAGCCATAGAGGGAGATATCCAGCCCGTCGAGCGGCTTGTAGTTGCCGCCCAGGTAGTTCAGGCGGTCGCCCTTGACCTGGCGGGTGCCGTACTCGGTGGTCATGTCCTCGTCGCCGGAACCGGTTCGCGGGCTGACCTTGCGGAAGCTGCCGGCCTGCAGGCTGAGGTTGTCCAGCTCCTCGCTGGTCACGGCGAAGCCGGTGAAGCTGGAGGGCAGGGCACGGTTGTCGATATAGCTGAACACCGGAGTGTTGACCAGGAAGCGACCGGCCTTGAATTCGGTGTTCGAGGCGCGCAGGCGGATATTGGCAACGCCCAGCTTGGACCATTCGCCGATCGCCTCGCCATCGCTGTTCGCCAGGGTCCGGTTGCCGCCGCCGCCGATGCGGCCCTTGCCGCGCTCCAGGGCGATCTCGTTGAAGGCTGCGACGTCGAAGCCGAAGCCGATGCTGCCCTGGGTGTAGCCCGAGCTGTACTTGAGCACCGTGCCCTGGACCCAGGCGTTGCGCTGGTGGATGCGCTGGGAGCCGCCGCCGGCCTTGGGAATGCGGAAGGTGAAGCTGTCCTTCATGTTTTCCCGCGAGTAGAAGTTGCGGGTGGTCAGGGTCAGGCTCTGCCCCTCGAACAGCCCGCTGGCGCCGGCCTGGCCCTTGATCGGTTTCTCCACGCTGGGGATGCTCTGCACCTGGGCGGCGTAGCTGGGATTGTCCGGGGTCGGCGGGGTTTCCTGCTCGTCCGCCGCCCAGCCTGGCGCGGCCGATGCCATCAAGGCCAGTCCCAGCGTCGCGCCGGTCACTCGTTGGTATCTCATCACCTGATTGCTCCCTTTATTGTTGTCATGGCACCTGTTTTACCCACCAGGTTTGCGCCGGTTTCGCCCGCGCCTGGGCGCGGCGGTCGAATACGGCGAGGCGAGCGCTCCTGGCGGAACGCGCACAGCGCCGTTCTGGAACACGGGCAGGAAAAGCAAAGAAATGAAGTACGGGTCGTGCCGTTCTTCTGCGCCCCGGTCGTTTCACGACCGGGGCGGCGTCGGCATCAGGGCTGGTTGGTTACGCCATAGAAGGCGTTCCGCGAGAAGGGGCTGATCTTGAAGTCATGCACCGACTTGTTCATCGGCTGGTACACGGTGGAGTGGGCGATCGGGGTGATCGGCACTTGTTCCTTGAGGATGTGCTGGGCCTGCTTGTACAGCTCGCTGCGCTTGTCCTGGTCGGAGACCCGCTTGGCAGCCTTGACCAGCTTGTCGTAGGCCGCGTCGCACCATTTCGATACGTTGTTGCCGTTGATCGAGTCGCAGCCGTAGAGGGTCGCCAGCCAGTTGTCCGGATCGCCGTTGTCGCCGGTCCAGCCGAACAGCATGGCGTCATGCTCGCCGGCATGGGCGCGCTTGATGTACTCGCCCCACTCGTAGCTGACGATCCTGGCCTTGATGCCGATCTTCGCCCAGTCGGCCTGGATCATCTCCGCCATCAGCTTGGCGTTGGGGTTGTAGGGACGCTGCACCGGCATCGCCCACAGGGTGATCTCGGTGCCCTCGGCGACGCCGGCCTTCTTCAGCAGTTCCCGGGCCTTGGCCGGATCGAACGGGGCGTCCTTGATGGTTTCGTCATAGGACCACTGGGTCGGCGGCATGCCGTTCACCGCCAGTTGCCCGGCACCCTGGTAGACAGCGTCGATGATGGCCTGCTTGTTCACCGCCATGTCCAGCGCCTGGCGTACTTCGAGCTGGTCGAACGGCTTGTGGGTAACGTTGTAGGCGATGTAGCCGAGGTTGAAGCCTGGCTGCGAGGGCACCTTCAGGTTCGCCGCTTCCTGCAGGGCCTTGAGATCGGCGGGGCGTGGGTTGAGGGTGATCTGGCACTCGCCGGCCTTGAGCTTCTGCGCGCGCACCGCGGCGTCGGTGTTGATCGAGAAGATCAGGTTGTCGATCTTCACGTCTTCGGGTTTCCAGTAGTCCTTGTTGCCCTTGAAGCGGATCTGCGCATCCTTCTGGTAGCGGCTCAGGATGAAAGGCCCGGTGCCGATCGGCTTCTGGTTGATCTGCTGTGGCTTGCCGGCCTCGAGCAACTGCCCTGCGTACTCGGCGGACTGGATCGAGGCGACGTCCATCGCCAGGTTCTGGATGAAGGCCGCGTCGACCTCGTTGAGGGTGAATTTCACCGTGTGCTCGTCGAGCTTCTCGATCCTGGCGATGTTCTTGTCCAGGCCCATGTCGGTGAAGTAGGGAAACTCGGTGGGGTAGGCCTTGCGGAACGGATGAT
>NZ_KV812695.1:0-811 GCF_001813485.1 Pseudomonas sp. HMSC067G02
ACTTCTTCGAGCTTGGCGGCCACTCGTTGCTGGCGATCCAGGTGACTGCCCGGATGCAGAGCGAGGTCGGCGTGGAGCTGCCGCTGGCGGCGCTGTTCCAGACCGAGTCGCTGCAAGCCTATGCCGAGCTTGCCGCGGCGCAGACTTCCAGCAATGACACCGATTTCGATGACCTTCGTGAATTCATGAGCGAACTAGAGGCGATCTGACCCATGCTTTCCAATCCAAACCTGGACCTCGTGTCCCGCTTCGTTCGCCTGCCTCTGGCGCAGCAGAAATTGTTCTATCAGCGTGTCCAGGCCAAGGGCATGAGCTTCGCCCGCCTGCCGATCCCGCAGACTCGCCAGGAGATGGACAACCTGCCGCTGTCCTATGCCCAAGAGCGGCAGTGGTTCCTCTGGCAGCTGGAGCCGGAGAGTTCCGCCTACCACATTCCTACCGCCCTGCGCCTGCGCGGCAGGTTGGACATTGCGTCCTTGCAGCGCAGCTTCGCGGCGCTCGTCGAGCGGCACGAAAGCCTGCGCACGCGGATCGCGCGGATGGGTGATGAATGGGTGCAGGTCGTCTCCGCCGACGTCTCGCTGGCGCTCGAAGTCGAAGTGCAACGGGGACTCGACGAACAGCGATTGCTGGAGCGGGTCGAGGCGGAGATCGCACGACCCTTCGATCTCGAACAGGGACCGTTACTGCGGGTGACTTTGCTGGAGGTGGACGCCGACGAGCATGTGCTGGTCATGGTCCAGCACCATATCGTCTCCGACGGTTGGTCGATGCAATTGATGGTCGAGGAACTGGTCCAGCTCTATGCCGC
>NZ_KV812696.1:0-1492 GCF_001813485.1 Pseudomonas sp. HMSC067G02
CCATTCGTCATTGGCCGAATCGAACAGGGCGAAGGTCTGCCCCGGCTTGGCGGGCTCGCCCATCTGCGCATTGTTCGGGGTGGCGAAGGCAATGCCGCCCTCCATCAGCGCCTCCATCGACTCGGTGCGTAGCGACAGACCTTTGAACAGGCTGGCGTCGACGCCGAAGCCGCTGGCATTCCAGAAACGGCTGCCGGTACGCACCAGCGGTACGTAGCGCGGTTCGATGAGGATGCTGATCAGCACCCGGTCGGCCTGTTCGCCCAAGGCCAGGTCGACGACCTTGCCCACCGGGATCTGCCGGTAGGTCACCAGGTTGCCCGGCTTGATCGAGCCCTTGCGCGGCGCGCTGAGGGTCAGCCGCAGGCCGTTTTCCCGGCCCAGCAGGTTGGGCGCTTCGGCGAGAGTCTGGAAGCGTGCCTGGCGCTCGCCCGGCGTGCTCGACGGCAGCGCCTCGATATAGGGGCCGCTGACCAGGGTTCCGAGGTTCTCGGTACGCAGCAGGCCGAGCGCCGGACGCACCACCCAGAAGCGGGTTCCGCTGCGGGCGACGCGCTCGCCGGCGGAAGTCAGGCGGGCCTTCATCAGTACCCCGGAGAGGTCCGGGTTCAGCTCGACGCTTTCGATCTTGCCGATGTCCAGGCCCTTGAAGCGGATCGGCGTGCCTTCGCGCAGTCCATCGGCATTGTCGATGCTCAGCTGGATCTCCACGCCACGGGCCATCGCCGCCTCCTCGCTGTCGAAGAGGGTGAAGCGACGCACCTTGGTCACGGTCGGCGCCTTCGGATCGAGGGTGTCGAAGGAAATCCCGCCGGTGATCAGGGTCTGTAGCGACTCGCTCTTCACCTGCACGCCGCTGAGGTTGCCGGTCAGGGTGATCCCGCTGGAGTTCCAGAAGCGCGTCGAGGTATTCACCAGGTGCGCGTACTCCGGCTCGATGTGCACACCCACTACCACTCGCTGGCGGTCGCGCGACAGCTGGTAGCTCTGTACGCTGCCGACGCGGACCTGGCGGTAGAGGATCGGCGCGCCGATGTCGATCGAGCCGAGCTTGTCGCTGGTCAGCACCAGGTGCAGGCCGGGCGCGTCGGTGTTCAGCGGCGGCGCTTTCGGGCGGATGGTGAACTCGCGACTCGGCGCGCCGCTCTTGGCGAAGCGCACATCGATGTAGTTACCTTTCACCAGGGCCTCGAGGCCGGTGATGCCGGCCAGGGAGATGCTTGGCTTGACGGTCCAGAATTCGGTGCCTTCCAGCAGCATGTCCTCGACCCGCGGATCCATCGCCAGGTCGGCAGTGGCGCTGCTGTAGTCCTTGTCCATGTCGATCGACTTGACCAGGCCGACCTGCACGCCGTTGAACATCACCGGGGTGCGGCCCGGATCGATACCACTGACGTCGTTCATCTTCAGCTTCACGCGCAGACCGGCCTGGGCCGCGTCGTAGTCGTCGTACAGGCGGAACGGCTTGCTCGGATCGGTCGGCGGGCTGTCG
>NZ_KV812697.1:0-109936 GCF_001813485.1 Pseudomonas sp. HMSC067G02
CGAATCACCGCCTCGCGGTTATCCGCCGGGCCATACTCCGCAAAAGCGGCGGATAGAGCCGCTGGCGCTATCCACCCTACGTCAAGACTCTCACCGGTAGGGCGAATAACCGCCTCGCGGTTATCCGCCGGGCCATGCTCCGCAGAAACGGCGGATAGCGCCGCTGGCGCTATTCGCCCTACGTCAAGACTCCCACCGGTAGGGCGAATCACCGCCTCGCGGTTATCCGCCGGGCCATGCTCCGCAGAAGCGGCGAATAGCGCCGCTGGCGCTATTCGCCCTACGTCAGGCGAAATGGGTGCTCCGGCGTCGTCGGCCCGCGCCGGGGCGGGCAAAAAATCCGTCGTTAAGCACCTCTTAAGTCAGCCGCGCCTATCGTGCCTTCCACCGCGAGGACATCCCTCGCCGAAACGGAAGCAGGAGGCCTTCATGGCAATTCAACCGTTGCGACTCGATCCGATCACCGTGCTCGGCAAGCAACTGGTCATCGAGCTGTTCGACTGCGTCGACCAGCGCTTCGACGATATCCAGTGGATCGAGGAAAGCATGCTCGAGGCCGCCCGCCAGGCCAACGCCACCATCATCACCTCGGCGTTCCACAAGTTCAGCCCGATCGGCATCTCCGGCGTGGTGGTGATCGCCGAATCGCACCTGGCGATCCATACCTGGCCGGAGTACGGCTATGCCGCGGTCGACGTGTTCACCTGCGGCGACGTGCTCGATGGCGCCCAGGCCGTGCGCGTGCTCAGCGAACGCCTGGGCAGCCGTCGGCACCTGATCTCGAGCATGGACCGCGGCCTCGGCGGCCATCGCCTGGGGCTGCTCAGCCGCAGCCTGGCCGGCAATGGCCCGGTCGACGAAGACAGCCCGACCCTGCGCTGGGCGCTGGGCCAGGGCACGGGGGTGGCCTGATGGATACGCCGATCGAACGCGCCCCGCTGGCTCCCGACCTGAGCCAGGCCCATTACGCCGTCGACCTCACCGGCCTGGTGCCGGCGGAGGTCGCCGCCGGGCTGCCGCCGCTGCCGCCGAACCACTTCTATTTCTATCCGCCGGACCCGCTGCAGGAAGGCGACGGCGCGATCACCGCGATCGAGGACAGCGACCCCTTCGACCAGTACGTCTACCGCCTGCGCCGGGTGCTCTACCAGGGCCGCACGCGCTGGCAGAACGTGCTGATCGCCGACACCTACAACTACGACCGCGTGCTGATGCTCGACGGCGCGATCCAGAGCGCCGAGAGCGATGAGTCGCTGTACCACGAGCTGCTGGTGCAGCCGGCCATGCTCGCCCACGACGAGCCGCGCGACGTACTGATCATCGGCGGCGGCGAAGGCGCCACCCTGCGCGAGGTGCTGTCCCATGCCAGCGTGCGGCGGGCGGTGATGGTCGATCTCGACCGGGAGCTGGTGGAGCTGTGTCGCGAACACCTGTTCCAGTGGCACCAGGGCGCCTTCGACGACCCACGCTGCGAACTGCTCGCCGAGGACGGCCGGGCCTATCTCGAGCGCGACCCGTCGCTCTATGACGTGGTCATCATCGACGTCGTCGACATGCTCGACAACGGCCCGGCCCAGGCTCTCTATACCCGCCAGTTCTACGAGCTGCTGCATTCGCGCCTGCGACCGGGCGGGGTGGTCGCGGTGCAGGGGCTGGAGTTCTCCCACAGCGACGACAAGCCCCACGCGGCCCTCGCCCGCACCCTGCGCAGTGTCTTCTCCCAGGTCCACAGCTACCGCGCCACGGTGCCCTCGTTCCTCTCCTCCTGGGGCTTCCTGCTGGCTTCCGACTGGCTCGACACGAACCACTGGCAGGCCGAGGACATCGACCGACGCATCGAACGCAAGCTCGGCCCGCTGTGGCTCGACCACCTCGACGGCGACTACCTCAAGGCCTGCTTCGTGATGGACCGGGAAACCCGCTTCCTGCTCGCCCAGCCGGGACCGGTACTGGAAGACGGCGTACCCTTCGTCGCACCGCCGGATATCGAGGAGATCGAGTTCGGCCCGGCACAATTGCCGGCCCTGGCGAGGACCTGAAGATGTCCGCCGCTCCCCTGGCCAGCGTACCGCTGGCCGTCAACGGCGCGCCCTGCCTGCTGCACCGGGTACGCTTCCGCTCCGCCGCGGACGGCGGCGGCCTGCCGCTGCTGGCCACCCTGCGCGATCCGCAGCCGGCGCTGGCCGTCCTGGCGCAACGCATCGAGCTGAGCGAAGACGCGGAACTGCCGGAGACCGCCGTCGACGACGAGCTGCTGGTGATCTTCGCCAACGCCGGGCTACAGACCGGGCACGCCTGGCGCCAGCGCCTGGAAGCCTGGATGGCCGCCGGCGAGGACGAGCGCCAGCCGCCCCTGGAAGCGCCCTCGTTCGGCGAGCGGGTGCTGTGGCGCCCCGGCCGCGCGCTGGTCATCGGCAACCCCGAGCGCTGCCGGGAGCTGCTCGAAGGCCTGGCCGTCTTCGCCTGGCACGAAGGTCACCTGCGCCGCCTGGAAGGCGAGACCGCGGCGGCCTGGGAACCGGCCCAGTCCGATGTCGAACTGACCCAGCTACCGCGCCGTGCCGCCCTGCGGCGCCAGGAACATGTGAACCGGCAGGTGCGACGCACTACACTCTGGCGCATGGCCTATGCCCGCCTGGAGTCGCACCTGGAGAAGCCGCCGCTGCAACTGAACGGCGCTGTGCGCCGGCTCTACAACGAACTGGCCATGCAGGCCGAAGTGCACGATCGCCTGGCGACCCTGGACGACCGCATCGAAGTGCTGCAGGACCTCTACGAACTGGCCGCCGACCGCCTCGGCGAATACCGCTACTTCCGGGGCGAACTGCGGGTCGAATGGCTGATCGTCGCCATCCTCCTGCTGGAGGCCGGCCTGAGCCTGTGGGAATTGTGGAATCACTGAAACGAGGCTGCCATGAGAATACTGCTGGCCGAGGACGACCTGCTGCTCGGCGACGGCATCCGCGCCGGGCTACGCCTGGAAGGCGATACCGTGGAATGGGTGACCGACGGCGTGGCCGCGGAGAACGCGCTGGTCACCGACGAGTTCGACCTGCTGGTGCTCGACATCGGACTGCCGCGCCGCAGCGGCCTGGACATCCTGCGTAACCTGCGCCACCAGGGCCGGCTCACCCCGGTGCTGCTGCTCACCGCGCGGGACAAGGTGGCCGACCGGGTCGCCGGGCTCGACAGCGGTGCCGACGACTACCTGACCAAGCCCTTCGATCTCGACGAACTGCAGGCACGGGTGCGCGCCCTGACCCGCCGCACCACCGGTCGCGCCCTGCCGCAACTGGTGCACGGCGAGCTGCGCCTGGACCCGGCGACCCACCAGGTGACCCTGTCCGGGCAGGCGGTGGAACTGGCGCCGCGCGAATACGCACTGCTGCGCCTGCTGCTGGAGAACAGCGGCAAGGTGCTCTCGCGCAACCAACTGGAGCAGAGCCTCTACGGCTGGAGCGGCGACGTCGAGAGCAACGCCATCGAAGTCCACGTCCACCACCTGCGGCGCAAGCTCGGCAACCAGTTGATCCGCACCGTCCGCGGCATCGGCTACGGCATCGACCAGCCGGCGCCCTGAAAACCGCCTACCGGAGTCCCCCGATGTCCCGTGCCGCCGTCCCCTCCGTCCGCCGGCGCCTGCTGGTCAACCTGCTGGTCGGCTTCGTGCTGTGCTGGCTGAGCGTGGCGGCGCTGACCTACCACCTCTCGCTGAAGCAGGTGAACCGCCTGTTCGACGACGACATGGTGGACTTCGGCGAAGCCGCCCTGCGCCTGCTCGACCTTGCCACCGAAGACCAGGCCGGCGAGGACGGCTCCATCACCGAGATCATCGAACGCAGCCGCGAAGCGATCCAGGGTCTGCCCCTGCTGCGCCGCGAAAGCGCCCTCGGCTACGCCCTGTGGCGCGACGGCCAGCCGCTGCTGTCGAGCCTCAACCTGCCGCCGGAGATCACGGCCCAGGGCCCCGGCTTCAGCACCGTGGAAGCCCAGGGCACCCACTGGCGGGTGCTCCAGCTGAACATCGACGGCTTCCAGATCTGGATCAGCGAAAACCTGATCTACCGCCAGCACACCATGAACCTGCTGCTGTTCTACTCGCTGTTCCCGCTGCTGCTGGCGCTGCCGTTGCTCGGCGGCCTGGTCTGGTTCGGCGTTGCCCGCGGCCTGGCACCGCTACGCGAAGTGCAGGCCGAGGTCCAGCAGCGCTCCGCGCGACACCTGCAGCCGATCGCGGTGGAGGCGGTGCCGCTGGAGATCCGCGGCCTCATCGACGAACTCAACCTCCTGCTGGAGCGCCTGCGCACCGCCCTCGAGGCCGAACGCCGACTGACCAGCGACGCCGCCCATGAGATCCGCACGCCGCTGGCCAGCCTGCGCACCCATGCCCAGGTCGCGCTGCGTTCGGAAGACCCCAAGGCCCACGCCCGCGGCCTGCTGCAAGTCAGTCGCAGCGTCGAGCGGATCAGCACCTTGATGGAGCAGATCCTGCTTCTCGCCCGCCTCGACGGCGACGCCCTGCTGGAGCAATTCCACCCGGTCAACCTCGCCACCCTGGCCGAAGACGTACTCTCCGAACTGGCGCGCCAGGCCATCGACAAGGACATCGAGCTGTCGTTGCACCAGGAGACCGTGCACGTGATGGGCATCGACCTGTGGCTGAAGGCGATGGTCGGCAACCTGGTGGGCAACGCCCTGCGCTACACACCGGCTGGGGGCCAGGTCGAGATCCGCGTCGAGAATCGCGCCCAGCACGCTGTGCTGCGGGTGCGCGACAACGGCCCCGGGGTCGCCCTGGAAGAGCAGCAGGCGATCTTCACCCGCTTCTACCGCAGCCCCGCCACCAGCAGCGGCGAGGGCAGCGGCCTGGGCCTGCCGATCGTCAAGCGCATCGTCGAACTGCACTTCGGCAGTATCGGCCTGGGCAAGGGACTGGAGGGCAAAGGGCTGGAAGTACAGGTGTTCCTGCCGAAGACCCAGCCGGACGCGACGCGGCCGCCGGCCAGAGGTCCGGACAGCGGGCGGTCACATATCTGATAGCCTGCGCATTGGCCGGGAAAGGGATAGGCTAGCGGCTTCGCAACCTCCCAGGAGACCCGGATGAATATCGGTGAAGCGGCGAAGAAAAGCGGACTGACGCCGAAGATGATCCGTTACTACGAGTCCATCGAGTTGCTCCGCCCGGCCGGACGCAGCGCCAGCGGCTACCGCCACTACAACGAGAACGACCTGCATACCCTGGCGTTCATCCGCCGTTCGCGGGACCTCGGTTTCTCCCTCGACGAAGTCGGCAAGCTGCTCACCCTCTGGCAGGATCGCCAGCGCGCCAGTGCCGACGTCAAGGCCCTGGCGGCGCAGCACGTGCGCGAGCTGAACCGCAAGATCGAGGAACTCAGCACCCTGCGCGACACCCTGCAGGACCTGGTCGAGCACTGCCAGGGCGACCACCGCCCCGACTGCCCGATCCTCAAGGATCTGGCGTCTGGCTGCTGCCACTGATATCCAGCAGCGGCCAGCGCGCCGTCCAGTTCTTCTCCCGCAGGCGCCGCCGGTAGACCTCCGGCTTGCCGGCGAAATGCGCGGTGGGCCGCACCTTCAGCGCCAGCAGGTCGTCGACGCCCAGCGGCGCCAGTAGCTCCAGGCGTTCGCCGACGAGTCGCAGCGCCACCGCCGTGCACGTTTCCGCCCAGTGGCACAGCGCATCGGCGCAATCCCGGTAGGGCCGGTCGCCGTTGCGCAGGTGCATGCGCGCCTGGTTCTTCACCGACCAGGGCGCCTCGCAGCGACGGCGCAACGCGGCCTCGAAGTCGGCGTCGGCCTGCGGGTCGAGGGCCCGCGGGGCGAAATGAAGTACGTCGATGTCCGCCAGCGGCGTGGCTTCGCCGTAGCCATGCAGATGGTCCCATACCGCGTTGCGCACGAAGCCGGCGCCGATCCAGCCGCCCTCCGGGCCGACCTCGCGCAGCACGCGGAGCAGATGCAGGCGCGAGGAATCGGCGGCGATCAGCGCGAGGATGTCTTCCGCCGTTTTCATCCCAACCGCCGCACCGGCCAGGCGAAGCGTCGCAGCAGGCTGGCCGGCAACAGGGTGATGGCCAGCCCGACGAACACCAGCGCGCAGGCCAGCAGGCTGTCCAGGTCGAGGCGTTCGCCGAGCAGCAGCCAGCCGGCGAGCATGCCCGACACCGGCACCGCCAGGGCGAACGGCGTCACCAGGCTGGCCGGGTAGTGGCGCAGGAGGAAACTCCAGATGGCGAAGCCCACCGTGGTCGCGCCGAAGGCGATGTAGAGCAGCGCGCCGAAGCCGCCCCAGCTCATGTTCAGCACGGCGCGCTCGATGGCGTGCGGACCTTCGAATACATAGGAAAGCGCCAGCAGCGGCAAAGGCGGGACCAGGCTGACCCAGCAGATCAGGCGCAGCATGTCGGTGGCCCCGGAACGCTTGGTGGCGATGTTGGCGAAGGACCAGGCCAGCGCCGCGGCGACCACCAGCAGGAATGCCAGCAGGCTGTCTCCCAGCGGCCGCTCCAGGCCGATCAGGACCAGCCCCGCCGCCGCCAGCAGGAGGCCGAACAACCCGCGCGGCGACGGCCGCTCGCCCAGCCACAGGGCGGCGATGAGGATGGTGAAGAATACCTGGCTCTGCAGCACCAGCGACGACAGCCCGGCCGGCATGCCCTGGGCCATGCCGACGAACAGCAGGCCGAACTTGACCACCCCGAGGAGCACGCCGATCAGCAGGATGCGTCCGAACGGCGCCGGCATCGGCCCGCGCAGGACCAGCAGCGGCAGCGCCGCCAGGGCGAAGCGCAGGGCGCAGAACAACAGCGGCGGGAAGTCGCCGAGGCCGACCTTGATCACGACGAAGTTCAGACCCCAGATCAGGGTCACCAGCAGGGCGAGCAGGATATGTGCAACAGGCATGGCGGCCTCCGGAAAACTTCAGGCCACGCTAGCAGTTGCGTGCGCAAGGGTCGCGATACAGTTGGCGGGAAAAAACATCCGCCAGCCGCTCACTGCAACCAGGGCGGCGGCGGTTCCTCGCGCTCGCCACGCGGCGCGTCGTCGGCCTGGCGCAGCGCCTGGCGACGCGCCTCCTCGCGCTGCGCGGCCTTGATCTCGCGGAGCACCGCGCGCACGTCGGCGGCCTCTTCGGCTTCGACGAAGGTGCCGCTGAGCGGGGTTTCCGCTGTCAGCTCGCCGGCTTCGTAGAGCGCCCACATTTCCTTGGCATAGCGGGTCTGCCTGAGTTCCGGGGCGAAGCGGCCGAAGTAGGCGGCCATGTTGCCGACGTCGCGTTCGAGCATGCTGAACGCATGGTTGTTGCCGGCCGCGTCGACCGCCTGCGGCAAGTCGATGATCACCGGGCCATCCGGACCGAGCAGGACGTTGAACTCGGAGAGGTCGCCGTGCACCAGGCCGGCGCAGAGCATGGCGACGATCTGGCGGATCAGGAAAGCGTGGTGGCGCCGTGCCTCGTCGGGCTCCAGCGTCACGTCGTTGAGACGCGGCGCAGCATCGCCGTCGGCGTCCGCCACCAGTTCCATCAGCAACACGCCATCGAGGAAATCATAGGGCTTCGGCACCCGCACACCGGCCCCGGCGAGACGGAACAGGGCCGCCACTTCGGCATTCTGCCAGGCTTCCTCCTGTTCGCGGCGGCCATACTTCGAGCCCTTGGCCATGGCCCGCGCCTGGCGGCTGTTGCGGACCTTGCGGCCCTCCTGGTACTCGGCGGCCTGGCGGAAGCTGCGCTTGTTGGCCTCCTTGTAGACCTTGGCGCAACGCAGGCTGTCGCCGCAACGCACCACATAGACCGAGGCTTCCTTGCCGCTCATCAGCGGGCGCACGACCTCGTCGATCAGACCGTCTTCGATCAACGGTTCCAGGCGTCTGGGTGTCTTCATCGGTGCTACGCGGTTCCTCGGGGCCAATGTGGAAGGCAAAGGGTCTGACGTTATACGGCAAACGCCGTGCCGAGCACAGCCGGACGCGCCGGCTTTCCGCCGGACTGCGCACCGATCGGCGTACTAGGCCGGTGGCGCGGTGAGTTCGATGCTTTCCGCCACCGCCTGTTCCAGCCGCTGCATCTCCACGTCCAGCGCCTCGGCGCTGTCGGCGTAGCGCTGGGCAACCTCGGCGAAAGCGTCGGCCACGGCGACGAAGGCCTCCACCAGCCGTGGGTCGAATTCACTGTCGGCGCCGGCCTGGATCAACAGCACCGCCTCGGCGTGTGCCAGCGGCGGCCGGTAGGCGTGCCGGCTGGTCAGTTCATCGTAGCGGTCGGCCAGGGCGACGATCCGCGCCGCCAGGGGAATCCGCTCGCCCGCCAGGCCTTCCGGAAAGCCCCGGCCATCCCAGCGTTCGTGATGGCTGTAGGCGATCTGCCGGGCGAAGCGGAGGAACCCGGAAGGCTGGCCGAGCCGCCGCTCGGCGCTGGCCAGGGCGTCGCGTCCGGCGCGGGTATGGCCCTGTAGCAGGGCGGTGTCGGCGGCGTCCAGTTGCCCGGGGTTGAGCAGGACCCGGTCGGGCACCGCGACCTTGCCGATGTCATGCAACAGCGCCGACTTGCTCAGCAGGTCGACAGCTTCCGGAGTCAGCTCGTCAGCGAACGCCCGCTGCGCCGCCAGATGCTCGGCGAGCAGCCTGACATAGCGCTCGATACGCGGAAGATGGCGGCTGCGCGGGTTGTCGCGAAGATCGCCAAGGGTCGCCAGGGCTTCGATGACGGCGTCCTGCAACTGTTGCAGCTGGCGCGTGCGACGGCGCACTTCGAGTTCCAGGTATTCGCTCTTGTCGCGCAGGAAATCGGCATTGGCCTTCAGTTGCAGGTGGGTGCGCACCCGCGCCAGGACGATCGGCGGGCTCACCGGCTTGCCCAGGTAATCCACCGCGCCCAGGGCCAGGCCCTGTTGCTCGTCGTCGCGATCGGCGCGGGCAGTGAGAAACATCAACGGGATGTCGCGGGTCAGCGGATCGGCCTTGAGCCGTCGGCAGACCTCGTAGCCGTCCATGCCCGGCATGTTCACGTCGAGCAGGATCAGGTCCGGGCGCGGCTCTTCGACGGCCGCCCGCAGCCCGGCCGGGCCGCTGCCGGCGGTGCGCACGCGGTACTGCTCCTCGAGCAGCTCGCGCATCAGCAGCAGGTTGTCCGGGGTGTCGTCCACCACCAGCACGAGTTCCTGCTCGGGCCTGTCCAGCATGCTCTCCATCGCCCCTCCGGCCTTCGCTACGGGGCCGCCTGGCGGCGACCGTCACTCCGTATTGAAGACGCTGGAGACGACTTCTGCACGCCCGGTCAGGCGCCCGGGGCGACCGTTCAGGGCGTCAGGCGGAAACGCAGTGGCGAATCCTCGGCCTCAGCGCCGTTCTCGCTCTCGCCGAAGGCCCGGCGCTCGATGGGGTCCTGGCCGAAATACTCCTTGATCGGCGACTCGATGGCCTTGCCGCCGGGGCTCACGTGACTGGCGCAACCGCCAAGGAACACCAGGACCACACCGATGACCAGCGCTTTCATCTTCGTACCCCCGTCAGCCCGGCCCATCCGGGCGCTGCGCCGCAGCATGGCGCAGCCCGCCTTAGGGATCGCTTAAGGCATTCAGGCGGCGGCGCGGCTGGCGCGCCACTGGGGCAGGCCGATGAGCACCACGGCGCTGATGATCACCAGCATCGCCAGCCCCTCGATACCGCCGATCCGCTCGCCGGCGAACAGGGTACCGAGCAACACCGCCACCGCCGGATTGACGTAGGCATAGCTGGTGGCCGCCGCCGGCCGCACGTTGCGCAGCAGGTACTGGTAGGCGCTGAAGGCGATGATCGAGCCGAACAGGATCAGGTACACCAGCGCCAGCCAGCCGCTGGTGCTCGGCCAATGCTCCAGGCGCTCGCCGCTGGCCAGACTGCCGACCAGCAGCACCGCGCCGCCGACCAGCATTTCTGCGGCGCTGGCCATCGGTCCGGCCGGCAGCGACAGGCGCCGGCTCCACACCGAGCCGAAGGCCCAGGACGCGGCGGCGAACAGGATCAAGCCGGCGCCGGCAGGGCTGGCCTGGAGGTTCGAACCGAGGTTGAGCAGGACGATGCCGAACAGCCCGAGCACGATGCCGCCCCATTCCAGGGTGGTGTTGCGCTGGCCGAACAACTGGCTGAACAGCAGGGTGAACAGCGGCACCGTAGCCACCGCGAGGGCCGCCACCCCGGAAGACACGCCCCAGTGCTCGGCCACCGTCACCCCGCCGTTGCCGCAACTGAGCAGGAGGATTCCGACGATCCCCGCGCCGCGCCACTCGCGCCAGGTCGGCAACGGCGCGCCGCGCCAGCGCAACCAGGCGAACATCAGGCCGCCGGCGATGACGAAGCGCACCCCGGCCATCAGCATCGGAGGCCAGGACTCGACGCCGAAGCGGATCGCCAGGTAAGTGGAGCCCCAGATGAAGTACAGGGCGAAGAACGCACCGAAAAGCAACAGCGGAATGCGACGGGCAGGCATGGAAAGCACTCGACAGGGCAGGCGGGAGAAAGACTTCATTTTATGAGGTCGCCACCCGCCGGTTAAGGCACAGCCGCTGGTTATCGGGACGTAACACTTTTCTTTCCATGGAAATCGGCCATGCTTTCCGTCGATTCGACAACCGGGACCCATCATGGACAAATACGACCGTGCGCTCCTCGCCGCCCTGATCGACAACGGCCGCCTGACCTTCGCCGAACTGGCCCGGCGCATCAACCTGTCGCCCCCGGCGGTGGCCGACCGGGTGGCCAAGCTGGAGGCCGAAGGGGTGATTACCGGCTACCACGCCTCGGTGAACCTGGCCAAGCTCGGCCTGCCCATCGAGTGCGTGATCGAACTGCGGATCACCGAGAAGGATTGCCAGTCGGTGCTCGACGAACTGGCCCGGATCCCCCAACTGACCCTCTGCCACCGGATCACCGGCGACGCCTGCGTGCTGATGAAGGCCGCTGTGGCTTCGATGCCGGAGTTGCAGGACCTGATCGACCGGCTGATGAAGTTCGGCATCAGCAAGACCTCGATGATCCTCTCCACCCCCTTCGCCGACCGCCAGCCGGCAAGCCTGCGGGGGCAGGACGGCAATGGCGGATGTGCGGCGTGAGCCCTTCGCCGCCACGAACCCGAACCGAACCGTAGGGCGCATAACGCCAACGGCGTTATCCGCCGCAGCGGCACTCCCGGCCGATAGCGGAGCCGCCCTCACCCCAACTCTCTCCCTGAAGAGAGAGGGGATTCTCCGTACAAGCGTCGAATTCGCTGTCTCCAGCGCCGCCACGAACCCGAACCGTAGGGCACCGGCAAAAAAAAGGCGGTCCCGTTCGCACGGCACCGCCCAAGTCACGGAGTTGCTTACATCGTCGAGCGACAAGGCCGCTCGCCCTATTGGATTACCGCTCGATGATCGCGGTCACACCCTGCCCACCGGCGGCGCAGATGGAAATCAGCCCGCGTCCCTGCTCCGCCACCGAGAGCAGCTTGGCCAGGTTGGCGACGATCCGTCCTCCCGTGGCGGCGAACGGGTGGCCGGCGGCCAGCGAGCTGCCCTTGACGTTGAGCTTGCTGCGGTCGATGGAGCCCAGCGGCTGGTCGAGGCCGAGACGGGTCTTGCAGTAGTCGGGGTCTTCCCAGGCCTTCAGGGTGCAGAGCACCTGGGCGGCGAAGGCCTCGTGGATCTCGTAGTAGTCGAAGTCCTGCAGGCTCAGGCCGTTGCGTGCCAGCAGCCGCGGCACCGCGTAGACCGGCGCCATCAGCAGGCCCTCCTGGCGATCGACGAAGTTCACCGCCGCCGCCTCGCCGTCCTTGAAATAGGCCAGGATCGGCAGGCCGCGCGCCTTCGCCCACTCCTCGCTGGCCAGCAGTACCACCGAGGCGCCGTCGGTCAGCGGCGTCGAGTTGGCCGCCGTGAGGGTGCCGCGCGAGCCGCGCTCGAACACCGGCTTGAGGGTGCCGATCTTCTCCAGGTCGATATCCGGGCGCAGGTTCTGGTCGCGGGTCAGGCCGCGGAACGGCGTCATCAGGTCGTTCTGCCAGCCCTCCTCATAGGCCGCGGCCAGCTTGTGGTGGCTCTCGAAGGCCAGCCTGTCCTGCTCGTCGCGGGGAATCTGCCAGGTCTGCGCCATCAGTTCGCAGGACTCCCCCATCGATAGCCCGGTGCGCGGCTCGCCATTGCGCGGGATGGCCGGGACCACGTGGCGCGGGCGGATCTTCAGCAGGCTCTTGAGCTTGTCCAGGTTGCTCTTGCCACGGTTGGCCTCGAGGAGAATCTTGCGCAGACCCTCGTTGACCCCGATCGGCGCGTCGGAAGTGGTGTCGACGCCGCCGGCGATGCCGCTGTCGATCTGCCCGAGGGCGATCTTGTTGGCCACCAGGATCGCCGCCTCCAGGCCGGTACCGCAGGCCTGCTGGATATCGTAGGCCGGGGTTTCCGGGGCCAGGCGCGAACCGAGCACGCATTCGCGGGTCAGGTTGAAGTCGCGCGAATGCTTCAGCACGGCGCCGGCCACCACCTCGCCAAGGCGCTCGCCATGCAGGTTGTAGCGCTCCACCAGGCCTTCCAGGGCGGAAGTGAGCATCTCCTGGTTGCTCGCCGTGGCGTACACGGTGTTCGAGCGGGCGAAGGGAATACGGTTGCCGCCGACAATGGCGACCCGGCGCAGCTGGGTCATGGAAGAACTCCTTGCTGGAATCGTTTACGCCGAGCCGAGGCTCGACCCGTTAACTGAGCGGTCAGTGGCGCACAGGCTAACCTTAGCCGGTCGCGTCGCATTGGCCGCCCTGCCGTTATCCCGGTCAGCGCGGTCAATTGCGGCGAACAGGTGGCTGCGTAGAGTTGTCCACACTGTTACCCGCGTTCCCTCGGCATCGTTGGCCGGCGGAATCCACCTTCAGCCTTGGAGCCTTTCCACCGGGAGCCCGTTCCATGACCGATCGTTACATCGCCTTCGCCAACTCCCCCGTCGGCCGCCGCCTGGTTGGCGCCGTCGGCCTTCCCTCCCCGCTGCGCCTGGAGCGCTGGCAGGCCGGCCGGGTGCGGCCGGTGGACGGCCCGCTGGTGATCGGCGGGAGCGGCGCGCTGGCCGAGGCCGTGCTGCCCTTCGCCGGCAAGCTGACCGACGCGGTGTTCGCCGCCGTCGAGGGACAGTTCGAGCTGCCGCGCTGGACCGCCGAACACAGCCCGCGGGCCAAGGCGGTGCTGTTCGACGCCAGCGGCCTGACCCGCTTCGAGCAGTTGGTGGCGCTGCGCGACTTCTTCCAGCCGGTGCTCAAGGGCCTCGACACATGCCCGAAGGTGGTGGTCCTCGGACGCCCCCCCGAGTCTCTCAAGGACCCGGTCGCCGCCAGCGTGCAACGCAGCCTGGAAGGTTTCACCCGCTCCCTGGGCAAGGAAATCCGTCGCGGCGGCAACGTGCAGTTGCTGTACGTCGGCAAGGGCGCCGAGGACCAACTGGAAGGCGCACTGCGCTTCTTCCTCTCGCCGAAGAGCGCCTACGTCTCCGGCCAGGTGATCCGTCTTGCCGCCAACAGCGCCCAGGTCCACGACTGGAGCAAGCCGCTGGCCGGCCAGCGCGCGCTGGTCACCGGCGCCGCCCGCGGCATTGGCGCGGCCATCGCGGAAACCCTGGCGCGCGACGGCGCGGAAGTGGTGCTGCTCGACGTGCCGCCGGCCAGGGAGGCCCTCGAAGGCCTCGCCGCGCGCCTCGGCGGCCGTGCCGTGGCTCTCGACATCTGCGCCGCGGACGCCGGGCAGCAACTGGTGGACGCGCTGCCTGAGGGCGTCGATATCGTCGTGCACAACGCCGGGATCACTCGCGACAAGACCCTGGCGAAGATGAGCAGCGACTTCTGGAACTCGGTGATCAACGTCAACCTCAATGCCCCGCAGGTACTGACCCAGGCCCTGCTCGACGGCGGCAAGCTGCATGACAACGGCCGGGTGGTGTTGCTGGCGTCGATCAGCGGCATCGCCGGCAACCTCGGGCAGAGCAACTACGCGGTGAGCAAGGCCGGCCTGATCGGCCTGGCCCAGGCCTGGGCGCCGGCGCTGGGCAAGCGCGGCATCACCATCAACGCGGTGGCGCCGGGCTTCATCGAGACGCAGATGACCGCCGCCATTCCGCTGACCATCCGCGAGGCCGGCCGGCGGATGAACTCCATGAGCCAGGGCGGCCTGCCGCAGGACGTCGCCGAAACGGTGGCCTGGTTCGCCCAGCCGTCGTCCGGCGCGGTCAGCGGCCAGGTGCTGAGGGTGTGCGGGCAGAGCCTGCTGGGGGCCTGAGGCGGCCCCTGCCCCCCGGCGACAGGACGCCGACCCGGTAGGGCGGATAACGCCAACGGCGTTATCTGGCCCTGCACCGGGAAACCACCGGTAGCCCCTTCGGACAGGCCCTACCCGCGCCCCTGCTGCCCGCGCCGGCGGAACTCCACCGGCGTCTCGCCGACCCAGCGCTTGAACGCGCGATAGAAGGTGCTCGGCTCGGAAAACCCGGTGCGTTCGACGATCACTTCGATGCGCTCGTCGGTCTTCAGCAGCAGTTCCTTGGCCAGTCGGCAGCGGTAGTCGGTGACCAGGTCGTTGAAGCGCACCCCGGCCATCGCCAGGCGTTCGCGCAGACGTCGGGCCGGCATGCCGAGGCGCGCGGCGACCTGCTCCAGGGTGGCGCCTCCGTCCACCAGCAACTCGCCGATCAGTTCGCGGACCTGGCGCACCAGGTCCAGGCGCTCCACTTCGGCCAGTTGCCGGCGCGCCAGCGACTCGTGCATGCGCAGCAGTTCCGGGGCGGCGTGGCGCGAGGGTTTGTCCAGCACCGCGGCATCGAATACCAGCGCGTAGCGCGGCATGCCGAGGATCGTCGGGCAGCCGTAGACCGCACGGTAGCGCTCCATCGGCGCGCCGGTTTCGTTCATCAGCTGCACTTCCAGCGGCTTGAACTCGCCCTCGGTGAGCGCGCCGAACAGGCGGATCACCGCGCCGGCGAGCATTTCCGGGAAGTGACGGTTGATCGCCGGCGATTCGCCCAGCGACAGCACCGCGCGCTCGCCCTCCACCTCCAGTTGCGCCTGCAGGGTGTCGGACAGCAGGCGTACGTAGCGCAGGGAATGGCGCAGGCCGGCGCCGAAGGTATCGCTGGAGAGGAACAGGTATTCCAGAAGCAGGCCGTGGAACGCCGGCAGGTGCTCGGCCAGGTGCAGGCCGACATGCTCTTCGCCGCACTCGTCGGCGGCGGCCTTCCAGAACAGGTTCTGTGCGGAATGGGGGAAACGGCCGGCCGGCAGGCCACCCGGCGGCAGCCCGACACGGACCAGGACCCGGTCCGGATCGCAGCCGCTGGCGCGCAGGGCGTCGATCACCGGGCGCATCAGCGCTACATCGTCGGTCAGATCACGCATGGTGTTTTTTCTAGTTATCCATGGGGCGGGCCCATCTTAGGCAGCTTTGCCATCCCCTCTCAAGGAGAGGCCATAGAAATAACCCATCCCGCATGACGGAAAAACCCTCAGATCGACTAGCCGCCGGCGTGGTCGAAAATCTCGATGCAGACGCATTCCGGAGCCGATTGACCGCCCTGCCAGCGGCGTCGGCCAGGCGGCCAATGCCTGCTGCAGGTGCTCGACTAAGCTGACAGCCACCTATTTCGAGGAGATGTCCAATGCCCACCGCCTGGCTCGACCTGCCCGCCCCACCCGCCCTGCCCGGCCTGTTCCTGCGCGCCGCACTGCGCCGCGGCATCCGCGGCAAGGCCCTGCCCGAGCGCGGCCTGCGCAGCCAGGTCACGGTGGACCCGAAGCACCTCGAGCGCTACCGCCAGGTCTGCGGCTTCCGCGACGACGGCCTGCTGCCGCCGACCTACCCGCACATCCTCGCCTTCCCGCTGCAGATGGCGCTGCTCACCGACAAGCGCTTCCCCTTCCCGCTGCTCGGTCTGGTCCACCTGGAGAACCGCATCGACGTGCTGCGCGCGCTCGGCGGCCTCGGCCCGTTCACCGTGAGCGTCGCGGTGGAAAACCTGCAACCGCACGACAAGGGCGCCACCTTCAGCATCGTCACCCGCCTGGAAGACCAGCTTGGCCTGCTCTGGGTCGGCGACAGCAAGGTGCTCTGCCGCGGCGTCAAGGTGCCCGGCGAGATTCCGCCGAAAGCCGAGCAGGAGCCGCTGCCGCTGGAGCCGGTCGACAACTGGAAGGCGCCCGCCGACATCGGCCGGCGCTATGCCCGTGCCGCCGGCGACTACAACCCGATCCACCTGTCGGCGCCCAGCGCCAAGCTGTTCGGCTTTCCCCGCGCCATCGCCCACGGCCTGTGGAACAAGGCTCGCAGCCTGGCCGCCCTCGGCGAGCGGCTGCCGGCCTCGGGCTATCGGGTCGAGGTGCGCTTCCAGAAGCCGGTGCTGCTGCCGGCCAGCCTCACCCTGCTGGCCAGCGCGGCGGCGGCGGACGGCCAGTTCAGCCTGCGCGGCAAGGACGACCTGCCGCACATGGCCGGGCATTGGAGCCGGCTACAGGGCTGACGCCGGTCCGCCATGCCTTGAAGCTTCGGGCGCAAAGCCCGAAGCTATGCGGCTGCTTACCGCCACCGCGAAGAATCCCCCATGGACCTGCACGAACTCACCGCGCGCCTGCACGCCATCCGCGACCGCAACGACTGGCGCCAATTCCACAGCCCGAAGAACCTGGCCATGGCCGCCAGCGTCGAGATGGCCGAACTGGTGGAGATCTTCCAGTGGCTGACGGAAGACCAGTCGCGCACGCTGTCGGCCGAGCAGCTCGAACACGCTGGCCAGGAAGTTGGCGACATCGTCCTTTATCTGCTGCTGTTCTGCGGGGAAACCGGCCTCGACCTGGAACAGGTAGTGCGCGCCAAGCTGGCCGACTGCGAACGGCGCTTCCTGCCATGAGCGACCGCCACTTCGACGAACTGGCGACGCGCTTCGCCGAAAAGATCTACGGCGGCGCCAAGGGTGCGATCCGCCTCGCGGTACTCCAGGCCGACCTCGCCGAGGCCCTCCCGGAGCGACCTCTGCGGGTCCTCGACATCGGCGCCGGGCTCGGCCACATGTCGCTCTGGCTGGCCGCTCGCGGCCACCGCGTAACCCTCGCCGAGCCAGCGCAACCCATGCTCGACGGCGCCCGCCAGCGCTTCGCCGAAGCCGGGCAGGCCGCCGAATTCATCCAGGCGCCCTGGCAGGAACTGCTCGGCCAGCTCACCGAGCCCTACGACCTGGTGCTCTGCCACGCCGTGCTCGAGTGGCTGGCCGAACCCCATGCGATCCTGCCGGTGCTGCACCAACTCTGCGCACCCGGCGGCTGGCTGTCGCTGGCCTTCTACAACCGCGACGCGCTGATCTACCGCAACCTGCTCAAGGGCCACTTCCGCAAGCTGCGCAAGGAGCGCTTCGCCGGCGAGGGGCAGAGCCTGACCCCGCAGCGCCCGCTCGACCCGCGCGAGCTGGAACAGGCGCTGGCAGCGCGTTGGCGCATCGAGGCGCGCAGCGGCGTGCGGGTGTTCCACGACTACATGCCGAGCGAGTTCCAGGCCAAGGCCGAACGGCTCGACCTGGTGGAAATGGAACTGGCCTACCGCCGCCACCCGGCCTTTGCCGGGCTTGGCCGCTACCTGCACTGGCTGTGCCGCCCGCAATGAAAGGCGCAGAATGCAGTCTGAGCCTGCAAGGGCCGCCGACGTAGCGCGGCCACGGAGCGTCGAGCATGCAATCGCGACTGTTGATCCTGCCGTTACTCGCCAGCCTGGCCGCCCTCGGTGCCTGCCAGGGCGACAATCCCTACCGCGCCAGCTCTCTGCCCTACCCGCCGCAGCCGGCCACCGCGGCCAATCCCGGCCTCGATCCCGGCGCCTATCCGGCGGCGCCGCGCGACTACGCCCGCTACCGTAGCTGGAGCTGGGCCGCCGCCGGGGTCAGCGGCTTTCCCCAGGGCCTGGACGACAACCAGTTGCGCGACGCCGTCAGCCAGCAGCTCGACCAGCGCGGCCTGCGCCCGGCGCGGCCGGGCAGCGCGGCCGACCTGCAGGTCAGCGCGTTCCTGCGCAACGAACTGCGCACCCGCCAGGTCACCGACTACTACGGCGGCTACTACGGCAACTACGGCGGCTGGCGCGATCCCTGGTACGGCTATGGCGCCAGCTACCCGGTGACCCGCAGCTACACCGTGCAGGTCACCGTGGTCCGCGTCGAGCTGAACGACGCCCGCAGCGGCCAGCCGGTATGGGGCAACAGCGCCGAGTTCGACTCCGGCGACTCCGTCAGCGAACAGGCCAAGGCCCTGCGCGAAGCGGTGAAACGGGCGCTGTCGAGCTACCCGCCGGGCTGATCGGCGAGCACCCGGCGGCGGATCGCCTCCATCTTCCTGGGCGAGTTGCTCATCACCGCGTCGGCGCCCAGGGCGCGCGCGGTGCGGTAGTCCTCGGCGGTCTCGATGCCGAACATCACCACCTTCACCGGCTCGCGGCGCACGCAGTCCATCGCTTTGCGCGTCCACAACTGCGCCGCCGGCACCTTGTAGGAGGACTCGCCAAGGGTGAAGCGCTCGGTCACCGTCAGTTCGCGGCGCAGCTCGATGCCCATCCAGGTGCCGCCGGCCGGCGGTGCCTCGCAGCGCTCGCCGAAGGCCAGGCCGACCAGGCGGTTGCGCGTCGCATCGCGGCTTTCGAACTGTCGCGCGCGGTCCGCGTAGCGCTGCGTCAGGTAGTCGTTGGCGGCCTTCTCGGTGGAATAGAAACGCACCCGCGACCAGGCCTTCTGCCGTTCCAGCTCGCCGGCCACGGCATCGACCAGCGGCTCCACCGGCAGCGACTTCATGTCGAGGAACACCGGCACCTGCGGCGGGATCGCCCGTAGCGCCTGGCGCAGCGTCGGAATCCGCAGCGGCTTCTGGCGGTAGGGATAGCTGCCGTCCTCGGCCTTGAACATATAGCCGGCGTTCAAGCGCGCCAGCTCGGCCAGGCTCGACTGGCCGACCGCGCCGGCGCCCTGGGTCAGGACCGCCAGGTCAGCGGGGCGATAGAGTACCGGATGGCCATCGGCGCTCAACTGCACCGACAGCCATAGCGCGTCGGCGCCGTTGTCCAGCGCCTTGCGGATCGCCAGCAGGGTATTCTCCGGGTAGTCCGCGGTGCCGGCGCGGTGGGCCACCAGCAGCGGGCCCGGGCCATCCGCCGAGACCACCGAGCGTGCCTCGACGCAGCCGGTCAGCGACAGGCCCAACAGCAGGATCGCAATTCTTCGATTCATTTCATTCTCCCGTCGCGCCTATAGGGCGGGCGCTCGCCAACGTTACTTGTGAAGACGTTTCAAACCCGCGTTTCCTCTTGCCTTTCATCCGGCGCTGAGCTTGGATGTGAACTCTGACTGGAGAAAAACCATGATCCGCCGAATCCTGCTGCTCGGCCTGCTCCTCAGCCTCGCAGCCTGCGAAACCACCCAGCTCGACCGCGACTTCGACAGCTCCCGCGACTTCGTCGCCTACCGCAGCTGGAGCTGGTCGCAACCCGCCTTCGAATACCGCCCCGACGACCCACGCATCAAGAGCGACCTCACCGAGCAACGCATCCGCGAAGCCGTCGCCCAGCAGCTCGACCAGCGCGGCCTGCGTCCGGCCCAGGGCAACGCCAGGGGAGACGTCACGGTGCGCGCCTACCTGATCGTCGACGATCGCCAGGACCAGATCACCACCAACTACGGCGGCGGTTACTGGGGCGGCTACTGGGGAGGATACTGGGGCGGCCCGGCGATGGCTGAGACGCGCACCGTGAATTACAAGGTTGCCACCCTCCAGGTCGACCTGTTCGACGGCAAGGACGGCAAGCTGGTCTGGCGCGGCAGCGGCGAGCAGATCATGCGCACCAGCCCGCCGAGCCCGGCCGAGCGCGAGCAGGCGATCCGCGAGACGGTACAGAAAGTCATGTCGCAATACCCGCCGCGCTGACA
The DNA here is from genome assembly GCF_001813485.1 of Pseudomonas sp. HMSC067G02. Lineage (NCBI taxonomy): Bacteria > Pseudomonadati > Pseudomonadota > Gammaproteobacteria > Pseudomonadales > Pseudomonadaceae > Pseudomonas > Pseudomonas sp. HMSC067G02. The sequence goes on from NZ_KV812697.1 coordinate 19,951, forward strand.
TGCAGCTCAGCCACCGCCCGGCGGAGACCGGCGACCTGGAGACGGTCGCCGGCTTCCCCCAGGACCGCGACGAACTCTTCTATTGCTACCCCAAGGCGATCTGGCCGTTCAGCGTCGCCCAACTGGCCGCCGCCATCGCCGAACGTCGCGGCAGCACCGTGGCCGTGCACGACGGACAGGTGGTCGGCTTCGCCAACTTCTACCAGTGGCAGCACGGCGACTTCTGCGCCCTCGGCAACATGATGGTGGCGCCCGCCGCGCGTGGCCTGGGCGTGGCCCGCTACCTGATCGGGGTCATGGAAAACCTCGCCCGCGAACAGTACAAAGCGCGCCTGATGAAAATTTCCTGCTTCAACGCCAACGCCGCCGGACTGCTGCTCTATACCCAGCTCGGCTACCAGCCGCGCGCCATCGCCGAACGCCACGATCCGGACGGCCGGCGCGTGGCGCTGATCCAGATGGACAAGCCCCTTGAACCCTGACACCCACGCCCAGCGCGTCCTCATCATCGTCTCCAGCGGCCCGAGCACCCCGGCCCGCTGCGCCGCGCCCTTCCACACCGCCACCCTGCTGGCCTGCATGGACGCCGAGGTGACCCTGTTCCTCAGCGGCGAAGGCGTGCAGTTGGCCCGCCGCGCCGTCGCCGACCAGTTGCGCGCGCTGGACGGCGGCGAGCCGCTGCGCCACTTCATCCGCCAGGCCCGCGAGGCCGGCGCGCGCCTGCTGATGTGCCGCCAACCCGGGGTGAACATCGACGAAAGCGAACTGATCGAGGAACTCGACGAAATCTCCAGCGGCGGCGAACTGGCACGGCTGATCCTCGAATCCGAGCGGGTGCTGACCCTATGAGCGCGAACCTGCACGGCCTGGAATTCCCCGACGGGCTGTTCTACGCCCCGGACTACAACCTGTGGCTGCGCGAGGAAGTCGACGGCAGCCTGACCCTGGGCCTGAGCGCCTACGGCTGCGCGTTGTATGGCGAAATCTTCGCCTTCACCCCCAAGCGCGACGGCTGGCACATCGAACGCGACCGCAGCTTCGGCGTGGTCGAGTTCGCCAAGGCTGCCTCCTCGGCCCGCAGCCCGTTGGCCGGGACCCTGCTGGCGAGCAACCCGGCGGTGGTCAAGCGCCCGGCGCTGATCAACCGGGATTGCTACGGCGAGGGCTGGATGGTGCGGCTGCAACCGGACGACTGGGCCTCGGCGCGGGGAGCGTTTCTCCAGGGAGACGCGGCGCGGGAGGCATTCGCCGAGCGCATGCGCCTGGATGGGTTCGATCCGCAGCATCCAGGGGTGCAGGCGCTGGACTTCTGAGACTCCCGGGTTTTACCCGCACCCCGCTCGCGGAAGGCGGATAACGCCGCTGGCGTTATTCGCCCTACCCCAGCTCCCCATCGCCGCCAATCTCCCGCATATCCCCGGAGTCCGCCATGTCCTCACCCCAACCGCCCCGCTTCGACGGCCAACGCTGGAGCAACGCCGACGACGACCGCATCGAGGTGCTGCCCGCCGACCCCGCCTGGCCACAACGCTTCGCCGCCGAAGCCGAGGCCATCCGCACGGCGCTGGCGCTGCCCGGGCTGGGCATCGAGCATGTCGGCAGCACCGCGGTGCCCGGGCTCGACGCCAAGCCGATCATCGACATCCTCCTGCTGCCGCCGCCCGGCCACGATCCGCAGCGGCTGGTAGCCCCGCTGGAGGGCCTCGGCTACCAGTTCTGGCGCGAGAACCCGAACACCCAGCGGATGTTCTTCGTCAAAGGCATGCCGCCCTTCGGCCATGGCCGCACCCACCATGTCCATGTCATGCCCCTGGCCCAGGCCGACCGCTACCTGCTGTTCCGCGACTGGCTGCGCAACCACCCCGACGACGCCCACCTCTACGCCGAAACCAAGCACGCCCTGGCCCGCCGCTACCCCACCGACCGCGAGGCCTATACCCGTGGCAAGGACGAGGTCGTCGCAAGGATTCTCGGCCGGGCGCTGGCGGCGACGCGGCACCCAATGATACAGAGTGGCCTGGTAAGGGGAGAACGCGAAATGCACGCCAGGGAACTGCGTGAAACGCTGGTCGCCGGCGCGGAATCGACGCCAGGCGGCCCCGCCGATACAGCCTATTTCGAGTTGCTGCGCAGCCGGGTAAGCAAGCCCCAGGACTGAGGCGGATAGCGTGCTTCGCTCACTACTGCGACTGTGCGAGCACGGCTTCCACCAACCTCTCGATCACCTCCCCCACCCTCCCCGGCTCGCCAACCTCCACCCAGCGCAAATGCGCGAACCGCGGATCCTCGCGCAGGCCGGTGTATTTGCGGCGGTTGCCTGCGAAGGTGGTCCATGACCAGAGCAGGATCGAATCCCTGGAGCAGAACGCCATCCGCAGCGATTCACGGTTGCCGTGGGACAGGCGGGTGCGCAGCAGGCCCCGGGCCAGGGTGCGGCGAAGGACCCGGGAGAACACCGTCCAGCGCCCGAAATTCAGCCATACCACATGGGTGGCGCGGCCCCAGAGCAACTCGCGGACGGCGCTGTAGTTGCCGTCGGCGACCCAGCGCGGCGCCGTCGTCGCCCGCTCCACTGCGTGCTCGAAGCGTTCGTGGGGCACGGCTTGCCAGCCGGGGCCCCAGTAGAGTCGGTCGAGTTCGACATGCGTACAACCCAGCCTGGCGGCCAGCGCGGCGGAGAAGGTCGACTTCCCGGCCCCGCTGGTGCCGACCACCACCACACGCAGCGGCGCGCCTCGCCCGGCCTCGACGCAGGTCATGCCTTGACCGCGACCAGCGTGTAGCACATCGGGATCGCCAGCGGTCCGTCCTCGTAGAGGTCGTAGAGTTCCTCGCGATTCGAGTGCGGGTACTCCTTGAAGTGACTCAGGCGCAGGCCGGCGCCGAGCAGCCCGCCGAGGATGTCGCCGAGCGGGTGGACGTACCAGTAGCTGGCGATGCCGGTATCGCTGCCGCTGCCTTCGTAGACGATGGCCTCCCGGGATACGTGGGGCGTGTCGGTGAAGTAGTCGTTGCGCAGTTCGAACGGTCGCTCCGACTCGGGTTCGAGCATCTCCAGGAACGGGTGGGTCTCATAGATCGCCAATTGCCCGCCCGGCTTCAGCAGGCCGCTCACCGAGGCGAAGAAGCGCGCGATGTCGGGCATCCAGTTGAGCACACCGATGGTGATCAGCAGCAGGTCGAACTGACCGTTCAGCTCGGCCGGCAGCTCGTAGGCATTGGCTTCGACGAAACGCGGCTGATGCGGCGAGCGCTCGGCCAGTTGCCGCGCCTGGGCGAGGAAGGCGGCGGACTGGTCGATCCCCACCGCCCGCGCGACGCCGAAGGCGTACAGCGAAAGCACTTCCCGGCCGTTGTTGCAGCCGACCTGGACCGCCGCCTTGCCGGCCAGGTCCAGATTGCGCAGCACGCCAGCCAGGGTCTCGTCCAGGCAACTGAAGCCGGTTTCCTGTACCGCCAGCGACAATTCCTGCCAGCCGCTGCCACGCAGGTGACTGTCGGCGGACGCGTCCCAGGCGCGTCGGTTGCTTTCCACCGCGTGTTCAAGATCCGTCATGCGAAAACCTCAGAAGTGTTCCCAGGAAGGCCAGCCGAGTCGCGAACCCGCAGCCCACTCAATCGCGGAATTGCAGCCCGATATGGGCTCGGCAGTCGCGTCGTTCCAGGCTGCCTTCCTGGAAAGCGCCGCAGGCGCGGTTTCTCAGAGGCAGCGTCTGTTCCACCACGGTCACCCGGCACCTCGTTCGCCGGTTGGCGCTGCTCGGCGGGTCGCGGCGCCTGACGCCGGCCGTTCAGGTTGTCGGCCCCGCCTGGCGGGATGCGCCGGCGCGTCGCGGCGATCCGCCTGCATGCTCAATAGAGACCGGTGGCGCTGCCTCGCTCGAACAGCGGCACCTGGTTGGCCAGGATCATGTTGTAGCTGAGCATGAACGGCACCCCGCCGCCGCTTTCGGCGATCTGGCTTACCCAGCCGATGGGGTTGTTGAACAGCGATTCGTCGGGGCTGAGCACGCCGACGGCGGCGCTGTCCGGGTCGCCGTCCCAGATCACGTCGCCCCAGTGCCAGCCGAGGCCACGCACGTACTGCGCGCCGATCAGCGCGCCGAGGGCGAAGACCGCCTCGTCGTCGAGGCTGCGCCCCTGCTCCCTCGCATCGCGCACGTAGTCGGTGATGGCGGCGACGATCTGCGCCGGCGTCTCGTCCGCGGCGACGCCAAGCAAGGCGAGCCCCTGTGCCTGCAGCTCCGCCAGTTGCTGTTGCAGGTCCGTTGAAAGCGGATTGATCTCGGCCATCCCTGTTCTCCCGAGGCAAGCGTGCGCACCCGTCCGTCGGGCGCGCCATGAAGCGCGTTATCTTACGGCTTCGCGGCGATGAAAGCGCCCTCCCCAGCCAAACGTAGCGCAGCCGCTAATCGCCTCTTCCCGGAAATGCTGCCTTCGGCTCTACTGGCGAATTTGTGCCATCCATACCCGAGACAGCCCCATGACGCTGATCGCCGCCGCCCAGAGCTGCGCCCACCCCGCCGACCTGCCACGCAACCTCGACGACCACCTGCGCCTGATGCGTATCGCCCAGGCACGGGGCGTGCGCCTGCTGGTGTTTCCCGAACTGTCGCTCACCGGCTACGAACCCACCGCTGCCGCCGCCCTCGCCCAGCCGGCGGACACGCCCCTGCTGCAACCGCTGCGCCAGCTCGCCGAGCAGGCACGGATGACCACGGTGGTCGGCCTGCCGCTGCGCTCGCCGAAGCATGCCAAGCCGCTGATCGCCGCCCTGATCCTCGGCGCCGACGGCAGCCTCGGCGTCTATGCCAAGCAGCACCTGCACGCGGGCGAGGAACGCCACTTCTCAGCCGGCGACGGCGGCCCCCTGCTGGAGATCGACGGCCTGCCGATGGCGTTGGCGGTCTGCGCCGACTTCAGCCAACCCAGCCACCCGGCCCACGCCGCCCGTGCCGGCGCTCGCCTCTACATCGCCAGCGCGCTGATCGGAGAAAACGGCTACCCGGCCGACTCGGCCCTGCTGGCCGGTTATGCCCGCGAGCACGGAATGGGCGTGCTGCTGGCCAACCATGGCGGGCCGACGGGTGGCTGGAAGGCGGCGGGCAGGAGTGCGTTTTGGAATGAGCGGGGAGCGCTGGTCAGGGAGACGACGGGGACGGGTGAGACGCTGCTTCTGCTGGAACGGACCGAGATAGACGCTTGATCCTGTGAGACACGATGGCCGCCGAAAGCGAGCGGAGAATTGGCGGAAGGCAGTGGGAGTCGAACCCACCCAGGAACGGCTGCCGTCCCCCACCGGATTTGAAGTCCGGCCACGCCACCGGGCGTGATTGCCTTCCTCTTTGATTTGCAAGAGGTTTTCCTCGAGACGGGAGCTTATCAGGCCGGGGTCCGAAGAAGAAATGCCGGATGTCATGGAAAGTCGTTCGCACGGCCGGGCGAGCAGAGCGTAGCCCAGCCTCGGAGCGCTTCACAGGCGTTTCAGGCAATGGCAGTAGACGAAGTGCTGGACCCGGCCGGCGGGAGTGACGTGGTGTTCGTCGCGGTGCTCGGTGAGCTGGAAGGCGGAGCCGAACTCGGCGTGCAGTTCGTCGGCGTCGTAGCGCATGACTGGCAGGCCGCTGCATTCGGTCGGGCCGTCGGCGGCGAAGGTGGCGACGATCACATGGCCGCCGTGGCGGACCGCCTTCATCACCTGGCGCACATAGGCGCGGCGGGCTTCGGCAGTGGTAAGGAAGTGGAACACGGCGCGGTCGTGCCAGACATCGTAGGTGGCTTCCGGCAGGTCGACGCCGGTGATGTCGCCGGCGATCCAGCGCACCTCTTCGCCGCGCGCGCCGAGGCGGTTGCGGGCGACGCGCAGGGCGGCGTCGGAAAGGTCGAGCACCGTCAGGTCGCCGAAGCCTTCGGCGAGCAGGCCGTCGACCAGGGTCGAGGCGCCGCCGCCGACATCGATGATCGCCGCCTCGCGGGGCGCGCCGATGCGTCGGATCAGGTCGAGGGACAGCGTCGCCTCGGCCTGGAACCAGCTCACCGCGTCGGACGGCTTGCTCTCGTATACCCGTTGCCAGTGCTCTCGTTCGGACATGACGACCTTCTCCGTGTTGCGCTGCGACCCATTACCCACCAAGGGCGTTAACGGCACATTAACGCCATAGGCGCTGTTGCGACAGGGCCGCTCCTCAACCGTAGGCACCGCGCAGCGACATCACGCCGCGCCTTCGCGCCGCCTGGCGGATCAGCAGTTCGCCCACGGCCAGGGCCAGCGCCACGCCGCCGACGATCTTGCCGGCGTAGGCCCAGTCCATCGGCGCGCCGGGGGTGACGACGAACAGGCCGATGCCGGCCAGCACATGCAGCGCGACGAACAGCGCCCAGAGACTGGCCAGGCGGTCGCCCAGCGGCATCCGGTAAGGCCGTGGGCGCGGGTCGGCGCGGCGCAGGCGGACGAAGGCCAGGCACATCAGCACGTAGGGCATCATGAAGACCATGGCGAAGATCGACAGCAGGGTCCAGAACAGTTCCTCGGCAGTGTGCGCCACCAGGCCGTAGAGCAGCAGCAGGACGATGCTCACCGCCGAGGCCAGCACCGCCGAGCCGATCGGCGTGCCGTGGCGCGAATGGACCACGCCGAACAGCGCCGGCAGCTCGCCGGCCTTGGCCGCTTCCACCGCGGCACGGTTGGTGCCCATGCTCCAGGTGACCATGTTGGTGAAGAGGGTGAACAGGACGAAGGCGCCGACCAGGTCGGCGAGCATCCCGCCGGCGCCGTCGTGGCCGTAGATGTTGTAGAGGGTGTGGGCGAATATCCGGGTGACGTCGGTTTCCTCGGCCGGTACCGCGGCCAGCACGCCGAGGGTGCCGAAGATGTTGAAGGCGCCGACCATCAGCCCGGAGATCAGCACCGCGCGCGGGATGTCGCGGCGCGCGTTGCGCATCTCCGCGGCGCTGCAACAGGCCAGCTCGGTCCCCATGATGCCGTAGACCATCACTCCCAGCGCGGCCATCTGGCCCGGCGAGGACGGGACGATGGAGTCCAGGCTGAAGTCGTTGGCGAAGCCATGGTTCCAGCCGAAGTGCAGGCCGCCGACGCCCAGGGCGAGCACCGCGAGCAGCTTGAGCAGCGCGCCGAGGTTCGGCAGCCACTTGCCCAGGCGCAGCGCGACCACGTTGAACGCCGCGGTGAGCAGCGCCAGGGCGATGCCGATGGCGATCTTGCCCCAGAGGCTCAGCTCGGGGAAATAGAAGGCGCCGAGCATGCTGCCGAACAAGGTGTAGACCGAAGGCATCCACAGTGCGTTGTTGACCCAGTACATCCATGACACCCGGGCCCCCCAGCGAAAGCCGAAGGCGCTACGCACCCAGTGGTAGACGCCGCCGTTGGCGGGGAAGGCGGTGCCCAGCTCGGAGGTCATCATGGCCATCGGCAGGAACAGCAGGAGCAGAACGTAGAGCCACCAGAACAGGCTCGACGGACCGAGGGAGGAAGCCAGGGCGATCTGGTCCATGAAGAGCATCGCCGAGACCGTGTAGAGCACCACATCGCGCAACCGCAGGACCTTGTTCTTGTTGTCGTCCATTGGGGTTCTCCTGAATGTTCGGGTGGGGCGCCGACGGCGCCCCGGCGCTTACCGGTGACCGGCGCGGACAAGGTCCTCCACGGTTTCCTCGATGCTCTCGCGCAGCACCCGGACCACGGTATCGACCTGTTCGCGGGTGAGGATCAGCGGCGGCGACATCACGTTCAGGTGGACGATCGGACGAACCAGCAGGCCGCGCTTCTGCGCCCGCAGGTGGACCCACTCGCCGATGTTCAGGCTTTCCGGAAACAGCGCCTTGCTCGCCTTGTCGGCGACGAACTCGACACAGGCCATGAAGCGCATCCCGCGCACGTCGCCGACGATGGGCAGGTCGCGGAGGCTTTGCAGGCGCTCCTCGAAGTAGCGGCCGACCTCGTCGGCGTGGGCGAGCAGGCCCTCGCGCTCGATGATCTCGATGTTCTTCAGCGCCGCCGCGCAGGCCACCGGGTGGCCGGAGTAGGTGAAACCATGGCTGAAGCAGCGGCCCTTGTCCGGCTCGGCGATCACCTCCCAGATGCGCCGGGAGAAGATGCACGCGCCCAGCGGCTGGTAGCCGGAGGTGAGGCCCTTGGCGGTGAGGATGATGTCCGGCTGTACGCCGAACACCGCCTGGCTGGCGAAGAAGTGGCCGAGGCGGCCGAAGGAGGTCACCACTTCGTCGGAGATGTACAGCACGTCGTAGCGCTGGCACAGCTCCCACATCCGCCGGTGGTAGCCTGCAGGCGGGACGATCACGCCGCCGGAGCCGAACACCGGCTCGGAGATGAACGCCCCCACCCGGTCGGCGCCCAGTTCGAGGATCTTGCGTTCGAACTCCTCCACCAGGCCGTCGAGGAACTCGGCTTCGCCCAGCCCTTCCGGAGCGCGGTAGTAGTAGGGACAGGCGAGGTGGTGGATGCGCTCGTCAAGGAAGTCGAACTCGGCCGGCCGGTCGGCGCTCTTGCCGCCCAGCGACATGCCGAGGAAGGTCGAGCCGTGGTAGGCGTTGATCCGCGTGATGACGTGCTTCTTGGCGCGCTTGCCGCGGCAGTTCTGATAGTAGTGCATGAGGCGGATCGCGGTGTCCACGGCGGTGGAACCGCCGGTGGTGAGGAACACGTGGTCGAGGTCGCCGGGGGCCAGCTCGGCGAGCTTGCGGCAGAGTTCGATGGCGCGCGGGTTGGCCATGTCGCAGAAGGGATTGGAATAGGCCAGCAGGCGGGTCTGCTCGGCCACGGTGCGAGCCATTTCCTCGCGCCCCAGGCCGATGTTGGTGCACCACATGCCGCCCACCGCGTCGAGGTAGCGGTTGCCGGCGGTGTCGTAGATATAGGCGCCGTCGCCGGCGGCGATGTTCAGCGAGCCGTTGACGCGGTGGTCATCGAACACGTGGTAGCCGTGCATGTAGTGGGCCTGGTCGGCACGGACCAGGTCGGCGTCGCCGAGGGGGGACGTGGCGTGCAGTCTTGCGTTCATCGGGCTGTCGCTCTTCTCGGATGGATGCTCCGAGGGTGCAAGAGCACCGCGCGGCGGGCCATACCCCATTTTGGGGTAAGCGCTGGGTGCGGCCGACGCGGCTTGCTATCCTGCGGCGACAACGACAAGAACGAGCCGTACCGTCCATGCAGGCCATCGCCCCGAACGCCCTCGACCGCTGGCACGAACACCTGGCGCTGGCGATCCGGCGCCTGCGCCAACCCGACTTCCTCGCCGCTCTGGTCGACGCCATCCACCAACTGGTGCCGATCGAGTCGAGCATGATCAGCCTGGAACGCAAGGGCCACGCGCCCACCCTGCTCTACGAGCGCGGCATCGCCGAGCGCTTCCGCGAGGCGATCATCCGCCGCTACTTCTCCCGCGGCTACCTGCTCGACCCTTTCTGCCTGGCGGTGGAGGAAGGCCTTCCGGAAGGCTTCTACACCCTCGGCGAGATCGCCCCCGACGACTTCTTCCAGAGCGCCTACTACCAGACCTACTACCTCGGCGCCGGAGCGGTGGAGGACGTCTACTACATCCTCGACCTCGGCCCCACCGAGAAGCTCTCGATCTGTCTCTACAACGGCCTTTCGGCGAGCCGCTACAGCGACGCCCAGGTCGCCGCCCTCGCCGGCCTGGCGCCGCCGGTGCTGGAGCTGGCCCGGCAGTTCTGCGCCGGGCGCGCCGACCTCTCGCCGAACCCGCAGGCCGACCTCGCCCCGCGCCTTCAGGAAGTGCTGCGCGGCTTCGGTCGCGGCGTGCTCACCGACCGCGAACGCGAGGCCTGCCACCTGCTGCTCAGCGGCCACTCGGCGAAATCCAGCGCGCGGCTGATGGACATCTCCCCGGAGACCGTGCGCATGCACCGGAAGAATCTCTACACCAAGCTGGAAGTCGGCTCGCAGTCGGAACTGTTCGCGCTGTTCATCGAGTGCCTGAGCCAGGGGCAGCGCGTCGGCCCCTGAGACTCAGGGCGAGACGCCGCCGAGCAACTGTTCGGCCAGCGCCGAGCCCTCGCGCAGGCGACGGTCGTTGCCGATGCGGCGGGTCAGGCCGATGCGGTCGAAGTGCTCGAGGATCTGGATGCTGCGCTTGCGGCCGATGCCCAGGCGGTCGCGGAATTCCGCCGGGCGGATCAGCCCGGCGGGGTCGCGGACCTGCACGGCGATCTCGGCCAATTGACGCAGGGTGGCTTCCGGGTAGAACAGGTCGCGCACCACCTGCTGCAACTGGCCCAGGCGCGCCAGCTTGCGCAGCAGGTTGCGCATGGCGGCTTCGTCCTGGCGCAGCTCGCGGGCCAGGTCGCGAACCCAGGGCGGGTCGTAGCGGCCGGCCTCGAGCAGCGGCCAGAGGCGCGCGCGCAGTTGCTCCTCGCTATCGCTCAGGCGCACTTCGTGGCCGGGCAGGTGCAGCCAGGGCCCGCTGCTGTGCACGTCGCCGCCGGCCAGGGCGGCCTCGAGCAAGGCGATGAACACCGGCCGCTCCAGCTGCGGCAGGGCGTAGCGACGCAGGCGGTCGCGGTCGGGACCGAGTTCGTCCGGTAGCTCTTCGTGGAAGCGCCGCAGGCCGGCGAGCAGTTGCTCGACCAGGGCGAACCAGCGCTCCCCGGCGAACAACCGGGGGCCGAGGCGGGTCTGCACCTCGACCACCTCTTCCGGCAGCCGCCAGTGCTCGCGCGGGCGGTTGAAGGATTGCACCAGGCGTTGCGGGTCTAGGCCGTTCTCGGCAGCGCCGAGCAAGGTCGGCAGCGCCTCCTCCAGGCTTTCCTGGCGCAGCGCCTGGAGCTGTGCCAGACGTGCCGGCGTTCGTCGGTTGCGCGCCGGCGCGGCGCCGTCGAGCACCCGCCCACCGCCAAGGGTGCGCTGCGCCGACTGGTCGCGCAGCACCAGGCGGTCGCCGTGCAGGGCCTGGATCGGCGCGTTCAGCACCAGTTGGGCGAAGGCGCGGTGGCCAGGCTCCAGTTGTTCGCCTTCGAGCAGGGCCAGGCGTCCGGTGACGTCCTGGGTGCCCAGGTGCAGGTGCACCGGGGTCCAGTGGGTGAAGTCGCGGAGTTCGTCGGGCAACAGGCGGAAGTCGATGTCGACCCGCGTGGTCGGCGCGTGCAGCGCTGCCTGCAGCAGCCAGTCGCCGCGCTGGATCTGTTCCAGCGCAAGGCGCTCGCCGGCGATGTTCAAGGCCACGCGCTGGCCGGCCCAGGCCTGTTGCGCGGGCCGGTTCTGCGCGTGCAGGCCGCGCACCCGCACCGGCCGTCCGGCGTTGCCGAGGAGCAGTTCGTCGCCCAGCGCGACCTGTCCGGAGAAGGCCGTGCCGGTGACCACGATGCCGCTGCCGGCGACGCTGAAGGCCCGGTCCACCGCCAGGCGGAAGTATCCCTCGCGGCTACGCTCGCGGACTTCGCCGGCGAGCCCGCCGAGTGCTTCGCGCAACGCCGCGACGCCCTCCCCGGTGCTGCTGGAGAGCGGGAAGATCGGCGAGCGCGCCAGCGGGCCGGAGGCCAGCAGGTGTTCGACCTGGGTCCGCACCTGCTGCACCCGCTGCGGCTCGACCCGGTCGATCTTGGTCAGCGCCACCAGCGCCCGGCGGATACCGAGCAGTTCGACGATCGCCAGGTGCTCGCGGGTCTGCGGCATCAGGCCGTCGTCGGCGGCCACCACCAGCAGCACGCAATCGATGCCGCTGGCGCCGGCCAGCATGTTGTGGACGAAGCGCTCGTGACCGGGCACGTCGATGAAGCCGGTGGGGCTGCCGTCGCCAAGGTCGGCGTAGAGGTAGCCCAGGTCGATGGTGATCCCGCGTTGGCGCTCGGCCGGGCGGCGGTCGCCCTCGATGCCGGTGAGGGCACGCAGCAGCGAGGTCTTGCCGTGGTCGATGTGCCCGGCGGTGCCGACGATCACGACAGCTCGCTCCGCAGTCGCGGCAACTGGGCGAGGAACGCCGGCTCGTCGTCGAGCTGGCGCAGGTCGAGCCAGAGGGCGTCGTCGTCGAGCCGACCGATCACCGGCAGCGGCAGCCCGCGCAGGGCTTCCTCGAGGTTGCGCAGGGCGCGTCCGCGCAGGCGCCTGGGCTGCCGCGGACGCAGGCACAGCGCAGCGCTGGCCAGCCGCGCCACCGGCTGCGCGCCGCTGCCGATCATGCCCAGGGCGTCGACCGCGGCGACCTCCCAGCCCTCGCCGAGCGCCTCGCCCAGCGCCGGCGCCAGACGCTCGGCCTGGGCGCGGATCTCCGCCGCCGGGCGGCTGAGCAGGCGCAGGGTGGTCAGGCGTTCGGCGAGGCGGTCCGGATCGCGGTACAGGCCGAGCACCGCCTCGAGGGCGGCGAGGGTCAGCTTGTCGACGCGCAGGGCGCGCTTGAGCGGGTTCTTCTTGATCCGCCCGATCAGTTCGCGGTTGCCGAGGATCAGCCCGGCCTGGGGCCCGCCGAGCAATTTGTCGCCGCTGAAGGTAACGATGTCGGCGCCGTCGGCCAGGGCTTCCTGCACCGTCGGTTCCTTGGGCAGGCCCCAGCGGGTCAGGTCCACCAGGGTGCCGCTGCCGAGGTCTTCCAGCAGCGGCAGGCCGTGGCCATGGGCGATGGCCGCCAGTTGCGCGGTGGGCACGCTGGCGGTGAAGCCCTGGACGCTGTAGTTGCTGGTATGCACGCGCATCAGCAGGCCGCTGCGCGGGCCGATGGCGGCTTCGTAGTCCCTGGCGTGGGTGCGGTTGGTGGTGCCCACCTCGTGCAAGCGCACGCCGGCGCGGGCCATGATGTCGGGAATGCGGAAGGCGCCGCCGATCTCGATCAGCTCGCCGCGCGAGATGATCCCTTCCTTGCGCGCCCCCAGGCTGTTCAGCGCCAGCAGCACCGCTGCCGCGTTGTTGTTGACCACGGTGACCGCCTCGGCGCCGGTGAGTTCGCGGATCAGCCCGGCGATCAGGTCGTCGCGGTCGCCGCGCTTGCCGCTGGCCAGGTCGAACTCCAGGTTCAGCGGGTAGCGCGCGGCCAGGGTGATCGCCTCGATGGCTTCGTCCGGCAGCAGGGCGCGGCCGAGGTTGGTATGCAACACCGTGCCGGTCAGGTTGAACACCCGCCGTACGCGGCTGGCATGCTGCGCGGCGAGGCGTTCGCCGGCGCGCCCGGCGAGCACCGCCTCGCTCAGTTCGATCTCGGCGAGGGCACCGCGTCGGGCCGGCTCGCGCAGTTCGTCGAGCAGGTCGCGGAGGGTCGCCAGCAACGCCTCGCGGCCGTAGCGCTGGTGCAGGGGAGCGGCCGCCGCGCTGCGCAGCAGGCGGTCGACCGAAGGCAAGCGAACGGAACTCATGGAGAAACCTTATCCACAGGGTAGGGTCACCGACACGCCCATCATAGACGCGTCGGCGCATGCCCGCAGCGTCTTCGGCTATTCGCCGCCGGGGGCCAGCAACAGGTTCGGCGAACGCCGCAGGTAGCCGTCCTCGGCCAGGCGCATGTCCAGCGCCAGGCTGGCCAGGTCATCGGCAAGGGCATCGGCGTGGCGGTCGAACTCCAGGTAGAACTGCTTCAGGTAGCCCTGGCAACTGGGGCAGGTCTCGGCGCGCAGCACGGCCTTTTCCGCCGGCTGCCCGTCATGCTCCAGGGACAGGTAGGTCAGGTGCTTGCTTTCCTCGCAGTGGCTGCACTTGATTCGCACGTAGTGCCATTCGCAGGCGCACAGCGAGCAGCTCAGGTAGCGCAGACCGGTTTCCTTGCCGCCCTGGCGGATCATCCCGGCCATCGGCGGCGAGCCGCAGGCGGGGCACAAGGTCCGGCTCTCGGTCTCGACCACCGCGCCCTCCTCCAGTCCCAGCAGCCAATGGCTCCAGGCTACTTGCAGGGCGGCGCCGAGGAACGGCACCAGGGCCGCCGGCAGGAGGTCGAACTGACCGCTGAGCAAGGCGATGGCCCAGGCCTTGCGCTGGCCTTCGTCGGCTTCGCGCAATTGTTCGAGTGCCGCGCCGACGGCGGCGTTGGCCGGTGCCGGGTAGCCCGCGAGCAGGGCATCCAGCCAGGGCAGCCAGGCGCCTTCGCGCACCAGCAGGTCGTAGGCCAGCGGCGGCATGCCGTGCTCGCGGCTCTTGCGCAGGCGCTCGGGGTCGAGCGGGGCCAGCGCCGGCGGGTTGTCCAGCAGCGCCTGCTGGAGCCGGCAGAGACCGGCGACCAGGCGCAGGTAGTCGCCCATCGGGTGCCCCTCGGCCAGTTGCAGCAGGCGCTCGCCGCGGAGGGCGAACAGGTCGCGCGACGGCTGGTGCAGGTGCGGGGGAATGTTGGCGGCGGCTTCGATCTGCCCCGGCTGAAGAATGGTGCGTGACACGGGAACTCCTCGGGTCTGCGCCGGCGGGCCGGTGGGCCGCGCCGCAACGATCGGGCGCCCGGAGGGGCGCGGAATGAATGCAAAGGCCCCATCGCTGGGGCCTCCGGTCGGGCGATGGCGACACTATACGAGTCAGTGCTCCTCGCCCTTGCCGACTTCCTTCAGCCAGCCATTATGGTGCTTGCGCGCCCAGGCGCGGCTGACCTTGCCGTAGAGCATCGCGCCCATCGAGCCCTTGACCCAGATGCCGGCGTAGATGTGCACGATGATGCTGGCGATCAGGACGAAGGCGGCGAAGGCGTGCAGGAGCGCCGACAGGCGGATCGCCTCGATGCCGAACCAGGCGCTGAAGTACTGGCGCCAGATCACGATGCCAGTGACCAGCAGGGTCAACATGCTCAGCAGCAGCACCCAGAACAGCAGCTTCTGCCCGGCGTTGTAGCGGCCGACTTCCGGGAGGTTCTCCTCGCGGTTGCTGACCACGTCGCGCCACTGCTTGAGCCACTGGATATCGCTCTTCTGCACCCGGTTGTGGTGAGCGAAGCGCACCACCAGACCGAGGAAGAAGACGAACATCGCCAGCCCCAGGAAGGGGTGCAGGATACGCGTCCAGGGACCGCCGCCGAACAGGTTGGTCAGCCAGAACAGCGCCGGGTGGAACAGCGCCAGCCCGGACAGCCCGGCCATGAAGAACAGGATCGCCACGGCCCAGTGGTTGCTGCGCTCGTTGGCGTTGTAGCGCTGGATTTCATTTTTCATTTCCGACTCCTCGAGAGCGCCGCCGCTGCCGCCGGGTCGCGGAGGACCGGCGGCAACGCCCGCGCGCAGGCTCAACGACGCTCGTGCGGGTCAAAGGTGTGTACCGACGGATCGACCTGGTGCACCGGTGCCTCGGCTTGCCCGTGGTCTTCCTCGTCGTCCGCGCGGTTGGGACCGACGCGCACATAGTGGAAGAACCCGGCGAGCACCGTGGCGCCCATGGCCAACAGCGCCAGCGGCTTGGTCACGCCCTTCCACAGGCTGACCAGCGGGCTGACGCTCGGCTGGTCGGCCAGGCCGGCATAGAGCGACGGCTTGTCGGCGTGGTGCAGCACGTACATCACGTGGGTGCCGCCCACCCCTTCGGGGTCGTACAGGCCGGCGTTCTCGTAACCGCGGCTCTTCAGGTCGACGATGCGTTCGGCGGCGTGTTCCTTCATGTCCTCCTTGCTGCCGAAGACGATGGCGCCGGTCGGGCAGGTCTTCACGCAGGCCGGCTCCATGCCCACCGAGACGCGGTCGGAACACAGGCTGCACTTGTAGGCCTTGTGGTCCTTCTGCGAGATCCGTGGGATGTCGAACGGGCAACCGGTGATGCAGTAGCCACAACCGATGCACTTGTCCTGGTTGAAGTCGACGATGCCGTTGGCGTACTTCACGATCGCTCCCGGGCTCGGGCAGGCCTTCAGGCAGCCCGGCTCGGCACAGTGCATGCAACCATCCTTGCGGATCAGCCACTCGAGGTTGCCGGCCTCGTTCTCGTGCTCGGTGAAACGCATCACCGTCCACGAGTCGGCCGTCAGGTCCATGGGGTTGTCGTAGGTGCCGTGGTTGTGGCCGACCTCGTCGCGCAGCTCGTTCCATTCCGAGCAGGCGACCTGGCAGGCCTTGCAACCGATGCACTTGGACACATCGATCAGTTTCGCCACTTCCTCCTGGTTCCGCACCGAGGGCATCGGCGTGGTGGTCGCGGAGCGGGCGTGGATGTCCTGACTACTCATGTTTCACCTCACGCCTTTTCCACGTTGACCAGGAACGACTTGAACTCCGGCGTCTGGGTATTCCCGTCGCCCACGAAGGGGGTCAGGGTGTTGGCCAGGAAGCCGTTGCGCGCCATGCCGGCGAAGCCCCAGTGGATCGGGATGCCGACATGGTGCACGGTCTTGCCGTCCACCTGCAGCGGGCGGATGCGCTTGGTCACCACCGCCACCGCCTTGATGTAGCCGCGGTTGGAGGAGACCTTGACCTTGTCGCCGGCATTGATGCCCAGCTCCTTGGCCAGCGCCTCGCCGATCTCGACGAACTGCTCGGGCTGGGTGATCGCATTCAGCCGGCAGTGCTTGGTCCAGTAGTGGAAGTGCTCGGTGAGCCGGTAGGTGGTCGCCGCGTAGGGGAACTCGTCGGCCGTGCCGAACAGTTCCATGTCGTTCTTGAACACCCGTGCCGCCGGGTTGCTGATCGCCTTGCGGTTGTCGCGGTGCAAGGGGTTCACCCCGATCGGCGTCTCGAACGGCTCGTAGTGCTCGGGGAACGGGCCTTCGGCCATCTTGTCGACGGCGAACAGGCGGGCCACCCCTTCGGGGTTCATGATGAACGGGTTCATCCCGGCTTCCGGCGGTACGTCGGCCTTGTAGTCGGGCACGTCGGTGCCGCCCCAGGACTTGCCGTTCCACCACACCAGGCGCTTCTTCTCCGGGTCCCACGGCTTGCCGCTGACGTCGGCCGAGGCGCGGTTGTAGAGAATCCGCCGGTTCGCCGGCCAGGCCCAGGCCCAGCCGAGGGTCTGGCCCATGCCGTAGGGGTCGCTGTTGTCGCGGCGGCCCATCTGGTTGCCCTGCTGGGTCCAGGAGCCGGCGAAGATCCAGCAGCCGCTCGCCGTGCTGCCGTCGTCGCGCAGCAGGGCGAAGCCCGGCAACTGCTCGCCGGCCTTGGCCAGGATCATGCCGTTGGCCGGGTCGACCAGGTCGCTCAGGGCCTTGCCGTTGAACTCCCGGGCCAGTTCGTCCGGGCCCGGTTCGTCGGGCTTGAGGTAGGACCAGTCGAGGCCAAGGATCGGGTCGGGGAAGGCCCCGCCGTCCTTGCGGTACATCTCGCGCAGGCGGTGGAACAGCCCGGCCATGATGGCGATGTCCGGACGCGCCTGGCCCGGCGGCTCGGCGCCCTTCCAGTGCCACTGCAACCAGCGGCCGCTGTTGACGATCGAGCCGTCTTCCTCGGCGAAGCAGGAGGTGGGCAGGCGGAACACCGTGGTCTTGATGCTGGCGGTGTCGACGTCGTTGTACTCGCCGACGTTGCGCCAGAACTCCGAGGTCTCGGTCACCAGCGGGTCCATCACCACCATCCACTTCAGGCGCGCCAGCGCGGCGCCGACCTTGGCCTTGTTGGGGAACGAGGCGATGGGGTTGAAGCCCTGGCAGAAGTAACCGTTGACCTTGCCCTGGTACATCATGTCGAAGTAGCGCAGCACGTCGTAGCCGGCGCCCGGCATGTCGAGCTTGGGCAGCCAGTCGTAGCACCAGTTGTTTTCCTTGGTCGCCGACTTGCCGAACCAGGCCTTCATCAGGCTGACGTGGAACTTGCCGTAGTTCTGCCAGTAGGACAGTTGTCCCGGGCGCAGCGGCTTGGCCGTGCGCTTGGCGATGTAGGCGTCGTAGTCCTGCTCGGCGTCCATCGCCAGGGTCAGGTAGCCCGGCAGCGAGTTGGACAGCAGGCCGAGGTCGGTCAGGCCCTGGATGTTGGAGTGGCCGCGCAGGGCGTTCATGCCGCCGCCGGGCATGCCGATGTTGCCCAGCAGCAGCTGGACCATCGCGCCGGTGCGGATCATCTGCGCGCCTACCGAGTGCTGGGTCCAGCCCAGGGCGTACATGATGGTCATGACCTTGCCCGGCTTGGAGGTCTCGGCGATTTCCGCCCAGACCTTGAGCATCATGTCCTTCGGCGTACCGCAGATGTTGCTCACCACGTCCGGGGTGTAGCGGCTGTAGTGCTGCTTGAGCAGGTTGAACACGCAGCGCGGGTGGGTCAGGGTCGGGTCGACCTTGGCATAGCCGTCCTCACCGATCTCGTAGCCCCAGGAGGACTTGTCCGGGTAGGTCCGCTTCTCGGCGTCGTAGCCGTTGAACAGGCCGTCCTCGAAGCTGAAGCCTTCCTTCACGATGAACGAGACATCGGTGTAGTTGCGCACGTATTCGTGCTGGATCTTGTCGTTTTCCAGCAGATAGTTGATCAGGCCGCCGAGGAAGGCGATGTCGGTGCCGGTCCGGATCGGCGCGTAGTAGTCGGCGACCGAGGCGGAACGGGTGAAACGCGGATCGACCACCAGCAGCCGCGCCTTGTT
Source organism: Pseudomonas sp. HMSC067G02 (assembly GCF_001813485.1). Taxonomy (NCBI): domain Bacteria; kingdom Pseudomonadati; phylum Pseudomonadota; class Gammaproteobacteria; order Pseudomonadales; family Pseudomonadaceae; genus Pseudomonas; species Pseudomonas sp. HMSC067G02. The sequence continues at coordinate 38,390 of NZ_KV812697.1, forward strand.
GTGCGCCTTGGCTTCGGTGACCCATTTGAATCCGCATGGGTGGGCTTCGGCGGCGTTGCCGCCCATGATCAGCACCAGATCGGCATTCTTGATGTCGGTCCAGTGGTTGGTCATGGCTCCACGGCCAAACGTCGGGGCAAGACTTGCCACCGTCGGGCCGTGTCAGACACGCGCTTGGTTGTCGAATCCCAAAATGCCGAGGGAACGCACCACCTTGTGGGTGATGTAGCCGGCTTCGTTGGACGAGGCGGACGCGGCGAGGAAGCCGGTGGTCAACCAGCGGTTGACGGTCTGGCCCTGCTCGTTCTTCTCGACGAAGTTGGCGTCGCGGTCTTCCTTCATCAGCTTGGCGATGCGCTCGAGGGCTTCGTCCCACTCGATGCGCTTCCACTCGCTGGAGCCGGCCTCGCGCACTTCCGGATACTTCAGGCGGTTCGGGCTGTGGATGTAGTCCAGCAGGCCGGCACCTTTCGGGCAGAGGGTGCCGCGGTTGACCGGATGGTCGGCGTCGCCCTCGATGTGGATGATGTTCTGCGCGACGTTCTTGGCGCCGTCGCCCTGGCTGTACATGATCAGGCCGCAACCGACCGAACAGTAGGTACAGGTGTTGCGGGTCTCGACCGTGTGCGCCAGCTTGAAGTGGCGGACCTGGTCGGCGAAGGCCTCCGTGGGGGCCATCCCGAGCGCCGCAAGGCTCGATCCTCCAAGGCCTATACCGCAGACCTTGAAGAATTGCCGACGGTTCATATCCATCGTGCATCTCCTGCATCAGGCAAAGGACACCCGGGACATGGCCGGATGTCTCTGGTTAAAAGATAGCCAGCCTGGCGAGGTACGCCAGCCGGGCATGGCTACGGGGCAGCGAACCCTACACGAACGCTGGGTTTTTCTGCCTTGACCGGAGTCATTACACGGCGGCGCAAACCTTGTCCAGCAAGGTGCGCGGAATCGGGACGGGTCCGAACGCCGCGAGGCGCGCGAACAGGAGGTGATATCCAGGTGCCATTAGACCAAAGGCTAATGCCGGGTCGCCTACGGCTGCGGCGACCCGGCGAGCGGATCAGAGTCCGACGTTCCTGAGGCGATTGGCATGCTGCCGATAGACCTGGGTCGGGTCGCTCTCGAACAGGCTGACCAGGCCGAGCAACTGGTTGACTTCGTCCAGATGGTCCATCCGGTAGTTGTCCTTCACCACGCTGCCCAGGTGGCTGGAGCATTGGCCGACCAGACCGTCGTTGGCCTCGCCGAACAGCAGCCCGGTCACCGCCAGGCCGGCGGAGCTCGGGTCGAGCGCATTGGTCAGGGAGCCGGTGCCGCTCATCGAGTAGTAGCGCACCCCGGCTACCGTCTCCGCGCCCTGGCCACAGGCGCTGGCCGGGATCGCCTGCGGGAAGCGCTGGTTGAACCGCGCGGTGCCGGGAGTGTTGAGACTGTTCAGGGCAGCCAGCGCGTCGCCCTTGACCCACTCGCCGCCGTCGACGATGTCGACCACCGAGAACAGCGCCTCCACCGCCGAGGCGATCACCTCGGTGCCGATCGGCCCGAGGAACTCGCTGAAGCCGGTCACCGCGTCGGCTACCGGCGTGCCCTTGTGCGGCGTGCCCATGGTGGTGACCGAGGCCACCAGTTGCGGCGCCACCCCGGCGACGTAGCGCACGGTCATGCCGCCCTGGCTGTGGCCGATCAGGTTGACTTTCTCCGCGCCGGTCAGGGCCAGGACTTCCTCCACCTGCGCCAGTAGCTGTTCGCCGCGCACCTCGTTGCTGTTCACCGGCGACTGCGAGGTAGCGAAGACCTTCGCGCCGTCCTTCTCCAGGGCCGGCACGATAGCGTGCCAGTAGTCCACCGGGCCGACGCTCTTGAAGCCGAACAGACCGTGGGACAGCACGATGGGATAGCGCGTGCGGGTGTAGTCGGTCGCAGCGTGCACGGGAAGGCTGGCGGCCAGCGCTACCAGCGCCGCCGCGAGGAACGTCTTGTTCTTGTTCATCGTCGAGACTCCGTTCGGATTGGACAGGCAGTTGGCAAGGCACGTGCTGAGCGGGCCGGAACCCCAGCCTGACAGCGCCGCCAAAGGCGTCGAGCCGTGCTTAAGTTGGGCTCCCGGCGCACGCCATTACCCCGGGTAACAGCGCCGCCGTTCCCATTCCGCCCGCCGCGCCGCAAGTGCTGTCGGAGAGCTTTCGACGCCTGTCACCCGGGGCCACAGCGGTGCAGCGCAGCGAGCACCTATCCGATCAGCCAGTCCGCCGGCTTGACCGAAATGCCTGGCGGTTCCGGCAAGCGGGCCGCATTCGGCGGCGGCGCAACTTCCTATGGTGAAGCGTCCCTGGCTACCGGAACCGCGCCATGCGCAACCCCTACCCGCCGCTCGCCGCCGCTCCCTATCCGCACCTGCTGGCCCCGCTGGACCTGGGCTTCACCCGTCTGCGCAACCGCGTGGTGATGGGTTCGATGCACACCGGGCTGGAGGATCGCCTGTGGGACTTCGGCAAGCTCGCCGCCTACTATCGCGAGCGCGCCCGGGGCGGCGTCGGGCTGATCGTCACCGGCGGCTTCGCGCCCTGCCGCGAAGGTTGGCTGCTGCCCTTCGGCAGCAGCCTCACCAGCGCCCTGGAGGTGCCCGCCCATCGTCGCCTGACCCAGGCGGTGCATGCCGAGGGCGGCAAGATCCTGCTGCAGATCCTCCACGCCGGGCGCTATGGCTACCACCCGATGGCGGTGTCCGCCTCGCCGTTGAAGTCGCCGATCAGTTGGTTCACCCCGCGCGAACTCTCCGAGCGCGGCATCCGCAAGACCATCCGCGCCTTCGTCCGTTGCGCGCGGCTGGCCAAGGCCGCCGCCTACGACGGCGTGGAAGTGATGGGCAGCGAAGGCTACCTGCTCAACCAGTTCCTCTGCCCGCGCACCAACCGCCGCGACGACCAGTGGGGCGGCCCGCTGGAAAACCGCATGCGCCTGGCGCTGGAGATCGTCCGCGGCATCCGGCGGATCGTCGGCCAACGCTTCATCCTCTGCTATCGCCTGTCGCTGCTCGACCTGGTCGAGGGCGGCAATACCTGGGACGAAGTACGGCGCATCGCCCTGGCCCTGGAGGAAGCCGGCATCACCCTGCTCAACACCGGTATCGGCTGGCACGAGTCGCGCGTGCCGACCATCGTCACCTCGGTGCCGCGCGCGGCCTTCGCCGAGGTCAGCGCACGGCTGCGCCACGAACTGAAGGTGCCGGTGATCGCCAGCAACCGGATCAACACCCCGGAGGTCGCCGAATCCCTGCTCGCCGCCGGCAAGGCCGACCTGGTATCGATGGCCCGGCCGTTGCTGGCCGACCCGCAGTTCGTGGCCAAGGCCGGTGCCGGCCGGGCCGAGGAGATCAACACCTGCATCGCCTGCAACCAGGCCTGCCTCGATCATGCCTTCGCCAACCGCCGCGCCACCTGCCTGGTCAACCCGCGGGCGGCCTTCGAGACCGAGTTGCGCTACCGCAAGGCGCGCACGCAGAAGCGCATCGCGGTGATCGGCGCCGGCCCCGCCGGGCTCTCCGCCGCCTGCGTGGCCGCCGAGCGCGGGCATCGGGTCAGCCTGTTCGAGGCGAGCGGGGAAATCGGCGGGCAGTTCAACCTGGCCAAGCGGATTCCCGGCAAGGAAGAGTTCCGCGAAACCCTGCGCTACTTCCGCGTGCGCCTGGAACGCCTCGGCGTCGACCTGCGCCTCGGCCACCGGGTGCGCCAGGGCGAGCTGGACGGTCAGTTCGACGACGTGGTGGTGGCCACCGGCATCCAGCCACGCCGGCCAAGGATCGACGGCATCGGCGGACCGACCGTACTCAGCTACGTGGACGTGCTGCGCGGCGCGCCGGTGGGCGCGCGGGTCGCCATCGTCGGCGCCGGCGGCATCGGCTTCGACGTCGCCGCCTTCCTCGTCGCCGCGCCCAGCGACGGCCAGCCGCGGGCGCTCGGCGAATGGCTCGCGGAATGGGGCGTGGACCTCGACAACAGCCAGCCCGGCGGCCTCCGCGAACCCGCTCCGACGCAGCCGGCGCGCCAGGTCTGGCTGCTCCAGCGCAAGCCCGGCGCCCCCGGCGCGCAGCTCGGCAAGACCAGCGGCTGGGTGCACCGCGCGCACCTCAGGCACAACGCCGTGCGCATGCTCGGCGGGGTGGAGTACCTGAAGATCGACGAACGCGGCTTGTTGATCCGCGTCGACGGCGAGGAACGCTGGCTGGAGGTGGACAACGTGGTGATCTGCGCCGGCCAGGAGCCGCTGCGCGAGTTGCAGATCAGCCAGGCGGCGGAAAGCCTGCGCTTCCACCTGATCGGCGGGGCGCGGGTGGCAGGGGAACTGGATGCCAAGCGGGCGATTCGCGAGGGGGCCATGCTGGCGGCGCGCTTGTAGGGGGATAACGCCGCTGGCGGCATGGCGGCCGTAGGGCGAACAACCGCTCGCGATTACCCGCCGGGCGGAATCCGAGGGCGAGCGATGGGGCCTCGCGTTTTCCTCCTCCGCCCCCGCCTGGTGCATACTGTGCGACTCCCCGTACCACTCCGGCCCGTCCCTCGCCATGCGCGGGGCGCGCTCGCCGTCATCGTTCCAGGAGTCTTCCATGCCCACTCCCCCCTGGTGGCTGTTCGTCCTGCCCCTGCTCGCCGGCGCCTGCCTGCCGCTGCAGGCGGGGATCAACGGCCAGTTGGCCAAGCAGGTGTCCAGCGTCCTCGCCGCGGCACTGATCTCGTTCTTCGTCGGCACCCTCGGGTTGCTCGCCCTGACCCTCTCGCAGCGCGAGTTTCCCGGCCTGGCGGCATTGCGCGGGCTGAGCTGGTGGCACTGGTGCGGCGGTTTCCTCGGCATGTTCTTCATCTTCATCGCCGCCTTCGCCGCACCGCGCATCGGCGCGCTGATGTTCATGGTGCTGGTGCTCGCCGGCCAGTTGGGCATGGCCATGAGCCTCGACCACTTCGGTTGGGCCGGCTTCCGCGAGGCACCGATCAGCGCGCTGAAGCTGGGCGGGTTGGCACTGATCGGCGCCGGCATCTGGATGATCCGCAAGGGCTGAGTGCGTCTTGCCGCGGACGCGTCGGCCGGCCTATAGTCGGCCTCGGCGTTCTCCACGCCTCCCGTCCGCGGAAAGGGCAGCGCCCAGGCGATCCACCCCACGCATCGCGCATGCGACTCCAGGCCTGATGGCGGACAAGGCTGCAGAGGAGATCGTATGTCCTTTTCCCGCACTCTCGGCGACGGCCGGATCAATCTCGAACAGCAACGCAAGCGCGCCAAGGAGCTGTTGCGCCAGTGGCGCCGCGACCCGGCCAGCCGTACAGGGCTTCCGGGGCAGGAGCCGCGCCTGGCCGACGCCCAGTGGCAGGTGGCGCGCGAGCTGGGCTTCGCCAGTTGGCCGCGACTCAAGGCGCATGTCGACGCCATCGCCTTCGCCAGCCGCCACCCCGACTTGGTCGGCGGCGACGAGGCCGCGACCCTGCACCTGCGCTGCGGCAACGATATCGCCCACGGCCTGAAGCTCGCCGGCTTTCGCGGCGACTTCCGGATGTTCGCCGACCCGCTGACCATGGGACCGGTGCCGAACCTGCCGTTGCCCGAGTTCCTCGCCCTGCGCAGCGACTACCTGAGCCGCGCCTTCGACCTCGACCCGGCCGACGCCCAGGCCCGCCAGCGCCAGGAATACGCCGGGCTCGAGCGGCTCGGCGAATACTCGCGGGTGGCGCTCTGGTGCGAGGCGGACGCCTACGACCAGTTGTTCCTGCTCCGGGTGCTGGCAGGAATGCAGACGCCGCCGGAGCATCTGGAACTGATCGAGATCGACCGCGTGCCAGGCGTCGAGCGCTTCGTCGGCATCGGCCAACTGGCGCCTGAGCTGCTCGCCTGGCTATGGACTCGGCGTCGCCCGCTGGACACCGAAGCCCTGGCGCTGGCCCGCGCGGCCTGGGACGCCTACCGCGATCCGGTGCCACTGCGCTGGGCGCAACTGGCCGCCGCGCCAACCCCGGCGCTACCGTTGCTGGGGCCGGCGCTGCGTCGGCAACTGCATGAACTGCCGGCCCTGCGCGACGGCCTGTCGCTGAGCGAACGGCTGACACTGGAGATCGTCCGCGACGGCGAGCGGCCGAGCGCCGGTCAGGTCTTCGCCGAGCTGACCGCACGGCGCGAGCCGCTGCCCTATCTCGGCGACCTGATGTTCCGCGTCCTGCTCCGCGCGCTGCTGGAAGAGCCCGGTGCGCTGCTGCGCACGCCGACGCCGGAACTGCCCTGGGAACGCCAGCCGCTGGCGCTGACCGCTGCGGGCCGCGAGGTCCTGGCCGGGCGGCGCTACCGCCTCGACCTCGGCGCCCCCGAACGCTGGGTCGGCGGCGTACGCCTGCGCGCCGGCACCGCGCACTGGGCTCTGGACGAGCAGGACCGGCCGGTATGGCGGGAGGACCCACGGCACTGACGCTCATCGCCCGGACGAGCGCAACGGGCGCGCAGCCACTATCATTGCGCGCCCGTTTCCCCCGCCCCCGCCCGCCGATGAAGAAGATCCCGCTCGCCGCCGCCGACCCCGACCGCCTGGATACCTGGGTGAAATACCGCGAAGGCCTATGCGGCGAGTGCAACGCGACCTGCTGCACGCTGCCGGTGGAAGTGCGCATCGACGACCTGATCCGCATGCGACTGGTCGACGAGTTCGAGCGCGAGGAACCGGCCAAGCGAATCGCCAAGCGACTGGAAAAGGATGGCGTGATCGAGCACTTCAACCACAAGCGCGAGATCTTCACCCTCACCCGCATGGCCAACGGCGACTGCCTGTACCTCGACCGCAAGACCCGCCTGTGCACCATCTATGCCCGCCGCCCGGACACCTGCCGCAACCACCCGCGCATCGGCCCGCGTCCCGGCCACTGCGCCTACCGGCCGAAGTAGCCTCAGCCAGGCGGCGCCACGCCCTGGCATAGCTGGTACTGTCCCACCGGCGGCCGGCAGCGCAAGCGCTGGCGCACCTCGTCGGGCAAGGCGCCGAACGAACGCGAGCGGATCGCCAGCAGGGCGTCGCGACGCAACCAGCCGGCCAGTTCGCTGTCCTCCGCCCGTTGTGCCCGCCCGCCGCTGTAGAACACTGCCGAGTACGGCCGCTTCGGCCAGAACACCAGCGGCCGCTCGCGCCAGCCGGCGTCGCTGGCCAGCAGCGCGGCGGTGGACTTCTGCTCGGCGCGCGAGCCCAGCAGCAGGGAGCCGAGGAACAGCGCGAACAGCAATGGGGTCAGCGCCAGGCAGGCCAGCCCGCCACGCCGCAGCCAGGCGCTGCGCGCCAGCGGCGCGCGCAGCAGGTCGGCGGCGAGCAACGCCAGGGCCGGCAGGCCGGGCAGCACGTAGGTCCAGAGGACGTTGCCGGCGAAGGTGAAGAACAGGCACGGCGCCAGTCCCCAGAACAGCCAGTAGCGCCTGCGCGAGGCGACGCCATCGACCACTTCCCCGCGCTGGCGCCAGCCCAGCCAGAGCAGCAGCGGCAGCCAGAGGCTCCAGGGAAACGCGGCGGCCAGCAGGAACAGCCAGACGCTGCCGTAGGGATAGGCGTGTGCATTGCCGTAGCGGTCGCCGTCCCAGCCGGCGGTGACGAAGCGCTGCCAATGCTCGCCGAGCAGGAAGTACTCGAGGAAGCCCGGCGTCTTCAACTCCGCCAGCAGGTACCAGGGCGCCGCCACCAGGAGCATCAGCAGGCTTCCGCGGATCCATGGCAGGCCCCGCCAGAGCGCGCGCCAGCGCCACTCCAGCAAGGCCCACAGGCCGATCGGCAGTCCGGCGAGGATCAGCGTCAGCGGCCCTTTCGCCAGCAGCCCGAGGCCGAGGCCGAGGAACATCAGCCAGCCCTCGCGGCGCCGGATTCCCTCCGCGCCATGCAGGCCCAGCCAGAAGCCGCGCATGGTCAGGACCAGGGCCAGGGCCAGGGCCATGTCGGTCATCACCGCCCCGGAGGCGACGAAGAACAGCGCCGAACTGCCCAGCAGGACGCAGGCGATCCGCGCCTGCCGACGATCTTCGCGAGCCTGCCAGTCCCATACCAGCCACAGCACCAGCACGCCCAGCAACCAGTGCGGCAGGCGGCTGGCGAACTCGTTGGCGCCGAGCAGAAGCTGGCCGCCGGCGCTGAGCCAGAAGGCCAGCGGCGGCTTGCCCCAGAACGGCACGCCGACGTCGTACCAGGGCGTGATCCAGTCGCCCAGTTCGGCCATCTTCCGCGCCACCTCGCCATAGCGGGCCTCAGTGGTGTCCATCAGCGGATAGCTGCCCAGGCTCAGCAGGCGGATGGCGAAGGCCAGGGCGAGCAGGAACCAGGCCAGCGGCCAGCCGCGCAGCGCCCTCACGGATTGGCCCCGCCGACCTGCGCCGGCAGGTAGCGGTCGATCAGGTAGAGCGGGCGGCGCCGCGCTTCCATGGTCATCCGCCCGAGGTATTCGCTGCATACGCCGATGGCCAGCAGTTGCAGGCCACCGATCAGGAACAGCGCGGCGATCACCGGCCAGTGCTCGTGGATCTCCTGTTGGCCGAAGATCCCGGCGAGCAGGGTCGCCAGGGCCGCCAGCAGGGTGAGCAGACCGAGGTAGCCGGCGACCTTCAGCGGCGCGGTGGAAAACCCGGTGATGCCCTCCAGGGCGAAGTTCCACAGCCGCCAGTAGCGCCACTTGCTGTGGCCGGCGACGCGAGCGGCGCGGCTATAGGCGATATCGACCTGGCGGAAACCGACCCAGGCGAACAGTCCCTTCATGAAGCGATTGCCTTCCGGCAGCTCGCAAAGGGCATCGACCACCCGCCGGTCGAGCAGGCGGAAGTCGCCGACGTCGCGCGGGATCGGCACCTCGCTGAGGCGGTTGATCAGCCGGTAGAAGGCGCTCGCCGAGGCGCGCTTCAGCCAGCTTTCACCGGCCCGGCTACGGCGGCGCATGTTGACCATTTCGGCGCCGCCGATCCAGGCGTCGAGCATCTGCGGGATCAGTTCCGGGGGATCCTGCAGGTCGGCATCGATGACGATCACCGCGGCGCCGCGCGACAGCTTGAGCCCGGCGCTCATCGCCTGTTCCTTGCCGAAGTTGCGGGTGAAGCGGGCCACGCCCACCCGGCGGTCGGCGGCCTGTAGCTGGGCGAGGATCGTCGCGCTGCGGTCGGTGCTGCCGTCGTCGACATAGAGCACCTCGCAATCGTCGCCAAGGTCGCCGAGCACGGCGCCGAGGCGCTGGTGGAAGGCCGGCAGCACCGCCTCCTCGTTGAACACCGGCACTACCACGCTGAGCAGGCAGGGGGCCTCGAGCTTCGACGCCAGGGAAGGTTCGATCATCATGAGAAGGTCCAGAGTCGATGAAGGTGATAGGTCGCCAACAGCAGTGCGCCGGTCGCGGCGAGCTGGGCCAGGCGGTAGTCGAGTCCGGCGAGGTCGCCGAGCAGCAACACCAGGACGGCGTTGCCGAGTACGCAAAGCAGGCTGACGGCGAAGAAGCGCGGCAGCGAACGGAACACCGGGCCACGGTGGCGGAAAGTCTTCCAGCGATGCCCCAGGTAGGCAGCCAGAGCCCCGCAGCCTGCTCCCGTCGCGGCGGCCACGGCGGCGCCGACGGCGAAGCCCTCGACCAGGAGGGTCAGCACCAGGTAATGAACGGCGGTGGCACCGGCGCCGACCGAGACGAAACGCCCCAGGAGCATGCATGGCTTCCTCTGGAAACAACCGACGCCGGCATTCTAGGAAGGTGCGCAAAGCCCCGCGGTTAGCGCTGCGCAAGCTTCCTGACAGGTTTTCGCAGGGTTCCCCGCGGCAGGCCTGGAAGCCGCGTCGGACAAGGAATACACGGCAGGCAGAGGTCTGTTACCGGATATGAAAAACGGGTTTTCCGCAGGCCTCGCCGCCGTCGCTATACTGCCCGGCCGATCCGGAGGACCCCATGAGCCTGTTGCGCGATGCCTGGCGCCACGCCCCGACCCACCACAGGGTCTGGGCGCTGGCCGGGCCGATGATTCTGTCGAACGTTTCCGTTCCCCTGGTGCACCTGGTGGACAGCACGGTGGTCGGCCACCTGCCGCACGCCTACCAGCTCGGCGCGGTAGCCGTGGGCGGCAGCCTGTACACCCTGATGGTCGGCGTGCTCGGCTTCCTGCGCATGGGCACCACCGGCTTCGCCGCCCAGGCCGCCGGCCGCGACGATGGCGGCGCGCTGCGCCTGATCCTCGCCCAGGGCCTGGGCATGGCGCTGCTCCTGGCCCTGCTGCTCGGCGCGCTGGCCCTGCCCCTGAGCGGCTGGGCCCTGCAACTGATGCAACCGTCGGCGGAACTGACCGGCGAGGCCCGCGCCTTCTTCCATACCCGCCTGCTCGGCCTGCCGGCGGCCCTGGCCAGCTACGCACTGGTCGGCTGGTTCCTCGGCACGCAGAACGCACGGGCGCCATTGGCGATCCTGTTGACCACCAACCTGAGCAACATCGCCCTGGTGCTCTGGTTCGTCCACGGCCTCGACTGGGGCGTGCAAGGCGCGGCCCGCGCCTCGGTGCTGGCGGAATGGAGCGGCGCCCTGCTCGGCCTGGCCCTGACCCGCCGCGACCTGGCCCGGCGCCCCGGGCGGGCGCAGTGGCAACGCCTGCGCCACTGGCTGTCCTGGCTACCGCTGCTGATGGTCAACCGGGATATCTTCATCCGCAGCCTGGCCCTGCAACTGGTGTTCTTCCTGCTCACCGTACAGGGCACCCGCCTCGGCGACGCCACGGTAGCCGCCAACGCCCTGCTGCTCAACGGCCTGCTCCTGACGTCCTACGCCCTCGACGGTCTCGCCCACGCGGTGGAGGCGCTCTGCGGCCACGCCATCGGCGCCCGCGACCGAACCGCCCTGCGCCGCGCGCTGGTGGTGGCCGGTGGTTGGTCGCTGCTGGCAAGCCTGGCGTTCGCCGCGCTGTTCGCTCTGTTCGGCCACCTGTTCATCGACCTGCAGAGCGACATCGCCGGCGTCCGCGAAGTCGCCTACGCCTATCTGCCGTACCTGGCCTGCCTGCCGCTGCTGGGGATGTGGAGCTATCTGCTCGACGGCCTGTTCATCGGCGCCACCCGCGCCCGCGAGATGCGTAACGCGATGCTCGTCGCGGTGGCCGCCAGCCTGCCCCTCGGCTGGCTGTTGCAGGGGCTGGGCAACCACGGGCTATGGCTGGCGTTCCTCGCCTTCATGCTGCTGCGCGGGCTGGTCCTGGCCGCCTACGGCTGGCGCCTGACCCGCCGCGATGGCTGGTTCGCCGCTCAGGGCGCCGACAGCGGACGATAGGCGAGCATCAGCGGGACGTAGGCAGCGTGCGCGACCTGTATCAGTTCGCTGGCCAGGCGCCCGCCGGGAAACACCAGCACCAGGTCCGGCGCGGCATCGCCGAGGACGGCCTCGCCATACTCGCGCAGGGCGTTGTCGCTGCCACTGCGCTCCGGATAATCGTAGGCGCGCGAATCCGCGCCACGCTCGCGGCACCAGCGCTCGGCCTCGTCCGGCAGGCCGCTGCCGGCATGCAGCAGGTGGCCGAGCAGCGCCACCGGTTGCAGGCCGTGGCACTGGTCGAGCGCCAGGCGCAGGCGTTCGGCGTCCTTGAAATGGCGTCCGGCGCAGATCAGGAGGCGCATGCCGATCCCTCCCCTTGCCCTGGCTCGTCCGGCCGCTTCGCCATCGGATCGATGCCGCTGCGTTCGAGCAGCGGATAGGCCAGGGCGGTGACATGATGGTGGATGCGTCGGTAGTCGCGGAGAATGCGCTGGAACACGTCACCGGACTCCACCCAGGCACCGCGATCGTCGCGCAGGCGACGGAAGCGCTCGCGACTGGCATCGGCCTCCAGTCGCTGCAACAACTTCTTGCGCGCCACCAGGCGGAGCGCGGCGTCCAGGTCTTCGCGAAGGAACGCGCTGATCGCCAGGTGCAGGCTCTCCTCGATCGCCGCCTGCAACGGCAGCATGCGGCCCAGCTCGAACTCGCTGCCGGCGCGACTGCGCCCGGCCCAACGCATCGCCAGGGGCAGCAGGCTGTTGGCGACGAGATCGCCGATGTGCTCGATGTTGATGGCGAACAGGAGAATTTCCTGGGCACGATCGGCGTCGCTGTCGCCGAGGCCGTCCTGGCCGAGGTCTGCCAGGTAGGCGCGGATCGCCGCACTCAACTGGTCGAGGGCCTGGTCCTGGCGACGGATTTCCGCCGCCACCTTCGCCTCCGGTCGCTGCAACAGGCCGCTGGTGGCGCGCAGCATCAGACTGGCCATGTCGGCCAGCCGCAGGACTTCGCGAGTAGCGTTGGCCAGGCCGATGTTGGCCACCTCCAGCCCGGCTTCGTCGAGGTAGCGCGGCATGCCCGGCTCGTCGGACTGTGCCTCTTCCGGCAACAGGCGCGCGAGCAGCGCCGCAAGCGGTCCGGTGAAGCCGATCGTCAGCAGTGCCAGGGCCAGGTTGAAAGCACTGTGGAACCAGACCGCCGCCGCACCGCCGAGTGCGTTGGCCGGTTGCGCCAGCGCCGTCAGCCAGGGCAGCACCAGCAGGCAACCGAGCAGGCGCACCAGCAGGTTGCCCAACGGCAAGCGCCGCGCCACCCGGCTACCGGCCACCCCTAGCGCCGGCAAGGCGCCGCCGAGGTTGGCACCGAGCACCAGGGCCAGGGCGATGGGCAACGAGACCAGTCCGGCCTGGGCCAGGGACGCCACCAGCAGTACCACCGCGACACTGGAATGACAGGCCCAGGTCAGCAGCGCGGCGAGCAGCAGGGCGATCAGCGGATCGCCTTCGAGGCCGTGGATCACCGCGACAAAGGCTGGCGAGGCCTCGATCTGCTGCAGGGAATGGCCGAGCAACGCCAGCGCCAGAAGCATCAGACCGAGTCCGATCAGGCACTGGCCAAGGCTCTCCAGGCGCGGACCGTCGCCCAGGCGGAACAGCAGCAGGCCGGACAGCAGGGCCAGCGGGGCCAGCAACGAGGTGTCGAAGCTGAGCAGTTGCACCACCAGAGTGGTGCCGACGTTGGCGCCGAGCATCACTGCCAGCGCCGGCGCCAGGCCCAGGGTGCCACTGGCGGTGAAGGACGCTGCCATCAGACTGGTGGCGGTGCTGCTCTGCAGCAGGCCGGTGATGCCGAACCCGGCGAGCAGGGCCAGCCAGCGGTTGCCCAGGTGGCGGCCGAGCCAGTTGCGCAGCGCAGTGCCGAAACCGCGCAGCACGCCGCTGGAGACCATGTGCGTGCCCCACAACAGAAGGGCCACGGCACCGGCCAGGTTGATCAGGAGGATGGTTCCCAGCATGGCGGAACTCCCGGTTCGGAATGGATCGTGAAGGGAACGGGCTCATTGACCCATGGCCAGCCTGAGCGAGGCACGGTTGAGCGCGCTCGAGCAGTCCAGCAGGTATTTCACTTCGACCTGGCTCAGGCGGCCGCTGGCGTATGCGCGCACGCTGATCACCATCAGCAGGTGCGCGGCCTTCGCCAGCAGCCGTGCTGCCAGGCCACAGAACGCGCGGCGAGACGCGCCCAGGCATTTGCGTACGACGTTCATGGCTGTTTCCTCGGTGGAGGAGCGTGCCGCAGCGCGGCACGCCCTTGGGCTCAGAAACGCAAGGTCGCTCCCGAGACCAGCCATCGCTCGCGCTCGCCGCGCAGGTGGCCGCCGACCAGCAGGTCGAGGTCCAGCCGTTCGCCCAGGTGCAGCCGCGGTCCGGCCTGCCAGCCGCTGTCGCCGGCCGACTCGCCGAAGCGTTCGGCGATCAGGGTCAACGGCTGGCCGACGCGGTATTCCATGCCCATGCCCCAGTTCCAGCGATGCCGGCGCTCGCCCTCGGCGTAGGCATGCCCCAGGCCGACCCCGGCGTTCAGGCGCAGGGCCTCGAACGGCTGGTAGCTCAGCGGCAGGTTGAAGCCGGCGCCTTCGAAGGCGTGCCGGCGGTCCAGGTAGAGATCCGCCGAGAGCGCCAGGGCCAACGCCAGGCCGAGGTCGTCGCGGGCCAGCAGCGGTGTCTTCAGCTCGGGGCTGAGGCGGCTGTGCCGATCGCCTGCGTCGCCCTCGCGCACCAGCGCCGCGCCGAGCTGCACCGATGGTAGGGCGGAGAAGGTGCAGGCGGGCGACAGCACCGACTGGTAGCGGTTGCCGTGGTGGCGTTCGCGCTGGTGCCAGGCGTCCAGGTTGCATTCGCCGACGGGATCGATCTCGCCGTCGTCGACCCGGTAGGCGCCGCCCGCGGCGCGAGCCTCGGACAGCAGCGCCAGCAGCAGGACGCAGGCGAGCGCGGCGGCGACGAAGCCCAGGCGCCAGGACAGGGCGCGTCGCAGCGCGGCCGGCAGCGGTTGGAAAAGGGGCGCCCGCGGGCGCCGGTCGTGCAGGGTCATGATGCGTCTCTCCATGCGTGGGTCCGGTGTGCGTTGGGCGGCGCGGCGAGGCTTGCCGACGCGCCGGGAAAGGCCGGGACGAAGCCCGGCCGATCGCTCAGAACCACTGGCCGAAGCGGCGGATGTAGAGGGTCTTCATGGTCTGCGCGGTGACGCAGTAGCAGAGCAGCGTGCCCACCAGCCAGGGGAAGTACTCCCACGGCAGCGGCTGCAGGCCGACCATCGCTCCCAGCGGCGAGAACGGCACGTAGATGCCCAGCGCCATCACCAGCCCGGTCATCAGCATCACCGGCAGCGCCGCGGTGCTCTGGATGAAGGGAATCTTCTGGGTACGCAGCATGTGCACCACCAGGGTCTGCGAGAGCAGGCCCTCGATGAACCAGCCGGACTGGAACAGCGACTGCATTTCCGGGCTGTTGGCGGCGAACACGAACCACATCAGCGCGTAGGTGGTGATGTCGAAGATCGACGAGGTCGGGCCGATCCAGACCATGAAGCGGCCGATGTTCTTCGAGTCCCACTTGCGCGGCTTGGCGAGGAACTCCTTGTCCATCTTGTCCCACGGCAGCGACAGCTGGGAGATGTCGTACATCAGGTTCTGCAGCAGCAGGTGGATCGCCAGCATCGGCAGGAAGGGGATGAAGGCGCTGGCCACCAGTACCGAGAACACGTTGCCGAAGTTGGAGCTGGCAGTCATGTTCAGGTACTTCATGATGTTGCCGAAGGTCTCGCGGCCCTTGATAACGCCCTCCTCCAGGACCATCAGGCTTTTTTCCAGGAGGATGATGTCGGCCGATTCCTTGGCGATGTCGGTGCCGCTGTCCACCGAGATGCCGACATCGGCATCTCGCAGCGCGGGGGCGTCGTTGATGCCGTCGCCGAGGAAGCCGACGGTGTGTCCGTTGCCCTGCAGGGCCTTGAGCACCCGCGACTTCTGCAGCGGCGTCAGCTTGGCGAACACCGTGCGCTCCTCGGCCAGGCGTTGCAGGGTGGCATCGTCCATCAGGTCGATGTCGCGACCGAGCAGCGGCTCGCCGACGTCCAGGCCGACCTCGCGGCAGATCTTCGCGCTGACCACCGGGTTGTCACCGGTGAGCACCTTCACCGCCACGCCGTTCTCGCGCAACGCGGCGATGGCCGGGCCGGCGGTTTCCTTCGGCGGATCGAGGAAGGTCAGCAGGCCGGCGATCACCAGATCGCGCTCGTCGCTGGCGCCGTACTGGGCCTGGGACTCCGTGCGCGAGAGGCTGCGGGTGCCGAGCAGGAGCACGCGGAAGCCGTCGCGGTTGTATTGCTCGGCCAGCGCCAGCAGGGCCCGGCGGCGTTCCTCGTCGAGCGGCAGGTCGACGCCGTCCTGGTGCACGCGGGTGGCGATCTCGAGCATTTCCTCGACCGCGCCCTTGCACACCAGCAGGTGTTCGCCGTCCTTGCCCTCGAGGATCACCGAGAGACGCCGACGGACGAAATCGAAGGGCAGTTCGTCGACCTTGCGCCAGGCATCCGACGGCGTGATGCGCGGGTTCTGTTCGACGAAGGCGACCACCGCGCGGTCCATCAGGTTCTTCATCCCGGACTGGTGGAAGCTGTTCAGCCAGGCCATTTGCAGGACCCGGTCGCAGCGCCGGCCGGCAACGTCGACGTGATGCTCGAGGATGATCCGGTCCTGGGTCAGGGTGCCGGTCTTGTCGGTGCAGAGCACGTCCATGGCGCCGAAGTTCTGGATCGCGTTGAGGCGCTTGACCACCACCTTGCGCCGCGACATCGCCACCGCGCCCTTGGCCAGGTTGGCGCTGACGATCATCGGCAGCATTTCCGGGGTCAGGCCGACCGCCACGGCGAGAGCGAACATGAACGCCTCGGTCCAGTCGCCCTTGGTGAAGCCGTTGATCAGCAACACGATCGGCACCATCACCAGCATGAAGCGGATCAGCAGCCAACTGACGCTGTTCACCCCACGGTCGAAGGCGGTCTGCGCCCGCGAACCGACGATGGAACGGGCCAGCGAACCGAAATAGGTGCGCGCACCGGTGGCGACCACCACCGCGGTGGCCGTGCCGCTGACCACGTTGGTGCCCATGAAGCAGATGTTCGGCAGTTCGAGCAGGTCCTGCTGGTCGGCGGCGATCCGCTTGGCGGACTTCTCGCGGACCGCGCCGAGGGTGTCGTATTTCTCCACCGGTAGCGCCTCGCCGGTGAGTACGGCCTGGCTGATGAACAGGTCGCGCGATTCGATCAGGCGGATGTCGGCGGGGATCATGTCGCCGGCGGACAGGCGCACGATGTCGCCGACCACCAGTTCGCCCATGGGGATTTCCCGCAGCTCGCCGCGCATCCCGCGCTCGTCGCGGCGCAGCACGGTGGCGGTGTTCCGCACCATGGCCTTGAGCGCCTCGGCGGCCTTGCCCGAGCGGTATTCCTGCCAGAAGCGCATCAGGCCGCTGACCAGGACCATGCAGAGGACGATGATGACGCCAGTGAGATCGGTTTCCTCACCGTCCTGCAGCGGCAGCCAGAAGTCGGTGAAGAAGCTGATCGCAGAGAGCGTCATCAGCACGTAGATGAAGGGGTTGTTGAACGCCTGCAGCAGTTGCACCAGGACGTGTGGCGGACGGTCGTGGGCCACTTCGTTGGGGCCGTCGGCGTGCAGCCGGGCGGCGGCCTCGGCCTGGTCGAGGCCGTCCTGGCGACCGCGGACATTGGTGAGGGTGGTTTCCAGGCTGTTCTGCGCTTCGCGGGCGGCGCGCATGGACAGTCGGTCGTTGCGGCGCTCGGTGTCGAGCTGGGTATTGCGTTGGGTCGCTACGCTCATGACTCGGTCTCCTGTCGCGAGCTGCGCGACGGCGACACGAGTCGGTTGCCGGTCAGGTGACAGGCAAAGGCGTGCCGGGTCGCGATGTTCGCGATCGGTGGGAAGAATGTTCGGCTTGTCCGGGTGAGGCCCACTGCGCGCGGCCGCTCAGGCGGCACGCAGCAGGCCGACTTGGTGGTTCGTCCATGGCAGGCTCCTTGTGCGAAGGGTTAGGCAGGAGAAAGCGTCAGCCGCGCATCGGGCGGCGACCGCTCTCAGGGTTCTCTTCGACCTGCGTCTCCAGGCGGCGATACTCCAGGCGACCGCCGGCCGGGTCGACACGCCAGGCGAGGCTCGCAGGATGGCCGTGGCCGGGAAGGATCGCGCCGGGGGACTGCGCGGCGCGCACGCGCATCTTCGCCACGAAGGCGGATACGCCGGGGGATACCGAATTCTCGAAGTTCATGACTCACCTGTACCCGGCGTGCCGGACACGGGTGAGAAGCAGTGGGTCAGCCCAGGATGCCGCTCAACCGACCGACCCGTTGCGGGTTCCGTCGTGCGTTGGTTTGGGTCATCGCACCAGCCGGCATCTGCTGGGCCGGGCGACGACTACTGGGAATACTGTCCATGGCTCTCTTCGTAGGGGGAAAGAAAGTGCCCGGCTCTGCGGGCGGGGGTTTTATAGACCTCTTGCCAGACGAGGTCAACCGAAAAAGCCGTTTCGTTCAGGCTTCTATGGAACATCGGAAAATTCCCGCAGGAGTCCGGCGAAAAGACACCGGCCAAAAGCGCTCAGGCGGAGATCAGTCCCGCCAGCCGTCGCGCCAGCGCCGGCACTTCGGAGGCCGGGTCGAGGCGCAGGCGAAAACGGGTCTGCAGGATGTCCAGCAGTTCCTCGACGTCGCGCAGTTGGCGCTGCAGCGTCTCGCCGTTGCCGGCGCGCTGGCCGAACAGCCCGTCGGCCAGGGTCAGGCGCAGGTCGCCCTCGGTTATGGCGGCCTTCAGGCCCTGGCGGAACACGCTGTGCGGGTGGGTCGAGGTGTACCAGTTGCGCGGGATGTAATCGATCCACAACTGCGGGCGCAGGTCGAAGCGGTACAGCGGCAGCCAGCCGCTGCGACCGCGCACGGCGCTT
Source organism: Pseudomonas sp. HMSC067G02 (assembly GCF_001813485.1). Taxonomy (NCBI): domain Bacteria; kingdom Pseudomonadati; phylum Pseudomonadota; class Gammaproteobacteria; order Pseudomonadales; family Pseudomonadaceae; genus Pseudomonas; species Pseudomonas sp. HMSC067G02. The sequence goes on from NZ_KV812697.1 coordinate 56,676, forward strand.
TCGTAGAGACCGGCGTGCGGGTCGACCAGGCGCACGCAATGCACCTGTCCGGCGTCCGCCTCGTCGCCCGGCAAAGGCAGTGCTCGCGGCGGATTGGCCGAGCCGAAGCCGACATCCACCAGGAACTCGCCCTCCGCCAGGTACAGACGCAGCATCAGATGCGATTGCTGGGTCAGCGGCGCGTCCTCCGGGAGCCCCCAGCGTACCCGTGCCACCAGCAGTTCCAGTTCGTAGCCGAGGGCCAGCAGCAGGCGGGCGAACAGCGAGTTGAGTTCGAAGCAATAACCGCCGCGGCTGCCCTCGACGACCTTGGCGAAAACCTTGTCGGCGTCGATCTCGATGGGACGGTCGAGCAGCACGTCGAGGTTCTCGAAGGCGACCCGGCGCAGATGCGCGTCGATCAGTCGGTCGAGACTCGCCAGGCTCGGCGGACCGGGATCGTCGATGCCGATATGGTGCAGGTAGGCATGGGTCTGCTCGGGCGTCAGCGGGGTCATGGCGGGCTCCGGAAAATGGCCAGCTCGATTCTAGACGCATTCTCGGGGAATACCGGAAGCGCCGTCAGGCACATTGGCCCGGGGTCTGCTTGACTGTGCCCATCCCACCCCGAGGAGCGCCGCCATGGCCCAGGCAATCGTCGCCTACCTGCACTACCTGTCGATCTTCCTGCTGTTCGCCCTGCTGGTGTTGCAGCACCGCCTGCTGCGCCTGCCGCTGGACCTGGAGCGCGCCCGCAGCCTGGCGGCGATCGACCGCGGCTACGGCCTCTGCGCCCTGGCGGTACTGGCCAGCGGGCTGGCGCGGGTGCTGTGGTACGGCAAGGGCCTCGACTATTACCTGCACAATGGCCTGTTCCACGCCAAGGTCGGGCTATTCGTCCTCGCTGCCCTGGTCTCGCTGTTGCCGACCGTTACCTTCCTTGGCTGGCGCGGCGCCCTCAAGGCCGGCGAAGTGCCGGCGGTGACGCCGGCCCGGGGCCGGCGGGTGGTCATGGCGGTGCGCCTGCAACTGCTCCTGCTGCTGGTCATTCCGTTGCTGGCTACGCTGATGGCGCGCGGCTTCGGCATGCGCGGCTGAGCCCTCAGTTCTGCATGGCCCGGCCATGCACGTCCATCGCCGCCTGGCGCAGCGCCTCGGAGCGGGTCGGATGCGGATGGCAGGTCAGCGCGAAGTCCTCCGCCGAAGCGCTGAACTCCATGGCCACGCAGGCTTCGCCGATCATCTCGCTGACGCCCGGCCCGATCATGTGCACGCCGAGCACCTGGTCGCTGCGGGCATCGGAGAGGATCTTGATGAAGCCTTCGCTCTCGTGGTTGATCTTCGCCCGGCTGTTGGCGCTGAACGGGAAGCGTCCGACCTTGTACTCGCGCCTCGCCGCCTGCAGCTGCTCCTCGCCGAGGCCGACGCTGGCCACTTCCGGCTGGGTGTAGATGACCGACGGAATCACCTCGGCGTTCATCTCCGCCGCATGCCCGGCGATCCGCTCGATGCAGACGATCGCCTCTTCCTCGGCCTTGTGCGCCAGCATCGGTCCCGAGGTCACGTCGCCGATCACCCAGACGCCCGGCGCCGCGCTGCGCTGTCCCTGGTTCTCCAGCATGCCACGACGATCGCTGGCCAGGCCGACCGTCTCCAGCCCCAGTCCTTCGGTATAGGGGCGCCGGCCGATGGCCACCAGCACGTAGTCCGCCTGCAGCGATTCCGTAGCGCCACCGGCGGCCGGTTGCAGGTCGAGTTCGACGCCCTGCTCGCCACTGCGCGCGGCGACCACGCGGGTGCCGAGGCGAAACCGCATGCCCTGGCGGGTCAGGGCGCGCTGGAGGGTCCTTGCGGTTTCCCCATCCAGCCCCGGGCAGATCCGCTCGAGGTACTCCAGCACCGTGACCTGTGCGCCCAGCCGGCGCCAGACCGAACCAAGCTCCAGGCCGATCACGCCGGCGCCGATCACCACCAGGTGGCGAGGCACTTCGGCCAACTCCAGGGCGCCGGTGGAGTCGAGGATGCGCTGGTTGTCCACCGGCACGCCGGGCAGCGGCGCCGGTTCCGAACCGGTGGCGATGACGATATCGCGCGCCTCCAGTTGCGCGTGGCCGCCGTCGGCGAGGTCCACACTGACCCGGCCCTCGCCTTGCAAGCGCGCCCAGCCCTTGATCCACTGCACCTTGTGCTTGCGGAAGAGGAATTCGACGCCACGGGTCAGGGCGGCGACGCTCTCGTCCTTCTGCTTCATCATCTGCGCCAGGTCCAGTTCCGGGCTGACCCGGATGCCGAGCCGGGCGAACTCGCCGCCGCTCGCCGCGGCGTATAGCTCCGAGGCGTGCAGCAGGGCCTTGGACGGCATGCAGCCGACGTTCAGGCAAGTCCCGCCGAGGGTTTCGCGACCCTCCACGCAGGCCACCTTCAGGCCTAGCTGGCCGGCGCGAATGGCAGCGTTGTAGCCCCCCGGACCGGCGCCGATCACGATCACGTCATAGCTTTCCATCATCCTGCTCCTCGGTTGTCCCGCCACGGCCCCCCTCAGCGTAGGCGACGCCGGCGCAAATAGAGGAAACGCCGCGTAGAGGGACCGAAAGCGATTGTATTTCACTCTTCATACAAAGCTTATATGATGACCGTAATTTTCCTGCAACCCTTTCCCACCACGACAGGAGCACCACCATGGAACAGCCCGGCCGCGAAGACCGCCTGAACGCCTGGATCGCCACCGAGCGGGCCGCCCGCGCCCGCCTCGGCGCCAGCGGAACCCTGGAGCTGGCGCAAGTCGCCGCGCTCTCCCCGCAGGAGTTCTTCGACCGCATCGGCAGCGGCGAGCTGCCCTGCCCGCCCTACGGCGAACTGGTCGACTTCGTTCCCATCGAGTGGTCCGAAGGGCGCTTCCTGTTCCAGGGCATCCCGGACCGCCGCCACTACAATCCGCTGGGTAGCGTGCACGGCGGCTACGCCGCGTCGCTGCTGGATTCCTGCATGGGCTGCGCGATCCATACCCGGCTCCAGGCCGGCCAGGGCTATACCACCACCGACCTGCGGATCAGCTACCTGCGCGCGCTGACCGACAAGGTCGGCCCGGTGCGCGCCGAAGGCCGGGTGGTGCACCTCGGCCGCTCGACGGCGGTCGCCGAGGGCCGGTTGTACGATGTCGACGACCGTCTCTACGCCGTCGGCTCGACCACCTGCCTGGTCCTGCACATGGCCGGATGAACGCGGCTTCGCCAGGGAAGGCCGCCAGGCGTTAAGATGACGACCTGCATTCCAAGGTATCGAAACCATGCGTTATCCCGAAGACCACAAGCAGAAGACCCGCCGGCGTATCGTCGAGGAGGCTGCCCGGCTGTTCCGCCAGGACGGCGTCGGCGCCACCGGGCTGCAACCGCTGATGAAGGCCCTGGGCCTGACCCATGGCGGCTTCTACGCGCACTTCAAGTCCAAGGACGACCTGGTGGAAACCGCGTTGCGGCATGCCGCGGCGCAACTCGACGAAGTCACCGCGCCCCTGGCGGAGGCGGAACGACCGCTGGCGCTGCTGATAGAGCAGTACCTGTCGCCGCGTCACCGCGATAACCCCGGCGCCGGCTGCCCGTTGCCGACCCTGTCGGCGGAACTCGGCCAGCGCGGCACGCCGAGCCCGACCACCGACAGCATCGTGCGCAAGCGCCTGGCGATGATCGAAGCGGCCCTGGAGGGCGAGGACGCAGGCGAGCGCGCCGTGCTGCTGCTCGCTTCGCTGGTCGGCGCGCTGCAACTGTCGCGCAGCGTGCAGGATGAGGCGCTGTCGCAACGGATACTGGAAGCGACGCGCAAGAAGCTGCTGGAGCAGATGGAGCGCTAGGGCCTCAGCCGAGGTAGCGCTCGGCCGGCCGCTGCCGCGACAGATTGGGCGCGAGCCTGGCCCGCGCCGTCATCAGCGCCTGCCAATCGGCCGCATCCGGCAACGACGGGATGGTCACCGCTTCACGCCGATCGAAACCGACCAGCGCCGCCTCCACCAGGTCCTCGACCTCCATCACCATCTCCGCGGGAATCCCGGCGATTCCGGTGCCGCTGCGCTCCCAGATCTCGGTACGGGTGACGCCGGGCAGCACCGCCTGGACGTAAACGCCGCTGCCGGCCAGCTCGTGCTGCAGCGACTGGCTCAGGCTCAGCACGTAGGCCTTGGTCGCGCTATAGACGGCATTGAACAACTCCGGCGCCAGCGCCACCACCGAACCGAGATTGACGATGGCGCCGCCGCCACGCCGGCGGAACCCCTCCGCCGCACCGGCAGCCAGGCGGGTCAGGGCCACTACGTTGAGGGCGATCATCCGCTCCGCCCGGTCCATGTCGGCATCGGCCAGCGGACCGTTCATCGCCACGCCGGCGTTGTTCACCAGCAACGCGATCGAGGCGTCATCGCGCAACCGTCGCTCGACCCGCAACCTATCGTCGCGCTCGGACAGGTCGGCGCGCAGGATCTCCACCCTGACCCCGTGGGCTTGGCGAAGTCGATCCGCCAGGGCTTCCAGGCGTTGCCGGTCGCGCGCCACCAGCAACAGGTCGTGGCCACGGCGGGCCAAGTGCTCGGCGTAGGTCGCGCCGATTCCGGAAGAGGCGCCGGTGATCAGGGCGACGCCATTGCCAATCTGTTCGTTCATGTGGGTTCTCGCTGGAAAAAAGCCTGACCGCTGACAGCGGCTATTTATATTACACACTTAATATTATGATCGTAATTAAAACCGTCAAGCCTTTATCCGTTCCAACGAGCAGGGAAGGATGAGGAGAACCTTCATGCAACCGTCACGGAAAACGCCAATAAAAGGTCAGGACCCACGCCACCCCGACATGCCCTACCATGGCGTTGTCCATCGCGGGAGGATCATGCGTCATGTATCACGGTGAAAGACTCAATGCCTGGACCCACCTGATCGGTGCGGTCGCCGCCTGCACCGGCGCCGTCTGGCTGACGGTCCAGGCGAGCCTCAACGGCAGTCCGTGGAAGATCGTCGGGGTCGGCGTCTACGGCGTCACCCTGACGCTGCTCTACAGCATCTCGACCGCCTACCACAGCGTGCGCGGGCGAGCGAAGGTGGTGATGCGCAAGCTCGACCACCTGTCCATCTACCTGCTGATCGCCGGCAGCTACACGCCTTTCTGCCTGGTCACGCTGCGCGGTCCCTGGGGCTGGACGCTGTTCGGCATCGTCTGGGGCCTGGCCGTGCTCGGCATGCTCCAGGAGATCAAGCCACGCTCCGAGGCGCGGGTGCTGTCGGTGGTGATCTACGCGGTGATGGGCTGGATCGTGCTGATCGCGGTGAAACCGCTGCTCGCCGCCCTCGGCAGCGCCGGCTTCACCTGGCTGGCGGCCGGCGGCGTGCTCTATACCGTAGGGATCGTCTTCTATGCCTATGACCACCGCTTCCGCCACTGGCATGGCATCTGGCACCTGTTCGTGATCGCCGGCAGCCTCCTCCACTTCGTGGCGATCTGGCGCTACGTACTCTAGGCGCGGTCCGGCGCGAAGCAGCGGGGAGCCGGTCGCGCCGGAGGCTCAGCCCTTCTTCGTCCGCGACAGCGCGATGCACGCCACCACGATCAGCACGCCGCCGGCGATGGTCAGCGCGTCCGGCACCTCGCTCCAGAACAGCCAGCCCCAGCCGGCGTTGAAGACGATGCCGATATAGCGGGTCACCGCAACGATGGTCGCGCTCTCGTGACTGAAGGCGCGGGTTAGGAACACCTGGCCGAGCAGCGACACCACCCCGATGGCCAGCAGCAGCCCCCACTCGCGCAGCGTCGCCGGCACCACGAAGTCGTTCCACATCAGCGGGATGGCCACCAGGGTGGCCACCGCCAGGAAGTAGAAGACGATCTCGTAGGTATGGTGCCGCGCGCTCAGTTGGCGGATCGCCACCGAGGCACCGGCGGCGAACACCGCGCTGAGCAGGCCGACCACGGCGTATACCGAGTAGCTGGAATAGCTGAACGGCTTGACGATCATCAGCGCGCCGAGCACCACCACCAGCAACAGCCAATAGACCGCCCGGGGAATCCGCTCGCCGAGGAACAGCGCGGAGAAGAGGATGACGAAGAACGGCGACATGTGCGCCAGGATGCTCGCGTCCGCCAGCGGGATGTGGGCGATGGCGTAGAAATAGCAGACCAGGTACAGCGCCCCCATCACCCCGCGCACCAGCAGCATCGGCACGCCCTGGCGCGACAGGGCGACACCGGCCTGGCGCATCAGCAGGTAGATCAGCAGGGTACCGATGGCGCTGCGGAAGAACACGATCTCGGCAGCCGGCAGGGTGGCGCTGGCTTCCTTGACCAGGGCGTTCATCACGCTGAAGGTGAAGGACGCCAGCACCGCCAGCAGCACCCCGCTCTTCAGCAGGTCGAGCACCACTGGCGATAGATGGCGTCCGCCGCCGGACGGCTGTCGATCGGATACAGGCTTGGATGGCACTGGCTCGCTCCTTGGCAATCGATGAATCGGGACACGGCGTTCTCGTAGCTCGCCAGCAGGCTGCGCGCCTGCGGCATGGCCAGGTCGAAGTGGGCGGCCAGCGCGACGATCAGCGCCAGCTTGCGATAGTCCTCCAGCGGCACCCGCGGGAGCCGCCAGAGTCCATCCTCGTCGCGACTGACGCGGCGGAACGGCACGGCGGAAAAGTCGAAGTGGCGACCCTGCTCGTCGGCCGGAGAGAACGGATCGACCAGCAACGCCGCGTAGCGCACGAACAGCAGGTATTCCTGGCGCTCGGCGCCGGCCTCGGCGAAGCCGTCGATGGCCGCGCGCGGCAGCATCGTCTCGTGCACCGGGTAGTTGTCGTCGTTGAGGAACCGCAGCAGGTTCAACGGCTCGGCGCCCATCCGCCGCAACAGTTCGCTCAGCTCGCACCACAGCCGCCGCATGGCGCCGATGGCCCCGGGGGTGATAGGTCCCTCCGGGTAGAGCTTGTACATGAAACCGGGCGGCCCCTGCTCGGAAAGTATCCGGGCGAGGGCGAACTCGCCGAGAAAGAACGGACTGTGCACGTAGGTGGTGACGTTGCGGCCCTCCGCCGCTTCCGGCGTCGCCAGGGGTACTACCTCAACCCCGCTGCCGGCCAGGACTCGCCGCCAGGTCTCCCGCGCCGGGCAGTCCGGCCGGCTGGAGCCCAGGTAGACCCTGCGCTTGACCGCCTTGGTCAGGGCCCGCAGCGGTTGTGTCTCGTCGATCACCTTGGTCGCCGCGTAGTAGCTGGACAGACTCAGCACGGTCGCCTGGCACCCCGCCGGCAGGGCGCTGCGCACCAGCAGGTTGGCGCCGATGAAGGCGGACACCAGCAGCAGCGTGCGCACCCCGCCGAGTCGCTCCCAGGGCAACCCGCGGACCACGTCCAGGTAACTGTCGGCCGGCACGCAGAGCACCAGGGTCTGCCAATCGTCGCGAAGCTCAGCGGGGTCCTGGTGGAAGACGTCCAACGCGGCGTTGCCGGACAGCCAGCGATGCTGCCCCTGCCCTTCCAATTGCAGGCAGGCGCCGCGCGCCAGGGCCTCGGCGATCCGCTGGCTGCGCCGGCCGGGATGGTTCAGCGCGCCGAGGCGACCGGCACCGTGGCGGCGCAGGTCCAGCGCGACCTGGATCGCCACCGCGCCCAGACCGACCAGCAGGACGTTGCCCAGGCTCTCATCAGCGGCGTTCATCGACCGGCCTTCTCCAGGATCAGGGTGTCGTACAGCGGCTGGCTGACCCGCTCCGCGCAAACCTGCCAGCCCTCCAGTTCGGCCGGCTCAACCGGGTAGTTGAACAGTCCCTTGATGCCGCTGCCGTGACGCAGCAGGACCTTGGCGTCGGCGCGCATGACCTGGCGGATCTGCGCCAGTACCGCGCTTTTCTGCTGCACCAGCGAAGCGATCAGGAAATGCGTGGCATCGCGGGAAAACGCCAGTTCCGCCGGCGGCAGCGAGGAAAACTGCATGCGCGCCTCCAGCCCCTGGCAGCGGGCGATCTCGCGGGCATAGCCCAGGGCCTCCTCGTCGATGTCCAGGCAGCACAAATGTGCGCCGACCTCCCGCGCCAGCACCAGGGCCGAGGTCGGCAGGGCACCGGAGCCGACGAACAGGACCCGTGCATCGGCATCTATCCCGGCGCTGTCGAGTTCGCCGCGGATGGATTCCAGCAGGCTACCCAGGTAGCGGCCCATCTCGCCGGGTTCATGCAGCACGCCCTGGCAAAGGTGCTTCTCCAGTTCGCAGAGGGCCTGCACCGCCGCGTCGCGCAGGCGCAGGCCGAGCGCCTGCAATGCAGGGTCGTCCGAATCGGCCTGCCACTGTGCCCGGCTGCAATCCTCCCCGATCAGTCCGCTCAGACGGTCGAGCTTGCGCCTGAGGATCTCGTAGCAGCCGCAACACTCGCGGGCATAGACGGTGAGCAGGCGAATCTCGCATTCCAGTTCGCGGAGGGTTTCCAGCAGCGGTGTGCGTCCTTGCATGGCATGGCTTCCTGGCGGCGGTAGAGGGCTCAGTAGTTCAGGGTCAGGCTCATGGTCAGGTTGCGCGGCTCGCCGGGGGCGACCCAGACGTTGTTATAGGAACGCTCGTAGTAGCGACGATCGAAGAGGTTGTTGACGTTCACCCCGAGGGTCGCATTGCTCGCCAGCGGATAGTGCGCGAGCAAGTCGACGGTGGTGTAGGCCGGCAGTTCGAAGCCGCTGTCGCTGCTGTCGCCGGCGCGCTCGCCGACATAGTTGACCGCCGCGCCGGCGTCGGCGCCGTGCAGCCAGCCTTCGCGGAACTCGTAGACGCCCATCAGGCTGCCGCTGTGCTTCGGCACGTTGAGCAGGCGGCTGCCACGGGCGATGTTCTCGTCCTTGGTCACTTCGGCGTCGATATAGGCGTAGGCGCCGATCAGCCGCAACTGCTCGGTGAGTTGGCCGCTGAACTGCAGGTCGAAGCCCTGGCTGCGCGCCTCGCCGGCGGTCTGCTGGTAACCGGGATTGCTCGGGTCGGCGGTGAGCACGTTCTTCTTTTTCAGGTGGAACGCGGCGAGGGTCATGCCCAGCCGGCCATCGAGCAGGTCGAGCTTCACCCCCGCCTCGTAGCCGCGCCCCTCCTCCGGGTCGAAGGCCTTGCCGGCCATGTCGGTACCGCCATTGGGCTTGAAGGATTTCGAGGCGTTGGCGAACAGGCCGACCTCCGGGGTCGCCTGGTACAGCACGCCGATGCGCGGGGTGGCGGCACGCTGGGTCTGCTGCGAGCTGGTGTCGCGGAAGCGGCCATTGTTCAGGCGCGTGGCGTTCATGTCCTGGCGGTAGCGGTCGAAGCGCACGCCGAGCAGGCCGCGCCATTTCTCGCTGAACTCGATCTGGTCCTGCAGGTTGAGCGCCATCGCGTCGACTTCCTCGTGGTTGCGGTCGTCGCGTCCGAAGGGTGGTTTCGGCTGGCCGTAGACCGGCCGGCGGATGTCGATGGCATAGGGGTTGCGCGACGGGATGCTACGCAGGATCAGTTCGTCGTTGTGGTAGCGCTCGTACTCCAGGCCCATCAGCAACTGGTGGCGGATCGAGCCGGTATGGAGGTCGCCGAGCAGGTCGAGCTGGGTGATGCTGTCGTGCCACTCGAAGTCGCGGTAGCGGTACTCCCGGCGCAAGGTGTAGCCGTCGGCGGCGAGGCTGGAGTTCTCCGAGGCGTAGCCGTCCAGGTGACCATGCTTGTAGTGGCTGGCCAGGCGCAGGCTCCACTGCTCGTTGAAGTGATGGCGCAGGGTGGCCTGGAGGGTTTCGTTGTTGTTGTCGATCTTGCCGTCGTCCGGCTCGCCGAAGAACCGCGAGCGCGGCAGGCTGCCCAGGTGGTTGTGCGGCGCCACGGTGCCGCGGTCGAAGACCTGGCGGTTGCGCACCACCTCGGCTTCCACCAGCAACGAGGTGTCCGGGTCCAGTTGCCAGCTGAACGATGGCGCCACCAGCAGGCGCTGGCCCTCGGCGTAGTCGCGGAAGCCCTTGCTGTCCTCCACCGCCAGGTTCATCCGGTAGAGCAGGTCGCCCTCTTCGTCCAGCGGCGTGTTCAGGTCCAGGGTCGAGCGGTAGCGGTCCCAACTGCCGGCGCTGGCATGCAAGCGGGCGAAGCGCTCGGCCTGGGGCTTCTTGGTCACCAGGTTCACCGTGCCGCCGGGATCGCCGCGCCCGTACAGGCTGGAGGCCGGTCCCTTGAGGATTTCCACGCGCTCGATGGTGGCGCTGTCCGGGGCGTTCATATAGCCGCGGTTGGCGCTGAAGCCGTCGCGGTAGAACTCCGAAGTGGTGAAGCCACGGACGTTGTACTCGAACATCGTCAGGCCGCCGAAGTTGTTCTGCCGCGAGACCCCGCCGGCGAAGTCCAGCGCCCGTTCGATACGAGCGCTGTCAAGGTCGTCGAGCACCTGGCGCGGCACCACGCTGATGGCTTGCGGGATGTCCTCGATACGGGTGTCGGTGCGCGTCGCGCTGGCCGACCGATTGGCCCGGTAGCCCTGCACCGGGCCCTCCGCGCGCTCCGCTTCGGCGGTGACAGTGAGGACCTCCAGCTCCGCGGGACTTTCCGTTTCCGCCCAGAGCGCCGGACTGCTGCAACCGAGGCCGACACCGAGGACAAGCGACACACTGACTCTCATGGGAAATCGCACCAGAAAAGAAATGATATACTATAACGCTACCAGTTCGATTCCGGCCTCGCAATACAATGCCCGGCTCTATCTCGCTTCTCGCCGCCAGGCTGTGATACTCATCCCTCTTTTCCGACGACCAGCCCAGCCATGCCCAACTCCATCTCCAATTCCTCCCGCCTGCACAGCATCGACGCCCTGCGCGGCCTGGTGATGCTGTTCATGCTGCTCGACCATGTCCGCGAGACCTTTTTCCTGCACCGCCAGGTCGGCGACCCGATGGACGTCGCCAGCACCGAGCCGGCGCTGTTCCTCAGCCGCACCCTGGCGCACCTGTGCGCGCCGGTGTTCGTCTTCCTCACCGGCCTGTCGGCATTCCTCTACGGCGAGAAGCACCAGGGACGCCGGGCGGTCTCGGCGTTCCTGTTCAAGCGCGGGTTGTTCCTGGTGGCGCTGGAACTGACCCTGGTGAACTTCGCCTGGACCTTCCAGTTGCCGCCGACGGTGATCTACCTCCAGGTGATCTGGGCGATCGGCCTGAGCATGCTCGCCCTGGCCGCCCTGCTCTGGTTGCCGCGCCCTCTGCTCGCGGCGCTCGGCGTGCTGCTGGTGGCCGGCCACAACCTGCTCGATCCGCTGCATTTCGCTCCCGGCTCGGCCTGGCACCTGCCGTGGGCGGTGCTCCACGACCGCGGCTGGATCGAAGCGGGCGACGCCCTGCGCCTGCGCACCTCCTACCCCCTGCTGCCGTGGATCGGTGTGATCGCCCTGGGCTATGCCGCAGGCAACTGGTTCAGCGGCGCCACGCCGGCGACCACGCGCCGACGCTACCTGCTGGCGGGCGGTGGCGGGCTGCTGCTCGGCTTCATCCTGCTGCGCCTGCTCAACGGCTATGGCGAGAAACCCTGGGCCTTCGGCGAGACGCCGGCGATCACCCTGATGGGCTTCTTCAACGTCACCAAGTATCCGCCGTCGCTGCTGTTCCTCGCCCTCACCCTGGGAATCGGCCTGCTGCTCCTGGCCTGGTTCGAACGCCTGGACTGGAGCGGTCGCGGCAAGGCCCTGGTGGCGTTCGGCGGAGCGCCGATGTTCTTCTACCTGCTGCATCTCTACCTACTGAAGCTGCTGTACCTGCTGGCGCTGGCGATCTGGGGCGCCAACCGGGGCGACTACTTCGGTTTCTCCTCGGTGCCGGCGCTATGGCTGTGCAGCATCCTGCTGGCCGTGGCGCTGTACCCGGCGGTGCACTGGTTCGCCGGTTTCAAGGCGCGGCGGCGGGATATCGCCTGGTTGAAGTACTTCTGAGGCGCGGAGCATCCAGGAGCCGCTGAAAAAGTCCGGCCCTTCCCCCCACGGGTAGGACGAATGACGCGAAGCGTTATCCGCCGGACACAGCAGGCAACCACGCCGACGTCCACCGCCGGCAGGGAAGCGGAAATGAAGGGGTTGCGCGGAATTCCCACATAACGAGCAGGATCTGAAACGAAATGGCCGGCGGGCGCCTCGCGCCAGCCGGCCATTGCCTGGTTCGCTTCCCGTCGCCGACGGGCTAGCCAGTCAGGACAGGTACGCCGAGCGGGTCAGCCCCAGGCGCAGCGCATCCAGGTACTGGTTGCGCTCGCGGGCGGTGAGCTTGGCCCCGGCGACCTTGTCGCGGTAGAGGGTCATCAGTTCCTCCGGCGACAGGTGCACGTAGCGCAGCATGTCCTCGATGGTGTCGTGGGTCTCGATGCCGGCGTGATAGATGCCGCCGTCTGCGCGCTGGTAGACGTTCACCGAGTCGGTGTCGCCGAACAGGTTGTGCATGTCGCCGAGGATCTCCTGGTAGGCGCCGACCAGGAACACCCCGATCAGGTAGTCTTCGCCCTCCTTCACCTCGTGCACCGGCAGGCTGGTCTCGATGCTCTGCTCGTCGACGTACTGGGTGATCTTGCCGTCGGAGTCGCAGGTCAGGTCCTGCAGTACCGCGCGCCGATCCGGCTCCTCGCCCAGGCGGTGCAGCGGCAGGATCGGCAGCACCTGGCCGATGGCCCAGGTATCCGGCAGGCTCTGGAACACCGAGAAGTTGCAGATGTACTTGTCGGCGAGCTTGTCGTTGAGTTCGTCGAGGACCTGCCGGTGGGAGCGCTGGCGGGCCTTGAGCTGGTTGTGCAGGCGCCGGCAGATAGCGAAGTAGCACTGCTCGGCGAGGGCTTTCTGCGCCAGGCTGATCTTGCCGTCGGCATACTGCGCGGCGGCGTCGCCGATGTAGTGGGTGGCGCGCCAGTAGGTCTCGGTGACCATCTCGGCATCGGTCGGGCCGAGCAGTTCGGCCAGCCAGCGGACGATCTCCGGCTGCTCGTCGAGATCGACGATCTTCGGCACGTCGTCGTTGTGCCGCTCGACGTCGGTGACCTGGGTGATCAGCACCGCATGGTGCGCGGTCAGCGCCCGGCCGCTCTCCGAGAAGATGTGCGGATGCGGCAGGCCCTGGGCGTCGCAGAACTCCTTGAGCATGCCGACCACCACGCCGGCATAGTCATCGATGTCGTAGTTGATCGAGCTGGCGTTGCGCGAATGGGTGCCGTCGTAGTCGACGCCGAGGCCACCGCCGACGTCGATGTGATCCACCGGCAGGCCGAGCGCGCGCAGCTCGCCGTAGTAGCGGATGGCTTCCTTGAAGCCGTGCTGGTAGTCGGCCAGGTTGGCGATCTGCGAGCCCATGTGGAAATGCAGCAGGCGCACGCCCTGGTCGAGACCGGCCTGGCGGAAGCGCTCGACCACCGACAGCAGCTGGGCGGCGGAAAGGCCGAACTTGGCCTTCTCGCCACCGGTATCTGCCCACTTCGACGAAGCCAGCGAGGACAGCCGCACGCGCAGGCCGACCTGGGGCTGCACGCCGACGTTGGCGGCCTCCTCGATCACCAGCTGCACCTCGGATTCCTTCTCGATCACGATGAACACGTTGTGCCCGAGCTTCTGCCCCATCAGCGCCAGCTTGATGAACTCGCGGTCCTTGTAGCCGTTGCAGACGATGGTGCCGCCCTTCGGGGCCAGCGCCAGCACCGCCATGAGTTCCGGCTTGGAGCCTGCCTCCAGGCCGATGGAGACGTTCTCGGTGGCGATGATGTTCTCCACCACCGCTTCCTGCTGGTTGACCTTGATCGGATACAGCGCGGTATAGCGGCTCTGGTATTCGAGGCGCTCGATGTTCGCGTCGAAGGCGCCGGTGAGCTTGCGCACGCGGTCCTGCAGGATATCCGGGAAGCGCACCAGCAGCGGCAGGCTCAGGCCCGCCTCGCGCAACTGGCCGACCAGCTCGTAGAGATCGATGGGCGTCGAGTCGGCGCCCTGCGGACGCACTTCGACATTGCCGCCATCGTTGATGGCGAAATAACCCGCACCCCAGTGGCGGATGCCGTATACGCCGCGGCTGTCGGCCACGGTCCAGTTGCTGCCATCGTCTTTGCGAGTCCGTCGAGCGGCCATGCGCGGTGATCTCCTCAATGTTCGGGGTCGGGCGGGCGCCGGGATCTCCGGATGGCCCTGGGCCGGCACGCCTGTGGTGGAGGCTAGCCGGAGGATGTGACGTTGCCGTGTTGACCGCCACACTGGGCGGTAGTTTAGGAAAGCCGAGGAAATCCGCTCATGCGGGTATCCGCAGTCTCCCATCTAGGGAAAGGGCTGGTGCGGCCTTCGCGGTGCCGGACCTGCCCGCTCTCTGCAGGGGAGAACGCGGTCAGCCGCCGGACTTCTTCGCCTTGAAACCGCGCTTGAGGAGTTCGTCGATCAGCAGTTCGACATGCTCGCCCTGGATCTCCACCACGCCGTCCTTGAGACTGCCGCCGGTGCCGCAGCGCCGCTTCAGCGCGCTGGCCAGCTCCTTGAGCGCATCGCCGGCGAGCGGCAGGCCACTGATGGTGGTCACCGTCTTGCCGCCGCGGCCCTTGGTCTCGCGGCGCACGCGCGCGATCCCGTCGCCGACAGGCGCTACGGCCTGCCCGCAGATGCAGGCGTCTTTGGGTTGCTGGCAGTCCGGGCAATGCCGGCCGCCATCCGTGGAATACACCAGCCCGCCGAGGGCGGACAGGGACGAAGCTTTTTTGACCACCGGGCGTTTCCCCCAGAATGGCCTCGACGGGCCAGGTCAATAACGATGGCCGGCGGGAGCCGACCGCGACGCCCCACTCAGGCAGGGGCTGCGCAGGGGCGGCATGGGGACCGCCCGAAAAGGTCGCGCAATTTAGCAGCATTGCGAGCAAATGCTAAGAGCGAAAATGCGCCATTGATCGGTGAAATGGCGACATCCGCGGCTCAGGCATCCAGGTACAGGCGCAACGCCTGCAGGGAATCGGGGCAGTACGGCAGGCTGCGAGCCTCTTCCAGCGCCAGTTCGGGACGGATGAAGCGTGCTTCGGAGATTTCCTCCGCCTGCAGACGCAAGGGCGCATCGGAGACGGCGGAAAACACCGCGCACCAAAGCCGGTTGCCCGGTTCGTCGAAGAAGAAGCGGCCATGTTCGCGTAGGACCGCGTCGCGAATTCCCAGCTCTTCCTCCAGTTCGCGGGCGGCGGAGTCGGCGTAGGGCTCGCCGGCCTGGACCATGCCGCCGGCGGCGAGGTCCCAGTACCCCGGATAGACCGCCTTGCTCAGGGTCCGGCGCTGCACGCACAGCTCGCCGGCGGAGTTGAACAGCAGGATGAAGGTGCCGCGACCGATCAGCCCGCGCTCGCGCAGCTCCGCGCGCGGCAGGCTACCGAGCGGGCGGTCCTGCTCGTCGACCCAGGCGATGAGTTCGGCGTCGGAGGCGGCCCGGTGGGCCACCTCTTCGGCGCTGATCGGCGCGGCCATGGGTCAGCCCTGGGAAAGCAGCTGGCGCAGGTCGATCACCGCGGCGTTGGCGCGGGAAATGTAGTTGGCCATCACCAGCGAGTGGTTGGCCAGGATGCCGTAGCCGCTGCCGTTCAGCACCATCGGGCTCCACAGCGGCTCCTGCGCGGCCTCCAGCTCGCGGATGATCTGCCGCACGCTGACCGTGGCGTTCTTCTTCGCCAGCACGTCGGCGAAGTCGACCTCGATGGCGCGCAGCAGGTGCGACAGCGCCCAGGCCTGGCCACGGGCCTCGTAGAAGACGTTGTCGATCTGCAGCCAGGGGGTTTCCTGGACCACTTCCTCGACCTTGGGCGCCTCGCCCGGCTGTACTTCTTCGGGGTTCTTGATGTTGGTGTTCAGCTTGACCCGGCCGACGCTCGCCGACAGGCGCTGGGACAGCGAGCCCAGGCGGGTGGCGACGTCGCCCAGCCAGTTGTTCAGGTTGTCGGCGCGGGCATAGAACTGCGCGTTGGGCTGGTTCGGGTCGGACAGGCGGGCCAGGTAGCGGTCCAGCGACTTGATGCCTTCCTGGTACTCCGACTCGGACGCCGGCAGCGCCCAGCTCTTGTTGTCGAAGTTGAAGCGCGGCTCGGCGCGAGCCAGGTCGGCGTCCTCGGTGGACTGCGACTGCGAACGGGCGAAGTCCTTGCGCAGCGCCCGGCTGATGTCGCGCACCTGGACCAGCACGCCATACTCCCAGCTGGGCATGTTGTCCATCCAGATGCCCGGCGGGAAGATGTCGTTGGAGATGTAGCCGCCCGGCTTGGTCAGCAGGGTGTCGACCACTTCCTTGAGGGTCTCCACCGTGGTGTAGCCGGTGACCATCTGCCGCCCGGCGCGCTCGGCGGCGGCCTGGGCGTCCTGCTGCACGGGGAACAGGTCGGGTTCCTGGCTCCAGTACCAGCCGACCAGCATCGCCACCAGCAGGTAGACGCCCAGCAGGCCTCCCACCACGCGCACCAGCCAGGGGCCGCCGAAGTAGGTACGCACATCATCCACGGAATTGTCCACGCGATCGCGCATGGTCCCACGACGCTTCTTCCAGTCCAGCATGGCAAGGGTCCTTAAAACAGCTCGATAGATGGGGGATTGGACCATGGCGAACGCGTTCCGTGCCAAGCGCCAACCCTTCCAGGACGCCGAAAACCTCGGCATCGTCGGCTTTCAGCGTAGTGGAAGCCGGTTTTGTGCCGGAATGCTCAGTGAGAATTTTCCGAAACAGGCATAAGCATGCCGTAGTCCGTCGCACAAAGGCACCCACCAACAGGTGGGGATGACATTTGGAAAAGAAAAGGCTCCTCTCGTCAGCCGCCCAACGGCCGCTGGCTTTCATGGCGATAGGTGATAGCATAGAGCCATCATTCGCAGCGACGCTCTGCCGCGAAGACCACGAAAGAAGCGCGTCATGATGACCGAGCACGATGACCCGACCCTGGACCGCCTGAAGCACCACTTCGCCCAGCGAGTGATCAACCAGGCGCGCCAGGTTCTGGAGGTCTGGCAACGCCTGACCCGCGCGGAGTGGAACAGCGACGGCATGGAAGAACTGGCCGACGCCACCCTGCGCCTGCAGCGCTACGCCGAACGCTTCGAGCAAGCCGAGCATGCCCAGCTGGCCGGTGCCATCGACCGTACCCTGGACGTCGTCGAGGCCAACCGCGGCCGGCTTTCCAGCGAGTCGATCAGCGAACTCAACCAGTTGATGCAGCGCCTGTCGCGCACCGGCCTGCGGCATGGCGACCAGCTCGAGCACACCGTCCTGCCGCCATTGCGCAAACCGGTCTACCTGGCACTGAAGGACCGCGAACGCGCCGAGCGCCTGGCCCAGCAACTGGAGTTCTTCGGTCTGCAGGCGCTGAGCTGCGAGACCGCC
This sequence comes from Pseudomonas sp. HMSC067G02, assembly GCF_001813485.1. Lineage (NCBI taxonomy): Bacteria > Pseudomonadati > Pseudomonadota > Gammaproteobacteria > Pseudomonadales > Pseudomonadaceae > Pseudomonas > Pseudomonas sp. HMSC067G02. The sequence goes on from NZ_KV812697.1 coordinate 73,994, forward strand.
GACGCCTTCCGCGCCAGCATGCGCGAACGCTACCCGGCGGCGATCGTCATGGAAGTCGACTTCGCCGGCCCCGACATGGGCCTGCGACTGGCCAGCGAGGCCCAGGCCGGCCTCGAACACAAGCTGCCGGTGCTGTTCTTCAGCGACAGCGAGACCGACACCCCGACCCGCCTGGCCGCAGCCCGCGCCGGCGGCCAGGAATTCTTCACCGGCACCCTGGACGCCTCCAGCGTGCTGGAAAAGATCGAGACCCTCAGCCGCCTGAGCTTCTACGAACCCTACCGGGTACTGATCGTCGACGACTCCCGGGCCCAGGCGCTGCACACCGAGATGGTCCTCAACAGCGCCGGGATCATCACCCGCGCGCTCACCGAGCCGCTGTCGGTGATGGCTGAGCTGAGCGACTTCCAGCCCGACCTGATCATCCTCGACATGTACATGCCCGAGTGCCTGGGCACCGAGTTGGCCAAGGTGATCCGCCAGCACGAACGCCACGTCAGCGTGCCGATCATCTACCTGTCCGCCGAGGACGACCTGGACAAGCAGCTGGACGCCATGAGCGAAGGCGGCGACGACTTCCTCACCAAGCCGATCCGCCCGCGCCACCTGATCGCCACCGTGCGCACCCGCGCCAGCCGCGCGCGCAGCCTGAAGGCGCGGATGGTGCGCGACAGCCTGACCGGCCTGTACAACCACACCCATACCCTGCAACTGCTCGAGGACGCCCGCCTGCGCGCGCGTCGCGATGGCCGTCCGCTGAGCTTCGCGATGCTCGACATCGACCACTTCAAGCAGGTCAACGACCGTTTCGGCCACCCCATGGGCGACCGGGTGATCAAGGGCCTGGCGCTGTTTCTCAAGCAGCGCCTGCGCAAGACCGACCACATCGGCCGCTATGGCGGCGAGGAGTTCGCCGTGGTCCTTCCGGACACCGATCTGGACGCCGCGCGCCTGGTGCTCGACGAGATTCGCCAGCGCTTCGCCGAGATCCACTACCCGGCGCAACCGACCGACCTGCGCTGCACCTTCAGTTGCGGCATCGCCGAGCTGACCCCGGACCTCGATATCAAGAGCATGGCCAAGCAGGCCGACGAAGCGCTGTACCGGGCCAAGCACGGCGGACGCAACCGGATCGAGGTATATCGTCCCGACGCCCGGTAATGGCTCTTTGTCATCACCCGGTAACCAAACGGAAATAACCTGCGGTCTCGCCGCTCCGTAGTCGGACGAGACCCGCCATGCGCCTCAAGCAACTCACCAATCTCAACACCCTGCTCCTGCTCACCGTCTGCCTCGCCCTGGGAATCACCCTGTGGTGGTCGCAACGCGCCATGGAGCGCCCGTTCCAGTTGCTCGACCAGTACCTGGAGCTGTCGCAGCGCTTCGACGAACAGGTCGCGCGCAACGTCCGCCAGTACCTCGGCAGCGGCGACGCCGTGCGCCAGCAGGCCGCGCTGCAGGCCCTGGAAAGCCTCGCCGAGGCCTTGCCGGAGCTACCACCGGACCTCGCCCGGACCCTCGCGCCAAGCCTCGTGGAGTTGCACGAATTCAGCGCCGGCGACCTGCTCGCCGCCGGCAAGCTCGCCGGCGACCCGCAGGGCCTGCTGCTACAGGCCGAGCGCGACCTCGCCGGCAACCTGGAACAATGGTCCGCCTACCTGGACGCCGCGGCGGGGCAGCCCCAGTCCGGCGCCTACCGCACCCCGCTGCTGCTCGCCAGCCTGCACCTGACCCGCCTCAGCCTGGCCCGCGCCAAGCTGGTGGAAAGCGCCAACCCGGCCCTGGCCGGCGACGTCGAGCGCGAACTGGCCAACCTGCGCGAGCAGGCCGGGCGGATCGAGGCCTTGCCGCTGCTCGGCGTGCTCGACGAACAGCGCTCGGCCAGCGACGACTTCGCCGCCATGATGGGGCTGGCCGGCGACGCCGAGGCTGGCGCCGGCAATGCCGAAGACCGCGGCGTGGCGCTGCGGCGCGAACTCGCCAGCCTGCTGCAACGCTATCCGGACGAGTTGCGCCGCACCCGCGACCTGATCGAGCGTCGCCAGCAACTGTCCGCCGACACCGGCGCCAAACTGGACGCGGTGCGCCAGGCCCTGGCCACCCTGGAGCCGCAGGTGCGCGGCGAGCGCCAGCGTCTGCAAGGCCAGGTACGCCTGATCCAGGGTGGGATGATCGCCCTGATCCTGCTCATCGCCCTCGCCATCGACAGCCTGCAAAGGCGCCTGGCGCGGGTCCTCGGGCAACTGGTGCCGGCGCTCTCGGCCTGGGCCGACGGCGACTTCTCGCGCCCCATATCCCTGCGTACCCGCACCGAGGACCTGCGCAACCTGGAAGATTCGCTGAACCGCCTGCGCAGCTTCCTCGCCGAGCTGGTCGGCGCGATCCACCGCCGCGCCGAACAGGTCGCCGGCAGCAGCCAGACCCTGGCCGAGGTCAGCAGCGGCCTGCACGCCGGGGTCGAGCGCCAGGCCGGCGATACCGGGCAGATCCGCGACGCCCTCGGCGACATGGAAGCGGCGATCCAGCAGGTCGCCGGAGACGCCAGCCAGACCGCCGACGCCAGTCGCAGCGCAGGCCAGGCAGTGGAGCACGGCCAGCGGGTGATCGGCGAGAGCCTGGGCGGCCTGCGCGAGCTGGTCGACGAGGTGCAGGGCAACGCCCAGTCGATCGAGCGCCTGGCCGAGGAGTCGGCGACCATTGGCAGCGTGCTGACGGTGATCCGCTCGATCGCCGAACAGACCAACCTGCTCGCCCTCAATGCCGCCATCGAGGCCGCCCGCGCCGGCGACCAGGGCCGCGGCTTCGCCGTGGTCGCCGAGGAAGTCCGCTCGCTGGCCCAGCGCACCGCCGGCGCCACCGAGGAGATCCAGCAGCTCATCGGCCGCCTGCAACAGGCCGCGCGGCAATCGGTGGAGGCCATGCGCAGCCAGGTCGAGCATGCCGAACGCACCGCCGAACAGGCCGGCGCGGCGGAGGGCGCACTGGACGAAGTGGTCGCCGCGATCCATACCATCGGCGTGATGGCCGAACGCATCGCCGAAGGCTCGACCCAGCAGAGCCAGGCGGTCGGCGAGATTCGCTCGCACAGCGAACGTATCCACGCCCTGGGTGGGGAAAACCTGCGGCTGATCGGCCATAGCCGCGAACAGGGCGAGCAACTGCGGCAACTGGGCGGCGACCTGCGCACCACGGTGCAGGCCTTCCGCCTGTGACCCTGCGGCGACGTGCCGCAAGGCGCCAGAGGAACCGTCTGGCTTCGGACCGGTCGGATACCGCTCAGCGGAACCGGGGCAGGACCTGATCAGCCGCACGGGGCTCGATCGGGCCCGGCTTTCCGCTATCATTCCGGCTTTTGATCCGACGAGATATCCATGCGCCGCCTGCTGACCCTGATCCTCCTGCTGGTCGCCCTGCCCGCCGGCGCGGGCCTGTTCGACAGCCGTCCCGGCGCCTCCCTCGGCGGCGGCCTCGATGGCGGCGACTTCCTCAAGGTCGACCAGGCGTTCAAGCCCAGCGTCGAGCGCAGCGACGCGCAGCACGTGCTGCTGCGCTTCGTCAACGCCGAGGGCTACTACCTCTACCGCCACCGCTTCCAGTTCAAGGTCGAGCCAGCCCAGGTCAGCCTCGGCCAGGTGCAACTGCCGGCGGGCAAGCAGCACCACGACGAGTACTTCGGCGATACCGAGGTCTACTACAACATCGTCGACCTGGAGATTCCCCTGAACAACCCGGCCCGGCAGCCCTATACCCTGGTGGTGACCTACCAGGGCTGCGCCGACAAGGGCCTCTGCTACCCCCCGGAAACCAGGCGCTTCGACATCGACGGCGGTGCCGCGACGCCAGCCGCGAGCGACGCGGCCGGCAAGGGCCCGCTCGAGCACAAGGGCAAGCGCAGCCTGCTGTTCTTCTTCCTCGCCGGCCTGACCCTGACCTTCACCCCCTGCGTGCTGCCGATGCTGCCGATCCTCTCCGGAGTGGTCCTGCGCGGCCGGCCGGGCGGTGGTCGCGGCTTCGTCCTGTCGCTCGCCTACGTGCTGCCGATGGCGCTCTGCTTCGCCCTGCTCGGCGCGCTGATGGGCATGTTCGGCGCCAGCCTCAATCTCCAGGCGCAATTGCAGTCGCCCTGGGTACTGGTGCCATTCGCGGCGTTCTTCGCGCTGTTCGCCGTGGCCATGTTCGGCTTCTTCGAGCTGCGCCTGCCCGGCTTCATCCGCGAACCGCTCGACCGCCTGGCCGGCGATGCGCGCGGCGGCTCGATCCTCGGCGCGGCCACCCTCGGCGTGCTTTCCAGCCTGCTGGTCTCGCCCTGCGTCTCCGCCCCGCTGGCCGCCTCGCTGCTCTATATCAGCGCCAGCGGCGATGCCTGGGGGGGCGGCCTGCAACTGTTCGCCCTCGGCCTGGGCATGGGTACGCCGCTGGTGGTCTTCGGCGCCGGCGGCGGCGCCCTGCTGCCCAAGAGCGGAGCCTGGATGAACGGCGTGCGCAACGCCTTCGGCGTGCTGTTGCTGGCGGTCGCCGTGTGGCTGCTGGAGCGGGTGGTGTCCGGCCCGGTGGCGCTGATGCTCTGGGGCATGCTCGCCGGCGGCGCCGGCCTGGCCCTGGGCGCCCTCGAATTCACCCCGAAGAGCGCCGCACGCCGCCTGCTGCAACTGCTTGGCCTGATGTTCCTGACCTACGCGGTGGCCGCCTGGATCGGCGCCCTGCAGGGCGAGTCGGACCCGATCCATCCGCTGGGCCGCTCGGTGCCGTCGATCCACGCCGGGCCACCGAGCACGCCCGGCGAATGGCAGAACCTGACCACCCCGGCGCAGCTGGACGCCGCCCTGGCCGAGGCACGCCAGGCCGGCAAGCCGGTGCTGCTGGACTGGTATGCGGACTGGTGCATCAGTTGCAAGGTCATCGAGCGCCAGGTTCTCACCGATCCCACGGTGCAGGCACGACTGCCGGCCTACCGCCTGCTGCGCTTCGACATCACCGAAAGCAACCCGGCCCAGCGCGGCCTGCTGGACCGCTACAACCTGTTCGGTCCGCCGGCGATCCTGTTCTTCGCCCCGGGCGGTGACGAATGGAGCGACTTGCGCGTCATCGGAGAGATCGACGCCGCCGGGCTCGCCGAACGACTGCGCCGGGCCGCTACCCGGCAGTGACATGCGCTGACATACTTCTGCCGCAATTGCCGGTCAACATGCGGCGATCTACTGCAATCTAACAGTGACTGGACAGTCATACGGAAATTCCGGCATAGTGCCCGCTTGCCGTTTGCAGCCTGTACAGGACAATCAACAAGACAATGGCGACCCTCCTCGTATTGCACGGGCCGAATCTGAACCTGCTGGGCACCCGCGAGCCCGGCACCTACGGTTCGACCACCCTCGGGCAGATCAACCAGGACCTCGAGCGCCGCGCCCGCGAAGCCGGCCACCACCTGCTGCATCTGCAAAGCAACGCCGAATACGAACTGATCGACCGGATCCATGCCGCGCGCGACGAAGGCGTGGACTTCATCATCATCAATCCGGCGGCATTCACCCATACCAGCGTCGCGTTACGTGACGCGCTGCTTGCGGTGAGCATCCCATTCATCGAAGTGCACCTGTCGAACGTGCACAAACGTGAACCTTTCCGGCATCACTCCTACTTCTCCGACGTGGCGGTAGGGGTGATCTGCGGTCTCGGCGCCACAGGCTACCGCCTGGCCCTGGAATCCGCCCTTGAACAACTTCAACGCCCCTGACCTCACTGGGAGTGCTAGCGCTAATGGACATTCGTAAAGTCAAGAAACTGATCGAGCTGCTGGAAGAGTCCGGTATCGACGAGCTGGAAATCCGCGAAGGCGAAGAGTCGGTACGCATCAGCCGCCACAGCAAGACCGCCGCCCAGCCGGTGTACGCACAGGCTCCGGCCTTCGCCGCTCCGGTCGCCGCGCCGGCGCCGGCAGCCGCCGCTCCGGCCGCCGCTGCCGCGGAAAGCGCCCCGGCCGCTCCGAAGCTGAACGGCAACGTGGTTCGCTCGCCGATGGTCGGCACCTTCTACCGCGCCGCCTCGCCGACCTCGGCCAACTTCGTCGAAGTCGGCCAGAGCGTGAAGAAAGGCGACATCCTGTGCATCGTCGAAGCCATGAAGATGATGAACCACATCGAAGCCGAAATTAGCGGCACCATCGAGTCGATCCTGGTGGAGAACGGCCAGCCGGTTGAGTTCGACCAGCCGCTGTTCACCATCGTCTAAGCCGCGGGGAACCTGCGATGTTGGAAAAAGTGCTGATCGCCAACCGCGGCGAAATCGCCTTGCGCATCCTTCGCGCATGCAAGGAGCTGGGGATCAAGACGGTGGCGGTACACTCCACCGCCGACCGCGAGTTGATGCACCTGTCGCTCGCCGACGAATCGGTGTGCATCGGTCCGGCCCCGGCCACCCAGTCGTACCTGCAGATCCCGGCGATCATCGCCGCGGCCGAGGTCACCGGCGCCACCGCGATCCACCCCGGCTACGGCTTCCTCGCCGAGAACGCCGACTTCGCCGAGCAGATCGAACGCTCCGGCTTCACCTTCGTCGGCCCGACCGCCGAGGTGATCCGCCTGATGGGCGACAAGGTCTCGGCCAAGGACGCCATGAAGCGCGCCGGCGTCCCCACCGTGCCGGGCTCCGACGGCCCGCTGCCGGAAGATGAAGAGACCGCCCTGGCGATCGCCCGCGAGGTCGGCTACCCGGTGATCATCAAGGCCGCCGGCGGCGGCGGTGGGCGCGGCATGCGCGTGGTCTACGACGAATCCGAGCTGATCAAGTCGGCCAAGCTGACCCGCACCGAGGCCGGCGCGGCGTTCGGCAACCCGATGGTCTACCTGGAGAAGTTCCTGACCAACCCGCGCCACGTGGAAGTCCAGGTGCTTTCCGACGGCCAGGGCAACGCCATCCACCTCGGCGACCGCGACTGCTCCCTGCAGCGCCGCCACCAGAAGGTGATCGAAGAGGCGCCGGCCCCCGGCATCGACGAGAAGGCCCGCCAGGAAGTCTTCGCCCGCTGCGTCCAGGCCTGCATCGAGATCGGCTACCGCGGCGCCGGCACCTTCGAGTTCCTCTACGAGAACGGCCGCTTCTACTTCATCGAGATGAACACTCGCGTGCAGGTGGAGCACCCGGTATCGGAGATGGTCACCGGTGTCGACATCGTCAAGGAGATGCTGCGCATCGCCTCCGGCGAGAAGCTCTCGATCCGCCAGGAGGACGTGGTCATCCGCGGCCATGCGCTGGAATGCCGGATCAACGCCGAAGACCCGAAGACCTTCATGCCCAGCCCGGGCAAGGTCAAGCACTTCCACGCCCCCGGCGGCAACGGCGTGCGCGTCGACTCGCACCTCTACAGCGGCTACAGCGTACCGCCGAACTACGACTCGCTGGTCGGCAAGGTCATCACCTACGGTGCCGACCGCGACGAGGCGCTGGCGCGGATGCGCAATGCCCTGGACGAGTTGATCGTCGACGGTATCAAGACCAATACCGAACTGCACAAGGACCTGGTGCGCGACGCCGCCTTCTGCAAGGGCGGGGTGAACATCCACTACCTGGAGAAGAAACTGGGTATGGACAAGCACTGATCCGTCAGTCGCTGCGCACAAGGGCTGCCTCCGGGCGGCCCTTGTCGTTTCCGCCTGCCGGCCGCCCCAACGGTGCTATCCTCGTCGCCCCTCCACCACCGGACTCCTGCATGGAACGCATCCGCCGCTGGTACCGCCAATCGCTGGCCGCCGCGACCGAGGCCGCGACCTGCTTCGCCCTGGGTTTCAGGGAAAGCCTGCAACCCGCCGCACTCTTCCGCTCCGCGAGCCTGTGCATTCTCGTCAGCGTGCTGTGCACCTGGCTGTTCGTGCATTTCTTCGAACCGATCATCCGCCTCTGCGGCTGGGCCGCGCTGTACACGGCATTCAGCGTGGCCAACTTCGCCCTGATCCCCAGCGGCTCGCTGATCGAGGCCGGCAGCGGTGGCCCGTACTTCGATCCGCTGGCGGCCTTCAACGGCCTGGCGGGACTGGCGCAACTGGCGTTCTATTTCGTCGGCTATGCCGCGCTGTTCTTCGTCGCCCTGTACGCCGCCAGCATCGTCTTCGGCATCCGCCTGGGCCTACGCATCGGCCTGCTCGGACAACTGAAGGAACAGGTCCGCCAACGCTACCCGCGACTGGCACCTGCCTCCGGCGAAAGGATCTCGCTGTGGCGTGCCGCCGGCTTCCGCCTGGCACCCTGGCTGGGCGTTTCCGGATCGATCCTGGTCGGCCTGCTGGTTCCGCTCTACAACGGTGTACTCCTGCTGCTGGCGCTGGCCTACCTGAACATCCGCTTCCTGCTGCCCGCCACGCTGGCCGGGCTGGCCGATGCCGGCGAGCAGCTCGCCGTGCTTCGTGCTCGCCGCGGCAGCCTGTTGCTGTTCGGCCTGCTGATACTGCTTCTGGCGCTGGTGCCGCTGCTCAACCTGCTGCTGCCGGCGGTGCTCGGCGGCGGTACCTGCCACCTGGCCAATCGCGGCCTGGCGCAACTGCGCGGCGAGGCCACGGCAGAGAGTGGCAGCGCCGGCTAGCCTCAAGTAAGCTTGCGCGGTGGAAAACGGGTCGCCCCTGGGCGGCCCGTTTCGTTTACAGCCGCAACAGAGGTCGCCCCATGCCCTGGTTACAAGTTCGCCTGGCCATCACCCCGGAACAGGCCGAAACCTACGAAGACGCCCTGCTCGAAGTCGGCGCCGTCTCCGTGACCTTCATGGACGCCGAAGACCAGCCGATCTTCGAGCCGGACCTCGGCACCACCCCGCTGTGGTCGCGCACCCACCTGCTGGCGCTGTTCGAAGCGGACATCGACGAGACCGCCCTGCTCGCCCACCTCGCCTTGCTTACCGGCGGCGACCTGCCCGAGCACCATGTCGAGGAAATCGCCGACCAGGATTGGGAGCGCAGCTGGATGGACAACTTCCAGCCGATGCGTTTCGGCCGCCGCCTGTGGATCGTGCCGAGCTGGCACGCCGCCCCCGAGCCGGACGCGGTCAACCTGCTGCTCGATCCGGGCCTGGCCTTCGGCACCGGCACCCACCCGACCACCGCGCTGTGCCTGGAATGGCTCGACGGCCAGGAACTGGCCGGCCGGCAGGTGCTCGACTTCGGCTGCGGCTCGGGAATCCTCGCCATCGCCGCGCTGCTGCTCGGCGCCGAACGGGCGGTCGGCACCGACATCGATCCACAGGCCCTGGAAGCCTCGCGCGACAATGCCTCGCGCAACGGTATCGAGACCGCGCGGTTCCCGGTCTACCTGCCGGCGGAGCTGCCGCAGCGACAGGCCGACGTGCTGGTCGCCAATATCCTCGCCGGCCCGCTGGTTTCCCTCGCCCCGCAACTGACCGGCCTGGTACGTCCCGGCGGCCTGCTGGCGCTGTCCGGCATCCTCGCCGAGCAGGCCGAGGAGGTCCGCGCGGCCTACTCCGCACACTTCGATCTCGACCCGACCGCCGAGCGCGAAGGCTGGATCCGCATCAGCGGCCGCCGCCGCGCCGATTGATGGCGCACCGCCAGCCACCACTGATCCCGCCCCACTGCCTTCGTGCAAGAAGCTTGGGGTAGACTAGCCGCCGGATTTTTCCTACGGATCGCCGCATGAGCGAAAGCGTCATCACCCAATGTCCCCATTGCAGCACCAGTTTCCGCGTCAACGACGCGCAACTGGGCGCCGCCAATGGCGCGGTCCGCTGCGGCACCTGCCTGAAAGTCTTCAACGCCCTGCAACACCAGGTCGGTGGCGCGCCGCGCGCGAACGCTCCTTCGGCAGCCGAAGCGAAGCCGGCCGCCGCTCCGCCACCCGCGCCCAGCGTCGCGGCCGCCACCTCGGCCGCGCCCCCGGCAGCGCGCCCGCGCGACGAAACCCTGTGGATCCATGACGACCTCGACCTGGACAGCCTCAACCTCGACGAGGAACTGGCCAAGCTCGACGAATTCGAGCTGAACCAGGAGTTCTCCAGCATCGAGAAGGCCCCGCGACCGGCGGAGAGCCTGCTGGCGCGCCGCGACGACGAACGCGATCCACACGACGAACGCTGGGCCGAGGCGCTGATCGCCGATGCCGAACCGGCCCAGCCGGCGCGCGGCAACCCGCGCCAGGAACCGAGCCTCGGCGAACCGCTGGCGGAAGAGCGGGTATCCTTCGTGCCGCTGCGCCGCGCCGAGGATCCGCCGGAACTTCGCCTCAGCCTCGATGAGGACGATGACGACGAGCCCAGCCTCGGCAAGCGCCGCCACGGACTGAGCGCCCTGGATGAAGACGACGAGGAAAGCGCCGAGGAACAGTCCGTCGCGCCCCTGGGCAGCGCCCGCAAGCCGGACGAGGCGCCGGTCGAGAGTCTCGACCAGTTGCGCGACGAGCCGCTGCAACTGGCCTGGGAGAAGCCCCGGCGCCAATGGCCGCGGCGTCTCGGCTGGCTGCTGCTGATCCTGCTGGCGCTGGGCGGTCTCGCCGCTCAGTACGTCGCCTACCATTTCGACGAGCTGGCGCGCCAGGACGCCTATCGCCCCTGGTTCGCCCAGCTCTGCCCGGAAATCGGCTGCACCCTTCCCTCCAAGGTCGACGTGGAGCAGATCAGGAGCAGCAACCTGGTGGTCCGCAGCCATCCCGAATTCAGCGGCGCGCTGGTGGTCGACGCGATCATCTACAACCGCGCCAGCTTCTCGCAGCCGTTCCCGCTGCTGGAACTGCGCTTCGCCGACCTCAACGGCCACCTCATCGCCAATCGCCGCTTCAAGCCCGGCGAGTACCTCGGCGGCGAGCTGGCCGGACGAACGGAAATGCCACCGCAGGTACCGATCCACGTGTCGCTGGACATCCTCGACCCGGGTCCGAAGGCGGTGAACTACAGCCTGAGCTTCCATTCCCCGGAGTGACCGGAAAGACCTCGCCGGTCGCCGCCGGGCCGCTACGCCCACCCGCTCGCGCGGAGCGCCAGGCGCAAGTGCCGCTCGTCTTCCAACTGTAAGAACTAAGGAATCGGCTGTTCAGAATTTATCCAAAACAGCCTTTATCCGGTCATCCAGAGCGGGTATCATGCCCTCCCTTTTTTCGCAGCACCGCAAGACAGGGAAGCCCCATGTCGGTGGTACGCATCGGCCCATATACACTGCCCAACAGACTGATCCTCGCGCCGATGGCCGGGGTGACCGATCGTCCGTTCCGTCAGCTTTGCCGTCGCCTTGGCGCCGGGATGGTGGTATCGGAGATGGTGACCAGCGACGTCCGCCTGTGGAACAGCCGCAAGTCGCGCCTGCGCCTGATCCACGATGGCGAGGACGAGCCGCGCTCGGTGCAGATCGCCGGCGGCGATCCGGCCATGCTGGCCGAGGCCGCGCAGCGCAATGTGGAACTCGGTGCGCAGATCATCGACATCAACATGGGCTGCCCGGCGAAGAAGGTATGCAACAAGGCAGCGGGGTCCGCCCTGCTGCGGGACGAGGCGCTGGTCGCCGAGATCCTCGATGCCGTGGTCAGGGCGGTCGACGTACCGGTCACCCTGAAGATCCGGACCGGCTGGGACCGGGACAACCGTAACGGCGTCAGCGTCGCGAGGCTCGCCGAACAGGCGGGGATCCAGGCTCTTGCGGTACATGGCCGGACCCGCGCCGACCTGTACACCGGGGAGGCGGAGTACGAGACCATCGCGGCGATCAAGCAGGCCGTGTCGATACCGGTGTTCGCCAATGGCGACATCGATTCGCCGGAGAAGGCCAGGAAAGTCATCGAGCAGACCGGGGTGGATGCCCTGCTGATCGGTCGGGCCGCCCAGGGAAGACCGTGGATTTTCCGCGAGATCGACCATTACCTGCGGACCGGCGAGCACCTGCCGGCGGCGCCGCTTCCCGAAGTGCAGAGCATCCTGCTCGAACACCTCGCGGAGCTGCACCTTTTTTATGGGGAAGAAATGGGTGTGCGGATCGCCCGCAAGCATGTGGGGTGGTATCTCGCGACTCTGCCGGGCGCAAGGGAATTCCGCGCCCAGTTCAATCGTTTGCAGGACACGGATGCGCAGTGCGCCAGCGTCAGGCAGTTCTTCGCCGAGCGCCAGAACAACGGAACAGGGGTGGCCGCATGACAACGATGACGACCGAGACTTTAGTGAGTGGAACAACGCCCGTGAGCGACAACGCCAACCTGAAACAGCACCTCACCACGCCGACGCAAGAAGGGCAGACCCTGCGCGACAGCGTGGAGAAGGCATTGCACAACTACTTCGCCCACCTCGAAGGGCAGCCGGTCACGGACGTTTACAACATGGTGCTCTGCGAAGTCGAAGCGCCGCTGCTGGAAACCGTCATGAACCACGTCAAGGGGAACCAGACCAAGGCCTCCGAGCTGCTCGGCCTGAACCGCGGGACCCTGCGCAAGAAACTCAAGCAATACGACCTTCTTTAAGAGCGGCGGCGGGCTCCGGCCAAGGGCGCGCGTCCCGGCCGGCACCCGCGGCCGGAAGCCAGCCCTCAGGACCCTTGCAATGACCGACCAAACCACCCGCCTGCCCATCCGCCGCGCGCTGATCAGCGTTTCCGACAAGACCGGCGTCGTCGACTTCGCCCGTGAGCTGGTCGCCCTCGGCGTGGAAATCCTTTCCACCGGCGGCACCTACAAGCTGCTCCGGGACAACGGCATCGCCGCCGTGGAAGTGGCCGACTACACCGGCTTCCCGGAAATGATGGACGGTCGGGTGAAGACCCTGCACCCGAAGGTGCATGGCGGTATCCTCGGTCGCCGCGACCTGGACGGCGCGGTCATGGAGCAGCACGGCATCAAGCCGATCGACCTGGTGGCGGTCAACCTGTATCCCTTCGAGGCCACGGTGGCCAGGCCCGACTGCGACCTGCCTACCGCCATCGAGAACATCGACATCGGCGGGCCGACCATGGTCCGTTCGGCGGCGAAGAACCACAAGGATGTCGCCATCGTGGTCAATGCCGGCGACTACGCCGCCGTGATCGAATCCCTCAAGGCCGGCGGCCTGACCTACGCCCAGCGTTTCGACCTGGCCCTCAAGGCGTTCGAGCACACCTCCGCCTACGACGGCATGATCGCCAACTACCTGGGTACCATCGACCAGACCCGCGACACCCTCGGCACCGCCGACCGCGGCGCCTTCCCGCGCACCTTCAACAGCCAGTTCGTCAAGGCCCAGGAAATGCGCTACGGCGAGAACCCGCACCAGAGCGCGGCGTTCTACGTCGAGGCGAAGAAGGGCGAGGCCAGCGTCTCCACCGCCATCCAGTTGCAAGGCAAGGAGTTGTCGTTCAACAACGTCGCCGACACCGACGCCGCCCTGGAATGCGTGAAGAGCTTCCTCAAGCCGGCCTGCGTGATCGTCAAGCATGCCAACCCCTGCGGCGTCGCCGTGGTGCCGGAAGACGAAGGCGGCATCCGCAAGGCCTACGACCTGGCCTACGCCACCGATAGCGAATCGGCGTTCGGCGGCATCATCGCCTTCAACCGCGAGCTGGACGGCGAAACCGCCAAGGCCATCGTCGAGCGCCAGTTCGTCGAGGTGATCATCGCGCCGAAGATTTCCGCCGCCGCCCGCGAGGTGGTCGCCGCCAAGGCCAACGTACGCCTGCTCGAATGCGGCGAATGGCCAGCCGAGCGCGCCCCGGGCTGGGACTTCAAGCGGGTCAACGGCGGCCTGCTGGTACAGAGCCGCGACATCGGCATGATCAAGGCCGAGGACCTGAAGATCGTCACTCGCCGCGCGCCCACCGAGCAGGAGATCCACGACCTGATCTTCGCCTGGAAGGTGGCCAAGTTCGTCAAGTCCAACGCCATCGTCTACGCCAGGAACCGCCAGACCGTCGGCGTCGGCGCCGGCCAGATGAGCCGGGTCAACTCCGCACGGATCGCCGCGATCAAGGCCGAGCACGCTGGCCTGGAAGTGAAAGGCGCGGTGATGGCTTCCGACGCCTTCTTCCCGTTCCGCGACGGCATCGACAACGCGGCCAAGGCCGGCATCACCGCGGTGATCCAGCCGGGCGGCTCGATGCGCGACAGCGAAGTGATCGCGGCGGCCGACGAGGCGGATATCGCGATGGTGTTCACTGGCATGCGCCATTTCCGCCATTGAGTATCACGGCGGCTGAGCGCGATGCGGTCAGCCGCCCTACCCACGAATTTCACGCAGGGCGGATAACGCGGCGCGTTACCCGCCGTTGCGCCAGGAGAACCCCATGAACGTACTCATCATCGGCAGCGGCGGTCGTGAACATGCCCTGGCCTGGAAAGTCGCCCAGGACCCGCGCGTGGCGAAGGTCTTCGTCGCCCCGGGCAACGCCGGCACCGCCACCGAAGCCAAGTGCGAGAACGTCGCCATCGACGTGCTGGCCCTGGAGCAACTGGCCGACTTCGCCGCGAAGAACGTCCAGTTGACCATCGTCGGTCCCGAGGCGCCGCTGGTGGCAGGCGTGGTCGACCTGTTCCGTGAGCGCGGCCTGGATATCTTCGGCCCGACCGCCGGCGCCGCCCAGCTGGAAGGCTCGAAGGCCTTCACCAAGGACTTCCTCGCCCGCCACCGGATCCCCACCGCCGCCTATCGCAACTTCACCGAGGTCGAGTCGGCCCTGGCCTACCTGCGCGAGCAGGGCGCACCCATCGTCATCAAGGCCGATGGCCTGGCCGCGGGCAAGGGCGTGATCGTCGCCATGAACCTGGACGAAGCCGAAGCCGCCGTGCGCGACATGCTCGCCGGCAATGCCTTCGGCGACGCCGGCTCGCGCGTGGTGATCGAGGAGTTCCTCGATGGCGAGGAGGCCAGCTTCATCGTCATGGTCGACGGCCAGAACGTGCTGCCGATGGCCACCAGCCAGGACCACAAGCGCGTCGGCGATGGCGACAGCGGGCCGAACACCGGCGGCATGGGCGCCTACTCGCCGGCCCCGGTGGTCACCGCCGAGGTCCACCAGCGGGTGCTGGACGAAGTGATCTACCCGACGGTGCGCGGCATGGCCGAGGAAGGCAACGTCTATACCGGCTTCCTCTATGCCGGCCTGATGATCGACAAGAGCGGCGCGCCCAAGGTCATCGAATTCAACTGCCGCTTCGGCGATCCGGAAACCCAGCCGATCATGGTCCGCCTGGAGTCATCCCTGGTCCTGCTGGTCGAGGCCGCCCTGGCCAAGGCGCTGGACAAGGTCGAGGCGACCTGGGACCCGCGTCCGACCGTTGGCGTGGTGCTGGCCGCCGGCGGCTATCCGGGCGACTACGCCAAGGGCGAGGTCATCGAAGGCCTGGCCGAGGCCGCCGCGCTGGACGGCAAGGTGTTCCACGCCGGCACCGCGCTGAAGGATGGCCAGGTGGTCACCTCCGGAGGCCGCGTTCTCTGCGCCACCGCCATCGGCGAGAGCGTATCCGCCGCCCAGCAACAGGCCTATCGCCTGGCCGAGAAGATCCGCTGGAACGGCTGCTTCTACCGCAAGGACATCGGCTACCGTGCCATCGCCCGCGAGCGCGGCGAGTCCTGACCGGGCCCGCGGCCGCGGGCGCCGCACGGCGCTTCCGCGGCCTATGCCGTTGCCACGGCCACTTGGCTATAATCCGGCCATTCACCTTCGAAGGGACTTCGCCGTGGTACGGCTTCGGATCGCCATAGGACTACTCGTCAGCTTCCTGCTGCTTCTGCTCGGTCCGATGTCGCCGGCGGTCGCGGACGACGCCGGCGTTTCCAGCGTTCCCCTGCAAACCACCGCCACTACTCCCAGCGCCAACCAGAACTGGCGCCTGCTGCGCGACGAGAGCGCGCAACTGCGGATCGCCGACGTCCTCCAGCGCAAGGAGCAGTTCCGCCCGCTGGCCAAGCGCTCCTTCATCTTCCCCGCCAGCCCCCAGGCGGTCTGGCTGCAGGTCCAGCTTCCCGCGCAGAAGGTGCCGAGCTGGCTGTGGATCTTCGCCCCGCGGGTGCAGTATCTGGACTACTACCTGGTGCAGGACGGCCAACTGGTGCGGGATCAGCACACCGGCGAGTCGCGACCGTTCCAGGAGCGCCCGCTGCCCTCGCGCTCCTACCTGTTCTCGCTGCCGGTCGACGGCAAGCCGATGACCCTGTACGTGCGGATGACCTCCAACCATCCACTGATGGCCTGGTTCGACCAGATCGACGAAGCCGGCCTGGTCGGCCTGGAGAAGCCCGCCTACGCCTTCGGCATGCTGCTCGGCGGCATGCTCCTGCTGCTGATGTACAACCTGATCCGCTTCGCCTACTCGCGCAGCGCCAGCAGCCTGTGGCTGGCGGCGGTGCACGCGGCGCTGGCGGTCTGCGCCGCGGCGAACCTGGGGCTGGTGGCGTTCTGGCTGCCGGGACTCAAGTTCAACCAGTCGCTGACCGCCGACCTCGGCGCCCTCGGCGCCGCGGTGAGCCTGCTGTGGTTCGCCTGCAGCTTCTTCCGCGGCACTGCGGAAAGCCGCCTGAACCGCCTCCTGCAAGGCGAGGCGCTGTTGATCCTGGCGGTCGGCGCGATCATCGCCTTCACCCAGCAACTCTGGTTCAGCTGGCTGATCTACCTGCTGGTGATCCTCAGTTCGCTCAGCGTCCCGCTGGTCGCGGCCTGGCACTGGTATCGCGGCTACCAGCCGGCGCGCCTGATCGTTGCCGGGATGATCGTGTTCAACGCCGGCTTCATGGTGTTCCTGCCGGTGCTGTTCGGCACCAAGCAACTCGATCCGGGCTGGCTGGTGCTCGGCGTGTTCAGCTTCGCCACCCTCGCCGGGCTGGTCCTGAGCGTCTCGCTCACCGAACGCCAGCGACTGATCCAGCAGCTCAACCTGCAACAGCGCACCAGCGAGGCGGCGCACACCGCGGAATTGCAGACCAAGGCCGAGTTCCTGGCCAAGATCAGCCACGAGATCCGCACGCCCATGAACGGCGTGCTGGGCATGACCGAACTGCTCCTCGGCACCCCGTTGTCGGCGAAGCAGCGCGACTACGTGCAGACCATCCACAGCGCCGGCAACGAGTTGCTCACGCTGATCAACGAGATCCTCGACATCTCCAAGCTGGAGTCCGGGCAGATCGAGCTGGACGAAGTGCAGTTCGACCTCAACGCGCTGATCGAGGACTGCCTGGATATCTTCCGGGTCAAGGCCGAGCAGCAGCGCATCGAGCTGATCAGCTTCACCCAACCGCAGGTGCCGAGGGTCATCGGCGGCGATCCGACGCGCCTGCGCCAGGTGGTCCTGAGCCTGCTGGACAACGCGTTCAAGCAGACCGAGGAAGGCGAGATCCTGCTGGTGGTGGCCCTCGACGACCAGGGCGAGACACCGCGCCTGCGCATCGCCGTGCAGGACAGCGGCCACCCGTTCGACGCCAAGGAGCGCGAGGCGCTGCTCACCGCCGAGCTGCACAGCGGCGACTTCCTTTCCGCCAGCAAGCTCGGCAGCCACCTCGGCCTGATCATCGCCCGCCAACTGGTGCGGCTGATGGGCGGGGAGTTCGGCATCCAGTCCGGCAGCAGCCAGGGCACCACCCTGTCGCTGACCCTGCCGCTCGACCCGCAGCAGTTGGAGAACCCCACCGCCGACCTCGACGGCCCGCTGCAGGGCGCCCGGCTGCTGGTGGTGGACGACAACGAAACCTGCCGCAAGGTGCTGGTGCAGCAGTGCAGCGGCTGGGGCCTGAACGTCAGCGCGGTGTCGTCCGGCAAGGAGGCGCTGGCCCAGTTGCGCACCAAGGCGCACCTGCGCGAGTACTTCGACGTGGTCCTGCTCGACCAGGACATGCCCGGCATGACCGGCATGCAACTGGCGGCGAAGATCAAGGAAGACCCCAACCTCAACCACGACATCCTGCTGATCATGCTCACCGGGATCAGCAACGCGCCGAGCAAGATCATCGCCCGCAACGCCGGGATCAAGCGCATCCTGGCCAAGCCGGTGGCCGGCTACACGCTGAAGGCGACCCTCGCCGACGAACTCGCCCAGCGCGGCGTCAGCGGCGTCACCAACTACCTGCAACCGGCCAAGGAAGCGCAGGCGCCGAGCCTGCCGAGCGACTTCCGGATCCTCGTCGCCGAGGACAACAGCATCTCCACCAAGGTCATCCGCGGCATGTTGAACAAGCTCAACCTCCAGCCGGACACCGCCAGCAACGGCCAGGAGGCGCTCAGCGCGATGAAGGCGACCCAGTACGACCTGGTGCTGATGGACTGCGAGATGCCGGTTCTCGACGGCTTCTCCGCCACCGAGCAGCTCCGCGCCTGGGAAGCCCACGAACAGCGCCCGCATACCCCGGTGGTGGCGCTCACCGCGCACATCCTCAGCGAGCACAAGGAACGCGCGCGGCTGGTCGGCATGGACGGGCACATGGCCAAGCCGGTGGAGCTGTCGCAATTGCGCGAGCTGATCGCCTACTGGGTCGGCGAACGCGACCGCCGCCGCCAGGGCGACGCCCTGCCCTCCTGAGGACAGCGACGTACTCCGGCGCTGCACCCGGCCTCCGCCACGGCGGATAACCGCACGCGGTTATTCGCCCTACGCCCCGGTGGTCCCGCCCCTGTAGGGCGCATGACGCCAACGGCGTTATCCGCCGACATCCGGCCTCGTTGTCACATGCCACGCGAACCGGCATATTGCCAACCCGCCGGACATCGCACCGGCCCGTCGCACGCTATGCTCATGCCCACCCCCGGACCGGAAGCGCCTCCATGCATTTGCTGTTCAGCGTCTACCTGAAGATGCTGGTGCTCTATAGCCCCTTCTTCGTGCTGTCCTGCTTCATCAGCCTCAGCCGCGGCTTCGGCCCGCGCGACCGCAAGCGCATGGCCTGGCGGGTGGCCCTGGCGGCGCTGATCGCCAGCGTCGCGCTGTACCTGTTCGGCCGCTACATCTTCATCCTCTTCGGTATCACCGCCGACGCCTTCCGCATCGGCGCCGGCAGCGTGCTGTTCATCTCCGCGCTGGGCATGGCCCAGGGCCGCGCGGCGGTGCAGAGCGACAACGTGCAGCAGGACGTGACCATCGTCCCGCTGACCATTCCTCTCACCGTCGGCCCCGGGACCATCGGCGCGCTGCTGGTGATGGGCGTCGGCCAGGGCTGGGAGGCCAAGCTGATCTCCCTGGTGGCGATCTTCCTCGCCTGCCTGACCCTCGGCACCACGCTCTATCTTTCCGACCGCATCGAACGCCTGCTTGGCGACCAGGGCCTGCAGATCGTCAGTCGCCTGATGGGTCTGTTCGTCTGCGCGCTGGCGGCGCAGATCATCGTCACCGGCCTGAAGGGTTCGCTGTTCCCAGGCTGAGCGCACCAGCCTGAGGCGGACACCCTGGATGCCGCGCCCTGACGCACCGCGGTGGTGCCCGGGCGAAGCGGCGGCGCTCCCATGGACGCGCCGCCGGCGGTAGGGAGGGAGGTCAGCGCGACGCCTCCCCATCCGGAACCCACGGCCCCTTCTCCGTCGATATCCGGCGAAAACCCGTTGAAAACGCCGCCTTCACCGGCATAGCCAGGCCTGCTTGGCATGCTTCCCCGGCGACTCGCGGCGCCTTTTCGCCGACCGATACCGGCCAGCGCCAAGAAGAGGCACAGCCTTTGCTCTGGAGCCTCGACGAAGAGATCCAGGCCGCAGTGCGCACCCCGCCGTCCACCGGACGGATGCCCGACGACAAGCACGACGCCTCCTGAAAACTGCCGCCCCGACCGCTGGTGAATGGAGAACAACACCAATGAAACGTCGCAGTCTGCTCAAGGCCTTCACGCTGTCCGCGTCCATCGCTTCCATGGGCCTGTCCTGGTCCATCCAGGCCGCCGAAACCATCAAGGTCGGCATCCTTCACTCGCTGTCCGGGACCATGGCGATCTCCGAGACCTCGCTGAAGGACATGGCCCTGATGACCATCGACGAGATCAACGCCAAGGGCGGGGTCAACGGCAAGAAGCTGGAGGCGGTGGTGGTCGATCCGGCGTCGAACTGGCCGCTGTTCGCGGAAAAGGCCCGCCAGTTGCTGGCCCAGGACAAGGTCGCGGTGGTCTTCGGTTGCTGGACCTCGGTGTCGCGCAAATCGGTGTTGCCGGTATTCGAGGAACTCAACGGATTGCTGTTCTACCCGGTCCAGTACGAGGGCGAGGAACTCTCGCCGAACGTCTTCTATACCGGCGCGGCGCCGAACCAGCAGGCGATCCCGGCGGTGGAGTACCTGATGAGCGAGGACGGCGGCGGTGCCAGGCGCTTCTTCCTGCTCGGCACCGACTATGTCTACCCGCGCACCACCAACAAGATCCTGCGCGCCTTCCTGCACAGCAAGGGCGTGGACGACAAGGACATCCAGGAGGTCTACACGCCATTCGGCCACAGCGACTACCAGACCATCGTCGCCGACATCAAGAAGTTCGCCGCAGGCGGCAAGACCGCGGTGGTCTCCACCGTCAATGGCGACTCCAACGTGCCCTTCTACAAGGAACTGGCCAACCAGGGCCTGGAAGCCACCGAGGTGCCGGTGGTGGCCTTCTCCGTAGGCGAGGAAGAACTGCGCGGCATCGACACCAAGCCGCTGGTCGGCAACCTCGCGGCATGGAACTACTTCGAGTCGGTGAGCAATCCGGTCAACGAGAAGTTCGTCGCCGACTGGAAAGCCTACGCCAAGGCGAAGAACCTGCCGAACTACGCCACCGCGGTGACCAACGACCCCATGGAAGCCACCTACGTCGGCATCCATATGTGGGCGCAGGCCGTGGAAAAGGCCGGCAGCACCGAGGTCGACAAGGTTCGCGAGGCGATGGCCGGGCAAAGCTTCAAGGCGCCATCCGGCTACACGCTGGTCATGGACAAGAGCAACCACCACCTGCACAAGCCGGTGATGATCGGCGAGATCCAGGACGACGGCCAGTTCGAAGTGGTCTGGAAGACCCCCGAGCCGCTTCGCGCGCAACCCTGGAGCCCGTTCATCCCGGGCAACGAGAAAAAGCCGGAGCATGCGCTGAAGAGCAACTGAGTTCTGCCGTGAAGAACCCTGCCCCCCTGACCAGGCGTTCCCCTGAACGGAACGGGAACGCTCCGGTCGCGCGCCGAACGGCCCCCTCGCCCTTCAGGGAGAGGGCGGGGGACCGGCCATACCGCACGTCGCCCAGGAACCCCAGCATGCCCCTTGCCCTCCTCACCCGCCCGCTCCATGCCTGTGTCCTGGTCCTGGCCGCCCTTCTCGCGGTGACGGCCTACGCCGGACCGGCGCAGGACTTCGCCGCTGCCGACAACGGCGGTCGCGCCCACCTGCTCGAACACTGGGCGGCGACGCCCGACGCCGGTCGCCTGGCCTTTCTCGAAGCGCTGCGCCACAACCGCATTGCGCTGGACAGCCGCCAGCAGCCATTCCTCCTCGGCGCCGACCAGCGTTTCCAGGCCGCCGAAGGCGACGCCCTGCCGGACGGCGAGCCGAAGCCGCTGCGCCTGAACAATCGCCTGCGCGGCCTGCTCAACACCGCCCTGGCCAGCCACCAGTTGGTGGCCAACGAAGTGCCGCTGCGGCTGGCCGCCGCACAGCAGTTGCAGAAAACCGCCAAGGCCGCGCAACGGCCGCTGCTCGAAGCGCGCCTGCGGATCGAGAGCGACGCTGGCGTGAAGGAAGCCCTCGGCCTGGCCCTGGCCAACCTGCAACTCGGCGATCCCGACCCGGAGCTACGCCTTTCCGCCGTGCGCCTGCTCGGCGAGTCCGGCGATCCGCTGGCGCGAACCCGCCTGGAGAACCTGCTCGACCCGACGGTAGAACCGGAGGAAGGCGTGCGCATCGCCGCCGCCACCAGCCTGGCCCAGGTCAAGCGCCGGCTGCTGGTCGGCGACCTGCTCGGCCAGGCCTTCAGTGGCCTGTCGCTGGGCTCGATCCTGCTGCTCGCGGCGCTCGGCCTGGCGATCACCTACGGCCTGCTCGGGGTGATCAACATGGCCCACGGCGAAATGCTCATGCTCGGCGCCTATTCCACCTATGTGGTGCAACTGCTGTTCCAGCGCCTGGCGCCGGAATGGCTAGCGCTCTACCCGTTACTGGCGCTGCCGGTGGCGTTCTGCGTCAGCGCCGCCATCGGCATGGCCCTGGAGCGCACGGTGATCCGCCATCTCTACGGCCGGCCGCTGGAAACCCTGCTCGCCACCTGGGGCATCAGCCTGGTGCTGATCCAGCTGGTGCGGATGCTGTTCGGCGCGCAGAACGTCGAGGTAGCCAACCCGGCCTGGCTGTCCGGCGGCATCCAGGTGCTGCCGAACCTGGTGCTGCCGTGGAACCGCATCGTCATCATCGGCTTCGCCCTGTTCGTGCTGCTCCTCACCTGGCTGCTGCTGAACCGCACGCGGCTCGGCCTGAACGTCCGCGCGGTGACCCAGAACCGCAACATGGCGGCCTGCTGCGGGGTGCCCACAGGGCGCGTGGACATGCTCGCCTTCGGTCTCGGCTCGGGCATCGCCGGGCTCGGCGGGGTAGCCCTGTCGCAGGTCGGCAACGTCGGCCCGGACCTCGGCCAGGGCTACATCATCGACTCCTTCCTGGTGGTGGTGCTCGGCGGCGTCGGCCAGCTCGCCGGCAGCGTCCTCGCCGCCTTCGGCCTCGGCGTGGCGAACAAGATCCTCGAACCGCAGATCGGCGCGGTGCTGGGCAAGATCCTGATCCTCGCGCTGATCGTCCTGTTCATCCAGAAACGCCCGCAGGGACTGTTCGCCCTGAAAGGGAGGGTCATCGATTGAACCAGCCACTCACCGTCACCCTCGCCCGCCGGGCCGGCGGCCGCGTCACCGCTATCGCGCTCGGCGCAGCCTTCGCCACGCTGCTGGCCATGCCGCTGCTGCACCTGCTGCCGGCGGACAGCGCGCTGCACCTCTCGGCCTACAGCCTGACCCTGACCGGCAAGATCCTCTGCTACGCCATCGTCGCCCTCGCCCTCGACCTGGTCTGGGGCTACGCCGGCCTGCTGTCCCTCGGCCACGGGCTGTTCTTCGCCCTCGGCGGCTACGCCATGGGCATGTACCTGATGCGCCAGGCCTCCGGCGACAGCCTGCCGGCGTTCATGACCTTCCTTTCCTGGAACGAACTGCCCTGGTACTGGGCCGGCACCCAGCACTTCCTCTGGGCGCTGTGCCTGGTGGTGCTGGTGCCCGGCGCGCTGGCCTTCGCCTTCGGCTACTTCGCCTTCCGCTCGCGGATCCGCGGCGTGTACTTCTCGATCATGACCCAGGCCCTGACCTTCGCCGGCATGCTGCTGTTCTTCCGCAACGAGACCGGTTTCGGCGGCAACAACGGCTTCACCGACTTCCGCAGCATCCTCGGCTTCCCGATCACCGCGCCGGGCACCCGCGCCGCCCTGTTCCTCGCCACCGTCGCGCTGCTCGCGGCCAGCCTGCTGCTCGGCTGGCGCCTGGCGCGGAGCAAGTTCGGCCGGGTCCTCACCGCGCTGCGCGACGCCGAGAACCGCCTGATGTTCTGCGGCTACGACCCGCGCGGCTACAAACTCTTCGTCTGGACCCTGAGCGCGGTGCTCTGCGGCCTCGCCGGCGCGCTGTTCGTGCCGCAGGTGGGGATCATCAACCCCAGCGAGATGTCGCCGACCAACTCCATCGAAGCCGCCGTCTGGGTCGCCCTCGGCGGACGCGGCACCCTGCTCGGCCCGCTGCTCGGCGCCGGCGTGGTGAACGGCGCGAAGAGCTGGTTCACCGTGGCCTTCCCGGAATACTGGCTGTTCTTCCTCGGCGCGCTGTTCATCGTCGTCACCCTGTACCTGCCGCGCGGCCTGCTCGGCCTGCTGCGCAAGGAGAAGGAGCAATGAGGACCACCCCGCACCTGATGCTCGAACCGGCCTTCCACCCCGGCCTCGATACCGCCGGCAGCGGCCGCGACGCCATCGGCCTGGGCGCCGCCACCAGCGGCCGACTGGACGCGCGCCACGGCACCATCCTCAGCCTGGAAGACATCAACGTCAGCTTCGACGGCTTCAAGGCCCTGCGCGACCTGACCCTGTACATCGGCGTCGGCGAATTGCGCTGCATCATCGGCCCCAACGGCGCCGGCAAGACCACCCTGATGGACGTGATCACCGGCAAGACCCGCCCGCAGAGCGGTACCGCGTATTTCGGCGACACCCTCGACCTGACCCGCATGAGCGAGGTGCAGATCGCCCAGGCCGGGATCGGCCGCAAGTTCCAGAAGCCCACGGTGTTCGAGGCCCTGAGCGTGTTCGAGAACCTCGAACTGGCGCAGAGGGCCGACAAGTCGGTGTGGGCCAGCCTGCGCGCGCGGCTCGACGGCACGCAGAGGGAACGCATCGAGGAGGTGCTCGCCACCATCCGCCTGCTGGAGTCGCGGCAGCGTCCGGCGGGTTTGCTGTCCCACGGCCAGAAGCAGTTCCTCGAGATCGGCATGCTGCTGGTGCAGGAACCGCAGTTGCTGCTGCTCGACGAGCCGGTGGCGGGCATGACCGATGCCGAGACCGAATTCACCGCCGAGCTGTTCAAGTCCCTGGCGCGCAAGCACTCGCTGATGGTGGTGGAGCACGACATGGGTTTCGTCGGCAGCATCGCCGACCATGTCACCGTGCTGCACCAGGGCCACGTGCTGGCCGAAGGCTCGCTGGCGGAGGTACAGGCCGACGAACAGGTGATCGAGGTCTACCTCGGTCGCTGACGCCAGCCATCCGCTCGGCGGGTAGCGCCTGCCAAGTGGCGCCCGTCGCGTAGGGCGAATGACCGCTCGCGGTTATCCGCCGAGCGAGGCTGGGGAATCGCAGTGAAGAACCATCACGGGACAAATGGAAGAGAACCATGCTGCAAGTCGACAAGCTGCACCAGTACTACGGCGGTAGCCATATCCTCCGTGGCCTGAGCTTCGAGGCGAAGGTGGGCGAGGTGACCTGCCTGCTCGGTCGCAACGGGGTGGGCAAGACCACCCTGCTGCGCTGCCTGATGGGCCTGGTCCCTGCCCGCGAGGGCCAGGTCGCCTGGGAAGGCCGTTCGCTCACCGGACTCAGGCCGCACCAGCGGGTCCGCGCCGGGATCGCCTACGTGCCGCAGGGACGGGAAATCTTCCCCCGGCTGACGGTGGAAGAGAACCTGCTGATGGGACTGTCCCGTTTCAGCGCCAGGGACGCCCGGACGGTGCCGGACTTCATCTACGAGCTGTTCCCGGTCCTGCGCGAAATGAAACAGCGCCGCGGCGGCGACCTCTCCGGCGGCCAGCAGCAGCAACTGGCGATCGGCCGCGCCCTGGCCAGCCAGCCGCGACTGCTGATCCTCGACGAACCCACGGAAGGCATCCAGCCTTCGGTGATCAAGGAGATCGGCACGGTCGTCCGCAGCCTGGCGGCGCGCGGCGACATGGCGATCCTGCTGG
Organism: Pseudomonas sp. HMSC067G02; assembly: GCF_001813485.1. NCBI lineage: Bacteria > Pseudomonadati > Pseudomonadota > Gammaproteobacteria > Pseudomonadales > Pseudomonadaceae > Pseudomonas > Pseudomonas sp. HMSC067G02. Next base: position 99,335 of record NZ_KV812697.1, read on the forward strand.
TCGAGCAGTTCTACGACTTCGCCGCCGAACTGGCCGACCAATACCTGGTGATGGCGCGCGGCGAGATCGTCCAGCAGGGCCGCGGCCGCGACATGGAGAGCGAGGGCGTGCGCGGGCTGGTGGCGATTTGAACGGACTGGGACACACTGCCGCTGGCGCAACCGGGGCCTGCGCTGGCAATCTCTATGCCCTCGTCTTTCCGCAGGAGGTCGAAATGACCGTCACTCTGCGCCCGGCCGTCCAGGCCGACGCGGGCTTCGCCGCGCTCTGCGTCGCCGCCGCCTATGCCCCGTGGATCGCGGTGATCGGCCGCAAGCCCTGGCCGATGACCCAGGACTACCACGAGGTGATCGCCAGCGACCGGGTCCTCATCGCCGAGCACGACGGCCAGCCGGTCGGCCTGCTGGTGACCCGGGAAACCGCCGACGGCTTCCTCGTCGACAACCTCGCCGTGCTTCCCGAATGCAAGGGCCAGGGCATCGGCCGACAGCTGCTGGAACGCGCCGAGCGCGACGCGACGAGCCTCGGCTACCGCTCGCTGTACCTCTACACCAACGAGCGGATGACGGAAAACATCGCGCTCTACGCCAGGGTCGGCTACCTCGAATACGAACGCCGCCAGGAAGAGGGATTCCGCCGCGTGTTCATGCGCAAGGCCCTGGCCTGACCCGACCGATGACCGCCGCCCTCCCCGACCTGAGCTTCCACCCCGCCTGGCACGCCCAGCTGGAGCTGGCCTACGCCCGCGCCGGCGACGCCACACGCCCGGTGACGCGGCGCCACGCCGGACCGCTGCGGGTGCAGAAGCACCTCTACGCCGAAGGCCCGGAAGTCTGCCAGCACATCCTCGTGCATCCGCCCGGCGGCATCGCCGGCGGCGACAGCCTGGCCTTCGACGTGCGCCTCGGCGAACGCGCCTGGGCCCAGCTCACCAGCCCCGGCGCGGCCAAGTGGTACCGCGCCGCCTGCCCGTCGCGGCAGACCCTGGAGATCCACCTGGAGCCCGGCGCCACCCTGGAATGGCTGCCGCAGGAAAGCATCGTCTTCGCCGGCGCCCAGGCCGAACTGGAAACCCGTATCCAACTGCGCGGCGACGCCCGCCTGTTCTACTGGGACATGGTCGCCCTCGGCCGCCCGGCCAGCGGCGAGCGCTTCGCCAGCGGCCATTTCGTCGCGGCCCTGGACATCCGCCGCGACGACCGCCTGCTCTGGCACGAGCGCCAGCGCATCGACGGCGGCGACCGCCTGCTCGACTCGCCGATCGGCCTCGCCGGGCACCCGGTGCTGGCGACCCTGGTCGCCAGCGGCGAGATCGACACCGACCTGCTGCAACGCTGCCGCGCGCTCCCCTGCGCCGGCCGCGGCAACCTCAGCCAGTTGCCCGGCGGCCTGCTGGTGGCGCGCTGCCTGGCCGACGAGGCGCTGCACGCGCGAGCCTGGCTGATCGAACTCTGGCGCCTGCTGCGGCCGGCGCTGCTCGGCCGCGAGGCCGTTCCCCCACGCATCTGGAGTACCTGAGATGGACTTGTCCCCCCGCGAGAAAGACAAGCTGCTGATCTTCACCGCCGGCCTGCTCGCCGAGCGCCGGCTGGCACGCGGTCTCAAGCTGAACTACCCGGAGGCGGTGGCGCTGATCTCCGCCGCCCTGCTGGAGGGCGCGCGCGACGGCCGCAGCGTCGCCGAACTGATGCACTACGGCACCACCCTGCTGAGCCGCGAGCAGGTGATGGAGGGCGTGCCGGAGATGATCCCGGACATCCAGGTGGAGGCCACCTTCCCCGACGGCACCAAGCTGGTGACCGTCCACCAGCCCATCGCCTGAGGCCGCCCATGAGCGCTTCGATCCGCGACGCCGGCGTCGCCGACCTGCCCGGCATCCTCGCCATCTACAACGACGCCGTGGGCAATACCACGGCGATCTGGAACGAAACCCCGGTGGACCTGGCCAACCGCCAGGCCTGGTTCGACACCCGCGCCCGCCAGGGCTACCCGATCCTGGTGGCGAGCGACGCCGCCGGCGAAGTGCTCGGCTACGCCGCCTACGGCGACTGGCGACCCTTCGAGGGCTTCCGCGGCACCGTCGAGCACTCCGTCTACGTGCGCGACGACCAGCGCGGCAAAGGCCTCGGCGTGCAACTGCTACAGGCGCTGATCGAACGTGCGCGGGCCCAGGGACTGCACGTCATGGTGGCCGCCATCGAAAGCGGCAATGCCGCCTCGATCGGCCTGCACCGGCGTCTCGGCTTCGAGATCAGCGGGCAGATGCCGCAGGTGGGCCAGAAGTTCGGCCGCTGGCTCGACCTGACCTTCATGCAACTGAACCTCGACCCGACGCGCAGCGCGCCCTGAGCCCCAAGGAGCCCCCATGATCCCCGGTGAATACGACATCCAGCCCGGCGATATCGAACTCAACGCCGGCCGCCGCACCCTCGCCCTGAGCGTGGCGAACACCGGTGACCGGCCGATCCAGGTCGGCTCGCACTACCACTTCTTCGAGGTCAACGACGCCCTCGCCTTCGACCGTCCGGCCACCCGTGGCATGCGCCTGAACATCGCCGCCGGCACCGCGGTGCGCTTCGAACCGGGGCAGAGCCGCGAGGTGGAGCTGGTGGAAATCGGCGGCGGACGGCGGGTATACGGCTTCGCCGGGCGGGTGATGGGGGACCTCTAGGGCCCATTCCCAACTGGCCAGGTCCGAGGAAAGACAGCGAACACCGACGATCGCCAAAGGAGCGTTCGATGAAAATCAGCAGACAAGCCTACGCCGACATGTTCGGCCCCACCGTCGGCGACCGCGTGCGCCTGGCCGACACCGACCTGTGGCTCGAGGTGGAACGGGACTTCACCGTCTATGGCGAGGAAGTGAAGTTCGGCGGCGGCAAGGTCATCCGCGACGGCATGGGCCAGAGCCAGCTGGGCGCGGCGCAGGTGGTCGACACGGTGATCACCAACGCGCTGATCCTCGACCACTGGGGCGTAGTCAAGGCCGACGTCGGTCTCAAGGACGGGCGCATCCAGGCCATCGGCAAGGCCGGCAACCCGGACATCCAGCCCGGGGTGAACATCGCCATCGGCGCCGGCACCGAGGTGATCGCCGGCGAGGGCATGATCCTCACCGCCGGCGGCATCGACACGCACATCCACTTCATCTGCCCGCAGCAGATCGAAGAGGCGCTGATGAGCGGCGTCACCACCATGATCGGCGGCGGCACCGGCCCCGCCGCCGGGACCAACGCCACCACCTGCACCTCCGGTCCCTGGCACATGGCGCGGATGCTCCAGGCCGCCGACGCCTTCCCGATGAACATCGGCTTCACCGGCAAGGGCAACGCCAGCCTGCCGCTGCCGCTGGAGGAGCAGGTACTCGCCGGCGCCATCGGCCTGAAGCTGCACGAGGACTGGGGCAGCACCCCGGCGGCGATCGACAACTGCCTGGAGGTGGCCGAGCGCCACGACATCCAGGTGGCGATCCACACCGACACCCTCAACGAATCCGGCTTCGTCGAGACCACCCTCGGCGCCTTCAAGGGCCGCACCATCCACACCTACCACACCGAGGGCGCCGGCGGCGGCCACGCACCGGACATCATCAAGGCCTGCGGCTTCGCCAACGTGCTGCCCAGCTCGACCAACCCGACACGGCCGTTCACCCGCAATACCATCGACGAGCACCTGGACATGCTGATGGTCTGCCACCACCTCGACCCGGCCATCGCCGAGGACGTGGCCTTCGCCGAGTCGCGCATCCGCCGCGAGACCATCGCCGCCGAGGACATCCTCCACGACCTCGGCGCGTTCAGCATGATCAGCTCCGACAGCCAGGCCATGGGCCGGGTCGGCGAAGTGATCACGCGCACCTGGCAGACCGCCGACAAGATGAAGCGCCAGCGCGGCCGCCTCGACGGCGACGGTGCGCGCAACGACAACTTCCGCGCCAGGCGCTACATCGCCAAGTACACCATCAACCCGGCGATCACCCACGGCATCAGCCATGAAGTGGGCTCCGTCGAAGCCGGCAAGTGGGCCGACCTGGTGCTCTGGCGCCCGGCCTTCTTCGGCGTCAAGCCGAGCCTGATCCTCAAGGGCGGGGCCATCGCCGCCAGCCTGATGGGCGACATCAACGGCTCGATCCCCACGCCGCAGCCGGTGCACTACCGGCCGATGTTCGCCAGCTACGCCGGCAGCCGTCACGCGACCAGCCTGACCTTCGTCAGCCAGGCCGCCTTCGCCGCCGGCGTACCGCAGCAGCTCGGCCTGCGCAAGGCCATCGGCGTGGTCAGCGGCTGTCGTGGTGTGCAGAAGACCGACCTGATCCACAACGGCTACCTGCCGACCATCGAGGTCGACGCACAGAACTACCAGGTACGCGCCGACGGCCAGTTGCTCTGGTGCGAACCGGCGGACGTGCTGCCGATGGCACAGCGCTATTTCCTGTTCTGATTCCCACGCGACGGGGCCCGGCGCCACGCCGGGACGTCGACCGCTCCGTTCGGACAGCTTGGCTTGCCGGCGCTAGCGGCGACAATGGCGCCTCCCCGCAGCCGCCGGCAGTCCGTCCATGTCCTCCCGCCAATCGTCCCGCAACGCTTCCACCCCGTATCTGGCCAAGGCCTTCCAGGCGACGGCCATCGTCGTGGTCAGCTACTTCCTCTACTGGACCTACCAGCTCTACCAGTACGGCGAGATTCCCATCAGCAAGAAGGACGTGATGCTGCGCCAAGCCATCCTCGCGCGCTTTCCGGCGGACTACGAGGTGGAGATCAAGGGCGCCGACCTGCTCGGCTTCGGCGAGAAATTCCTGGTCGCCTACGGCAATCGGCGCTTCGTCGGCAAGGCCTTCGCCATGGACGACCAGGTCATCGAGCGCCTGGAGCGGAACCAGGGACGGACCAACCTGCCGCTGGTGAAGGTGTTCTACATCGCCGAACCCGGCCTCCTCTCCTCGCTGCTCAACCTCTCCCCGTTCCTGGATATCCAGAAGAACATGGTCGAGCTGAGCCTCCGGGAATACCGGAAGATCCAGTTGGTCCCCTTCGATCCGGACGCGAAGCGGAAACCGCGCGAGCAGTTCGAAACCGATTATGCCTTCCCCCAGCTGTTCAGCCTCAGCCAACTGGAAGTCGCCGACTACGACGGCGACGGCCGCGACGAACTGCGCCTGGGCTACCTGTCCTACGCCGGCGGTTCGGGAGGGACGCGCTGGTCGGTGATCTACGACCTGAAGGAGGGCGCGCTGAGCGCCCATTCCGGCTATCCGGAAATGCTCGACATCGACGTCGCCCGGTTCATCCAGGCGGTCAACCTGCACGCCGGCCTCGACGGCACCCTACCGCGCGACCAGCGTCAGCTGGAAGACGTGGTCGGCCGAGGCAGCGAGCGCTTCGCGCTGACCGCCGCGGAGCGCCAGGCACTGGTCGCCGACCCGCCGCAGCGGGACGACTACGCCAGGGTCCTGATGAGCCTTTCGCCGCGCTCGCCCTACGCCCCCGATCGCTTCATCGACCTCGGCGATGGCAGCCGACTGAGCCTGGCCCCGCGCCATACCGACGATTACTCGACCTTCCTCGACATCGGCGGGAAGAAAATCTTCGTCGAAGCCTTCTACGTCGACGACGACGCCTGCCACTGGTGCGAGCATCGCTGGCGAGTGATGGCTTTCCATTACGACGACGGTCGCTGGATCTCGGACCGCACCATCAACGGCGACGGCTTCAACGGGCAGTGGCTGCGCAACGCGGAGCCGCTGGGCCTCAACGACGTTTTCGGTACCTACCGCGACCAGGGCCCGGCGGGCCTGGCCTGGTCCTTCATCGACCCGCGCTGGACCGCCTCCAGCCAGCATGACCTGGACGATCCGCTGGGCGTGGGGATGCGCACCCTGTCGCCGGTGGAGCAATGGGTGAAGGAACGCTATCGGGAAAACTGAGGCAGGCCTTCAGCGCAACTGGCTGTCCTTGCTGCCGCGGCGGTTGTAGCCGCTGAACTTCGCCTGTTCCCTGTCGTGCTCGGCCTGGCAGTTGACGCACAGGCGCACGCCGGGAATCGCCCGGCGCCGCGCCTCGGGGATCGCCGCGTCGCACTCTTCGCAATGGGTCAGGCTCTCGCCACGGGGCAACTGGCTGCGCGCACGAGCGATGGCATCCTCGATCGTGCTGTCGATCTGTTCCTGCACCGCACCGTCGTTCGCCCACCCGCTGGCCATGACTGACTCCTCTGGCTGAAACCCTAGAACCTCCAGATATGGGCGTTCGCCCGCGGCTTTGCAAGGGCGGCGCGACCATCGGCCTGGCGTGGCACAATCGCCAGCCAAGCCTGGAGGTACACCGCATGATGGGACCGTTCCGCCGCCTCGCCCACCTGATCGACCAGGGCCGCCAGCTCGACGCCGCGCTCGCCGGCGATCCGTTCGCCCTGCCGGCGCCGGAGGACCGCTATAGCGTCCGGCAACTGCACGGCCTGTATCCGCGCCGTCATCCCGGTCTCTACGCACCGCTGCTCGGCAGCCTGGCGCTGCTGCTCGGTGCCGCGCCGCTGGGTCTTGCCGCGCTGCGCCTGGCATTGCCGGAGGCTCCTTTGCGGCCGCTGGGCTGGCTCTCCGCCCTGCCGCTGCTGGCGGCCTGGCTGTGGCTGATCGCCCTGCTCTCCCGTGGCGCCAGCCTCGGCCCGCGCCTGGCCCGCGACGCCAGCCTGCTGCTGGTCGGCACCGGGCTCCTGCTGCGCCTGGCCAGCGGCGAGACGTCGGGCCTGGTGGCGCTCGGCGGCGGCGCCTGTGCCTGGCTGCTGTTCAACAGCCGGGCGATGCAACGCTACATGGAACTGGTCTACGCCCAGCGCCTGTACCGCGCCCAGTCGGCCAACCGCCCCGGTTCGGCGCAGCGGCGCCTGGCCAACCAGGCCGCCTACCGCGAACGCAAGCGACGCGAGCGCTCCGGGCGATCCTGAACCAGACTGTCGCCCTGCGACCTTCTGCGCATTGGCGGGCGCCGCCACCAGCGCGTAGGGTAACGCGCTCTCTCTCCTCGGCCTCAAGGACGACCCGGACATGAAGATCGACTCAGCCTCCAGCTCTCCGAGCCTGGCCCAGCGGCAGCTGATGACCCGCACTCCCGACCAGGATTTCCAGCGCGACTTCCAGGCCGCCTACGCGCGCCTCGCGGTCGCCGCCGAAGGCAGCGCGGAGCAGGCCGGGGCGCTGGCCGACACCCTCGGCGCCACCCAGCTGGAATACAGCCGGGTGCGCGGCGTCAGCCTGGAAGACCAGTTGCGCTTCGCCCATGTGCTCAACCGCGCCTGCGAAAACGACGCGCAACTGGACGCCCGCGGCTTCCTCGCCCGCCTGGGCGCCGACGACCTGCAGGCGCTGCAGCGCAACATGGGCCTGGCCGAGCCGATCCGGGTCGAGGCGCTGAGCGAGGAAGGCGCGCGCAACCTGCTGCTGCCGGAAGGATACAGCGTCGACCTGGACGGCGACGGCATCACCGAGGTGGGCGCCGCGAAGATCCGCCACTTCCCCCCGCGCGACGCACCGCAGGCCTTCCTCGACCAGTGGCTGGCGCTCACCGCCGGCATGGACGGCGCCGCCTATTCGAACGCCCGCGACGGGTTGCAATGGGCTTTCGATATCCGCGCCATGGCCGGCCAGCCCCTGGCCACCGACCAGTTGGCCAGCTACCGCACGGCGGTGGACGACTACCTGGGCATGCTCGCCGAGCACCGCCACGCCCTGGTTCCCGGCCAGTACGAACGCGACCTGCCGCTGTACCAGGCGTTGCGCCAGCGCCTGGCCTGAGGTCGCCTACTCTTTGACTTCCATGTAGTCGCGGGCCCAGGCCTGGTATTCCTCGGGGAAGGTGTACTTCTTCGACAGCTCCGAGGCGGTCAGGTCCGAGGCCACCGCCCCGCGCTCCTCGCGCAGGCAGTCGTAGGTCGCCTTGATCGCGGCGAAATAGGCGGCGTGGCCGTTGACCACGACACGCACACCGAGCCGCGCCAGGCGGGCGTCGTCGCGCAGTTGCGGATTACCGTAGGTGACCAGCATCAGCGGGATGTGCAGGTGCTCGGCGATCGCCTCGAGGTGGGCGAAGTCGCGCACGCCGACCAGGCAGATGCCATCGGCGCCGGCTTCCTGGTAGGCCAGGGTGCGCTGGATCACCGCATCGACGTCGATCAGTTCGGCGTTGGTCCGGGCAATGATGGTCAACGCCGGGTCGACCCTCGCCTCCAGGGCCGCGCGGATCTTGCCGACGCCCTCCTCGACGCAGATCAGGTCGGTGGACTTGCGCCCGAACTGCGCCGGCAGCAGGGTGTCCTCGATGGTCAGCGCGGCGATTCCGGCGCGCTCCAGTTCGACCACCGTACGCATTACGTTCAGCGCGTTGCCGTAGCCGTGGTCGGCGTCGGCGATCACCGGCAGGCGCGCCACCCGGCCGATGCGGGTGGCCTGCTCGACGAATTCGCTGAGGGTGATCAGGGCGAAGTCCGGCGCCGCCAGGACCTGCAGGGAAGCCACCGAACCGCCGAGGATGCCGCACTCGAAGCCGAGGTCGGCGGCGATGCGCGCCGACATGGGATCGAACACGGAAGCGGTGTGGTAGCAACGGGAGGAGTCCAACAGCGCGCGAAACATCGCACGCAACTCATGGTGTGAGGCTCTATGCATGACGAAATCCAGGACAACACGGCAAGACGGAGTGGGAAAGCAGCGCCAACATAGCACCATGCGCGGGCCCCTTGGCAAATCCGTATACAAAGGTCGGGGCGGCCCGCACGGACGTACCAGGACGCTTCCTGCCGATCGCCGGCGGTGAAATCCGCGACGCTCTCGCATACACTGCGCGGCCGTTTTTCCCGGACCTTTTCGCGCCATGAACCCGAGCACCGCCGCCCGCGCCCTGGGCATCGATTTTGGCACCTCCAACTCCACCGTCGGCTGGTGGCGGCCGGAGGTCGAACCGCTGATCGAGCTGGAGGACGGCAAGATCACCCTGCCCTCGGTGGTGTTCTTCAACGTCGAGGAGCGCCGCCCGGTCTACGGCCGCCAGGCGCTCGGCGAGTACCTGGAGGGCTACGAGGGCCGGCTGATGCGCTCGCTGAAGAGCCTGCTGGGCTCCAAGCTGCTGAAGAGCGAGACCACCGTGCTCGGCAGCGCCCTGCCGTTCAAGGACCTGCTCGGCCTGTTCATCGGCCAGCTCAAGGCGCGCGGCGAGGCCGCCGCCGGGCAAGCCTTCGACGCGGTGGTGCTGGGTCGCCCGGTGTTCTTCGTCGACGACGACCCGGAGGCCGACCGCGAGGCCCAGGACACCCTGGTGCAGGTGGCCAACAAGCTCGGCTTCAAGGAGGTTTCCTTCCAGTACGAACCGATCGCCGCGGCCTTCGACTACGAGCGCGGCATCCAGCGCGAGGAACTGGTCCTGATCGTCGACATCGGCGGCGGCACCTCGGACTTCTCCCTGGTGCGCCTGGCGCCGGAGCGGCGCAACCTGGCCGAGCGCCAGGACGACATCCTGGCCACCGGCGGCGTGCACATCGGCGGTACCGACTTCGACAAGCAGCTCAGCCTGGAAGGCGTGATGCCGCTGTTCGGCTACGGCAGCCGGATGAAGAGCGACGCCTTCATGCCCACCAGCTACCACCTGAACCTGGCCACTTGGCACACCATCAACGCGGTGTACGCGCAGAAGTCGCAATTGGCGCTGAAGAACATGCGCTACGACATCGTCGACAGCACCGGCATCGACCGCCTCTTCAGGCTCATCGAGGAACGCGCCGGGCACTGGCTGGCGATGCAGGTGGAAGACAGCAAGATCCGCCTGACCGAAACCGAGCGCCTGCACCTTTCGCTGGAGCGCATCGAGGCCGGGCTCGGCGTGGAGCTGACCCGTGGGCTGTTCGAGAACGCCGTCGACGGACTGCTGGAGCGCGTGCGCAACAGCGTCGCGCAACTGCTGGCCTCGGCCGGGGTCGACCCGGACCGGGTCGACACGGTGTTCTTCACCGGCGGTTCGAGCGGCATTCCGGCGCTGCGCCGGAGCGTCTCGGCGATGCTGCCCAACGCCCGTCATGTCGAGGGCAACCTGTTCGGCAGCATCGGCAGCGGCCTGGCCATCGAGGCGAAGAAGCGCTATGGCTGAGCCGCCCTGGTCGTGCCCCTGCCCTATAGGGGGATAAGGTCACACCGGGCCCGCCATGGCGGATAACCGCGAGCGGTTATCCGCCCTACGCCAGGACCACGCCACACCCGTCCGCAGGGCGGATAACGCCACAGGCGTTATCCGCCGCCACACCGAGCCCGACGAGGGTGGGGCTCACTTCTTCAGGCAGGTGCTCATGAACGCCTTGCGTTCGTCGCCCTTGAGCGCCTTGGCGGTGGCGTCGGCGTTGCAGGTCTTCATCTTCTCCTGCTGGGTCGCCGCCTTGGCGCTGCCGCCGGCCTTCAGGCAACTGCTCATGAATGCCTTGCGCTCGTCGCCCTTGAGCGACTTGGCGCTGGCGTCGGCGTTGCAGCTCTTCATCTTCTCCTGCTGCGCGGTGGCCTTGCCGCCGGCAGGCGCGCCGGCCTTCAGGCAGCCGCTCATGAACGCCTTGCGTTCGTCGCCCTTGAGC